>JAEYWK010000105.1 GCA_023431345.1 Pseudomonadota bacterium
GGATGGGCGGAACGGGTGATCGAATGAGCGGAATCGCTGATCGAATGCTCCGGAATCCTGATCGGATACTTTCGGAACGCTGATCGAATGCCGTCGGAACGCTGATCGGATCACGTCGGAATACGCATCGAGGCCGAGCTACGCCGGTTCAGAGGAAGCGACAACACCGGCATGTTGCGCTCGGGCAGAATCTCGTTCGCTTGGTAGCCGAGAAATTCCGTGAGAAGCGGCATCAAGAACCGCAGCACAACGTCCGCCTCGTTCTCGTAGACGTTGGTGCTAAATCTGTCGAATAGGCTTCCCATGCGTGTCGCTACCGGGCTTCTCGCAAGTCTCGCGCAACCTCTCTGGCGGTCTCGTTCAAAGTCGGTGGTGCCGCCCACCGCGTCAGCATTTCAAACATCCAGTCACTGGTGGTCGGATCAACTCGCGGGAGCAATGCGTCGATCAACGCGGCCGCGCGCGACAAGGCGTGGTCCCAACGGTAGCTCGGAGCCGTCGAGGGGAGGGTCTTCACCCGGTCGTCAAAGGCCAACAAGAGCGGCTTGATGTCGGCGATACCCACGGTATTGCGCAGCTCGGTGTCGCTGAGGTCCCCAATTAGGTGAGAGATCTCCTGCCAAGGTCCCTCCGAGATGATCTTCAGCGCTAGTGGCAGCGCAGCGTGGAACCAAGCCATTCGGTCGGTAGTCTTCAGGGCGTGCTCGGACTTCGGATCCGTTTCGAGGATTGGCCCCACCGCCCAAAGCGCGACAGCTGCTTGCTTGTCAGAGGGCTCTTCCGACATCGCTGGCAGCAACACGTTCCAACAGGCCAGAACGAGTTCGAAGTACTCGCTCGCGCGCGCCAGCGGTACTGCGTCGTTGATGAGAGCCTGCTTCGCTCCGAAGATGGCTTGCGCAACGAAGAGGTCGTACAGCGCGGGGTCTGATAGGAGCCCATCGGTCGGACGTTGAGCGAGGAGGCGCCAGAGGAAGGCGTTGCTACCGGTCTTCTTGCCGTTACTATCGCGAACGAGCGTGACACAGCCGACGTGCACTCCTCCCTTGCGCACGAGCTGCCGCGCGCGGGTGATGCCGGGTTGAATGTCCTCGATGAACCATCTCGATAGAATGCGGTCTTGTTCTGCAGCGGTGAAGTTCCGGAGCAACCAGAAGCTACCGTCCAGGGCATGGCCATTGCGAACTTCGTCGAGCAACAAAGCCTTCAAAATCGGGCGCCCCGCGTTGTTTCCGCGAAACCATCCAGTGATCCTCGTGAACAGGTAGTAGGCGATTCGGTCCGGCGGTTCTTGGCGGAATACCCCGACCGCTTCGAAGAGCCGATCATTCAGATCTGCGCGGTCAACAAGCTTCGGATGCCAAAGGAGTCTGTCGACGAGGCGTGCCATCGCCATCCAATACTCAGCCTTTGGCGGGAGCCCGACGACCAAGCCCTCGAAAGGTTCGCAGTCGGCACCCAATTCGGACGCTGCGTAAAAACTAAGCGCCGATAATCCCCAGTTCGCGAGCGACTCGAGGTGCTCTACTTCAAGAGTCACGCCGATACCCGTGCGCTCACGCTGCGCATCGACGAATTCAGCCAACCGCTCTAGCAGATCGGTCTGCTCGAGGAGGTGATCTGGTCTGGGAAGGCATTCCACGACGAGCGTTCTGACCACCGGAACAAGCTCAGCCCATTGCTCATCGCCACAGGCGGAAATGTGGTTCGCAGGAAGCGCCGCAACATGCGTCCAAGGGACTTGTCGTTCAGACGAGAGCCCGCCGATCGGCGAGCGTGGCGGAGATTCGATTCGCTTCGGCGTCGCAATGGAGAGAGCGTCGGATTCAGGGTCTGGAAGCTTGAGAGGAGACTCAGCGACCTTAGTGAGCTCTATGAAAGTAGCCGATTCAGGCGGACGCTCCGTCTCCACGATGGCGTTGTACAGCGGCCCCGCTGACCAAGCGTTTCCCTGCGGAGGCTTTGCGCCATACCGAATGTTGTTCAAAATCGTGGCCTGAACCGCCTTGGGTAACTTTGTCCAGCGCTGCTCGATCCCGCGCTGCAGGTAGGGTTGAGCATAACCGAGAACGTACATTCGCTGGTCCTGGAGCAGCTCGTCGACAATGCTTGCAGGCGCTTGCGCATCTGCCCTGGTAAGGAGATCCAGCACGCACGCCCGCACCCGACCAGAAGCGCTACTGCGAATGCCCGGCCAGAGCTTGCTCAGCATGTTCCCTCCACTTGCCAGACTATTGGAGAGAACGTCACGCAGCTGGAGGAGCAGCTCGTGATACTCGGAGTAGTGGAGGTCCCAGTAGGCCTCTGACCTTGCAGAAGAGAATGGTCGTTCCGATGACGTGTTCACCTCAAATGCGGCCGCCTTCTGGACCGCCAACGCGAAGGCACTCTTCACTGCTTGCCAGCGTTCAGCGTTCCGCGTCTGCTCGAGCAGTTCATTGAAAGTGTCCGGAACCTCCGGCATCGCCGCTGCAAGCGCAGCGTCTCGCTTGGCGTCCTCATCGGCTAGCTCCTGCTCGTGCCCCGCGAGTAGCTCTGCAGCGATCCTAACGAAGACCACCGGATGCGTGCTGAGTAGTCCCTTGCCATCATCGATCAAGGAACCGACGATCCGGTCGTGGGTTCCCATCGGTGTTGGCTTGAATCCGGGTTCGTCCTTGAGCATGCCCTCTTCTTCTCGATACTGGCCCGCAGCAAGGTAGATCCGCCTAAGCAGATTTTTGTCGGACGCCGGTGGCATCGAGCGGGCAAGCTTTGGGAGCTCGCTGAGGATCCAAAAACGCACGGACTCCCCCAAGTGCGCAACATCAAGTATCCAATGTGCGGTGCTTTCCGAAGGGTCCAGCTCTACCAATGACTTGACCAATCGTCCCAGGTGCCATCCCCCGCCCTCCGCCAGTTCGCTTCGAACGCGGGGTGCTGATGTCCACGCCCGAAGCCGCGATGCGAGCTCGATTGCAAGAGGCGATCTCGGGCCCGTCTGCTTGCTGAAGGACTCGACGACGGAATGAACAGCCGAGAGAACTTGACCAGTGAGCCAAGGCTTGCTCTCGGCCCAAGCGCTATCCGCCGGAAGTCGGGACAGGAGCTCGAGCCAAGGGCCCGCATGCGCCAACTTGACGGAGGCGAGC
The DNA here is from genome assembly GCA_023431345.1 of Pseudomonadota bacterium. Classification (GTDB taxonomy): domain Bacteria; phylum Myxococcota_A; class Polyangia; order Polyangiales; family Polyangiaceae; genus PMG-095. The sequence goes on from JAEYWK010000105.1 coordinate 3,132, forward strand.
AAAGAGCTCAAGAAAGGCGCACGGCCTCCAGGCCTCAACGAGTCGACGAGGCTCACGACGTCTATCTCCGAAACGTCGTCGAATTCGCCAAGAATGGTCCCAGCCTGACTCAGGAGCTGCTCTGCAAGCTCGCGGAGAACCTGCGCCAGTCTGATTTCTGCGTCATTGCTTACCGCTTTCTCGAGACAGGCTCGCAGTGTTCCGAACTGCAGCAAGGGCGACGATACCGACGAGAGTTTGTCGGAGACAGCTTTAGCCGACACGGTGCCCTCGTTGAGCCACTCGCCCATGGCGTAGTCGCGAAGCAGTGCATGTCGAAACGCGCTGCGTCCCCCTGGCCCGAGCACGAAAAGCCCTTCGGAGGCGAGGTCATCAGCCTCGTCGCCGGCAAGGCTGTGGGCGTGAACGCCACTGGCTTCCCTTGTGGCGACGTCGATGATCAAGTTTCGTCGACGGCTGCTTCGGGCGTCACTATCTGGCCAGATGCGTCGGTTCCAATAGGCAGAGATCAGCCCGTGGCGAGTCTGCAAACCTTGAGGCACTTGTCCTGCTTGTCCGAAAGTGCGGATGAAAAGGTCCAGCAATAGAGGAGTTCGCAGCAACTTCCTAAGCGAGTCACCGACGTTTGGACGATCGCTCGGTCCAACGTGCGCTTGGACCATCGGCTCTGGCCATTCTTCGAGCTCGAGCGGATGCCACCCCGCCACCTTTTCGCTCGACCCGCGCGAGCTTCGCCACTCGAGCAGGCGACTCGTTACACACACCAAGGCACCAGAGGCCGCCATGCCGCGAAGTGCCGCGAGGAGCGCCGCACGCTCCTGCTTGCTCGCAACATTCTCGATCGCATCGATGCCAACACAGAGCTTCGCTTGCCGTTGTTGTGCGATGAAGAGCCCTAACTCCAGGGCAGCGGCAATCTCTTTGCCGCCGTGGCCAACCAAGTCTGCAGACGAGAGAAACAGGCACTCGTCACCGCTGGTTTGGCGCTCGGTCAGCCATTCGCGGAGCAGGACGCTCTTGCCCAGCCCTCCTCGCCCCAAAACTGCAACTGCCTGCGCCGCGTTGGACCCAAGCAATGCATGCGCGTTCGGATGAATCGTGCGCCAGTCCTGGTATGGCAGGCCCGAGTCGGTGGAGGCGCGAGCCGAGCCGAGGTTGGCGGTGGCGCAGTCTCGCAGTGAGCGCCACAGTCGCGCATCGTTTGGATCGATCGTGGCTAGGCGTTCGAGAACGGAGAGCGATTTGAGCAGCTCGCCGGAGGTAAAATGATGCTTGGTGGTGTCGTCCGCCTCCGCCCGTCGCGAGATTTCACCGCGGAGGGCGCTGAGGAGCTCATCCACCCCGAGGCCTCGGCTGAGGGCCGACAGATGACCACGAACCAGCCCCTCGATGACCGAGCCACCGGCGCTCTCTTCGAACGAGAAGTTGGCAAGGAGGCGCCTTGCCTGCAGCATATCTAGAGGCTTCGATGTCAGGTCGGCATCGGCACTCGTGAGGACGTGCAGCGCTTCATTGGCCAGGTCTTCGGCCTTCATGACCCGCCGCCTCGATTCGTTCTCCTTCGGAGTGAACCACGTGCCCGTCACGCGTTGGCTGTGGACGACTAGTGTGCGCCAATGCTCTGGGTTCGTCGGGAGATTGTCCGCGTTGACGACCAAGCGCAGGCGAGTCAGCGGGGCAAAGAGCGAAGCGTTACCCAAGGTGCGTCTCATGCGGCGCCAAAGTACCCACCGGTCCTCCGCCTTGATTTCGCCGCTCTTGGCCTCCTCCAAGACGAGCTCGGTACCGTCGCTCTGGATAAGATCCCATTCGGGCGCTTGACCGGGTGACGGAGATGCTTCGACGAAGAACTTCGGCTCAGGGAGTGACGTTCCGACGATCGATGCCGTTCGCTGCTCCAGTAGATGCTTCAAGACGCGTTCTGCCAGCACCAGATCCTGGAAAGCAAACCCCACGCGCGCATCGACACCGCTCATCGTTGACTTCCTCGACGAGATCCGTTCAACGGCTTCCAGGCGACAGCAATCGAAAAGTCAGCATAGACGTTCGCGCGCACTTCGCTGCATGTCGCCACGAGCGAACTGAGGCGGACCCCAGCAGCCTGTGCGCGGCGTCGAAAAGTGGGGCGGGTTGCAAAGGCGAATCTTAGGCGGTCCGAGTCAGCGCTGAGGCAAGCTCATGAACTCCAACTCGGCCTGGGTCGCTGGCGCAACGGGATCGCATGGAACCAATGGGCGCCCATCCCCGGCGTTGTCCTGGCGCAGGAACGTCGCGGACGCCCTGGGCTTCAGAATGCTCCACTCGTTCAGGTGAAGAAATTGGTGTCCCGCGATGCTGCCGAGGACGTAAGCAGCGCGGCCTTCATCCCACGCGAAGAGCTCCCCTTTGACAGAGGGCCCCCCTCCCACCTCCAAAACGCGGAGCGGATACGTGCCCCTGCGCGTGACCCAAAACGGCGGCGCAAGCCCTGGGTCAGCAGCCAGTGAATCAGCGAGGCTCACGTTCGACGAGACCTTCTCGAAGCCAGCGAGCAAAGTTTCCAAATGAAAGTCTTCCAACGCGCGCAGCACGAGTCGACCAGTCTCGGATACCGTCAGCGTTGGCTTGCCGGCACCACCAAAACCGGCGAGTGGACTATATTCGACGTCGACGCACATCGTTAGGTTGGAGCGACGCGGACTGCGCACCCATGCCGAGAACGCCGGCTCCGGCTGGAGCGAGTAGAGCATCCCGAGCAGCGTCATGTCGGCCGGGTCGAGGTCACGAACGATTCGTTCGATCCTGGCTTTGTTCTCGACTGCATCGTCCGTGTTGAGCAGGTATGCAGCGATGCATGCCAACATGCGCCGTCGCCCATCCGTGGCGTCGCGCGCCGCTTCCCAGCGCAGGCTCGTGATGAGCGGATGCACTTCGCGAAGACGTTGTTCCAAGACCTCATCGCGTTCGCGGAGGCGCTCACAGAAATCCGTGACCCAGGCGGCATCCCCGTCTCGCATGAGCTCGACGAGCGCCTCGGAATCGTTGCCAAGGTACGCTGGAAGCAGCTTCCCTACGCTTTTCGCGACCTTCCACGTTGCCAGACCGGCCTTAGCGAGAACGATAGGTTCGACCATTGCCGCAGGAGCATAGCCGATTGCAGGCGGAGCCTATGCCTCCGCCGCGACAAAACCGTCGGCGCTTCGGGGATAAGAACCACGAGGACGAAATGGCCTCGAAAGGAAGTCCCATGATTCAACCATCCATCACGTTCATCTCCCGTGCCGGCCAGTACATGCTGCGCGTGGCTCGCAATGAATCTACCAAGCGCGGTCTCGCCGCCGCCGGCGCTGGCGTCATCATGAGCCTGATCATCGAAGCATGGCCGGCTTCGCGAGCCGGCTGATTGCGGAGCTGATCGGCGAGATCTTCGTCGATACCGTCGACCGGCGCAGACGAGAGTCGGTCGAGCGGGCTCGACAGGCCTGGTTCTGGTTTCGAGAGATCGCCGAGCCGCCGCCAGGCACTGAGCTGCTGGTCCCGGACGGTTCGGTGTTCACCGGCGTCCTCATCGTGGAACGGAACCAGGTGGTCTTCCTCGTCGCACTTCGTCACCGTGCGCACGGCGGGAGCAAGCCACGCGAGCATCACTGGTCAACGCGCGATCGTCACCGGAGCTTGTTCGAACAGGACGAGCTCGAGTTGGACGAGCGCAATCCCCTCTACCGTCGCTGACATCGTCAGCGGCACAACCAGGTCGCGCTGTCGCGGCCCACCTGAGGTTTGTCATGTCAGCAGTTCGTATTCGTGGGCGTCGCTTGTATCCTTCCACGCTGGCGCAGCGCCGCTTGATGCTGAGTCTCGGCTCGTACCCCTTGTACGTGCCGCGCGGAATCTCCCCGTTTCTCGTGGCGCGGAAGCTGAGCAAAGCCGCTCAGGGGCAGTTTCCAGAGCTGGTGCTGTTGCGAGAGGTGCTTGCCCGGAGACCAAAGCCGATGCCTGCTCCGAGTCGAGATGAGCATCATGCCGCGGCGACCGTCGCGGCGTGAGCTCACGGAAAGTCTGGTGGCGTGTGTGGAGTCCGACGGCGATGATGACCACGAGCTACATCGGCTCCTGGTTGTCCATGAGGCGGACTTGGCCGAGGCGCTGCGGTGTTCACCGTCGGCGCTTTCGGCATTGTCGCGTCTGAACTCTATGGACCGCCGCGTTCGCGTTCGCGCTTTGCTGCGCTCGTCGCGCGAACGGCGAGAGCAAGCACACGCCAGCGTCGTTCACAACGCGTCACTGGCAGCTGGAGCGATGTTGGCGAAGCTGGCCGAATGGTCCGACGCGAGCGTTCAGCTCGACCCACGCATCGTCCTCGGTAGCGGCTTGCTAGGTGACCGGTCACTGGCATTCATCCGGTTCGACGCTGAATTGATCGGTGTCGTCACGGTGCGGCGCGCGAAGCTCGTGGAAGCGAGTAAGGCGCTCCGTTTCCCAGATCTCAGCTGCTGGTTGGACGCCGGTGGCCTGCGCTTCGGCTGGCGTGCCGGTCGTGGTGGGCTTCGACTCGTCGATCAGAATGTCGGCTCCCGCGACGCTGAATCCGTCCTTCACGTCACCCTCGAACGACCGCGCCCGAGACTAGTCGAAGCGGTTCGGTCGTCGGCCGTCCCCGCCGAACGCCGTTGGCTCGCCGACGGCTTTCACGACCTCAACCTGTTCTAGCCGTCTTCGAAACTAGCGCGACGGCTCCTTGCTCAGCGCCCTGTGGCGCAGAAAGTCTTCATGAACGAACGAGTCTCAACTGGGCTGGCGCTTCGGCCACCCCTTCGACCAGCCCCCGACATGTCGCCGATCTGGGAAGACGTCGACCTCCCTTTCGATGTAGCTGCCGAGCGGTTTGTCGCCCGGCATCGTGCCGACGGCCAAGCGCGCGACCTACCGCTCATGGACCTGAGGACCTGGGGACTCGCTCCTGACGGGGAGTGGTTCAGCTTGCGGCCGCTGGCGGGGCATGAGGGGCCGCTACGACTTCGCTCAAACGCCTTCTCGGCGTTGTGCACCAGGCTGGGAGCCCCAGCGGACTTCATGCGCGGGTTGCCCGAGGCGCTCCAGCTAGCGACGATGAACTGGCTCCTTTCCCGCGGCGAACAGCCGGGTGCGGCCACGTTACGTCTCCGCTCCAACGAGGTCACCGCCATCGTCAGCTCTCGGTACGCACCCTTGGACGCCGCCGCGTTGGCCGACACGCTCCGCGCAGCACTCGCACGCCACGGCCTGCTCGATGCGGTGCGCGTCAGAGGCCTCGCGAGCGGCGTCACCGACGTCCTTCGGCTGGTGTTGCCGAGTGAAACGACGCCGGTGAAGGTGGGCGATCCGTCGATGGTCGGCCTCGACATCTCGTCGAGCAGCTTCGGACGCTCGGCGGTTCACGTCCGGGGCGTGGTGTGGCGGCTCATCTGCATGAACGGCGCCCGCACACCCAGCTCCTTGGGCGACGTGTCGTTGCGGCACGTGGGCGAGACTCAACGCCTTCGGGATGGGCTGGCAGACGGCGTGGCCACGGCGCTGGTGCATGCCCGCGGCATGATGGACCGCTGGAAAGCGTCGGTCTCGTCATACATCAACGGGCTTGCCAACTACATCGACGGGCTTCGGGAGCTGGACCAAGGCGAGCAGCAGCGCGTTCGCGTCGAGCTCGGCGCCAACAAGCCGGCGGAGCTGCCTGAGCGCGTCTCCGTCTATGACTTTGTCAACGCGGTCACTCAGGTGGCCCATGACGCGGAGCCTGCGCGCCGCATCGAGCTCGAGTCGTTGGCGGGAGGAGTGCTGCTCGATGAAACAGGCGGGCGATCGTGACGTTCCCGGAGGTTGAGCTGCTGGCTCTTCTCGTGGGTGACGCGGCTGCACGGAAGGTCTGCGCCGCTCCGGGTGGGTGGCGAAGTCTCAGTCAGGCTGAGCTGGAGCAGCTGCGGCTGCGCCCTCGCGCGAAGGGCGTGGTGCTCGCGCTGCAAGTGCTTAGCCAGCGTCCGTTTGCCGAGCTGCCAGTCGGCAAGCTCTGCGACGCCGCATCGGTCGGAGCCGTCTACGGCGAACAGCTAGGCAGCCTGGACCACGAGGTCGTCATCGCGGTTGCGGTCGATGGCCACAACCGTGTTCTGGGCGAGTTCGAGGTCGCACGAGGCGGGCGACGCGGGGCAGCGGTGGCAGCGGCGGACGTGCTCCGTCCCGTCATCCGAGCAACGGGGTCGGCCTTCATCCTCGTGCACAACCATCCATCGGGTGACCCCACGCCGAGCGCCGACGACATCCACATGACGAAAGCCCTGCGCAACGCTGGGCTCGTCGTGGGCGTTCCGCTCCTCGACCACATCGTCATTGGTGCGCGAGGCGGCGGCTTTGTCTCGCTGTCGGAACGCGGCGTCCTGGAGGCTCTGTGAACGCTAAGATCCCCTTGGCGGATGGAGGTCATCAACCGGCCCTCGCCGCGGCGGCAGCGGCTCTGCTCGCTGCGGGAGAAGCGCTGGTGCGAGCGTCAAACGCCCTAGCCGCGGTGGCGACAGGTGACCGGCGCGCCGGCGCAAGACTGGCTACACCTGCACGTGGCTCCGCGCTGCCGGTGGGCGACCGTCTCAGCAGCAAGCAGCTCGGAGCCATTCGAGCGGCCGCGAGACGCGCGGGGCTGTCGCGTGATGGCCTGGCCGAGCTGTTGACGCAGACGGTCGGGCAAGAAGAGCCAGCTCAGTTGAATCGGCGTGATGCGAGCACGGTGCTCGACAAGCTCAGCGCGATGACCGGCTACGCGCGCTAGCTCGAGCCAACCACAGAAAGGGAGCCCGCGCGTGGCCGGACGCGCGGGCGCCTTGAGGAGGAAGCGATGAAGGAATCGCTCGATGAACTACGAAAGCGGCCGCACCTCAGCGTGTCCGCGCTCAAGATGTGGCTCAGCTGCCCGAGGAAATTCCGCCTTCACTACGTCGACAAAGCGCCGGCTTCGCACCGCTCGATCGCGCTCGTCTTCGGACATGCCTGGCACGAGCTCATCGGCAAAGTCCTCTGGCTGCACCAGCGGGCGCGTGAGCTGGACCGCAGGGCTCTGCGAGAACACTTCGAAGCGGCGCTGGTCCAGGAAATCCGCAGCGACGGACCGCCAGTGTTGTTCGAGGATGGCGAAGACGTGCCCGCCCTCGTCAACACCGCGATGGTGATGCTGAAAGCGTTCTTGGGGTCGGTGCCCCTGCCAGAGCGGCTTCTTCATGTGGAGCTACCGTTCCGCCTCGAGCTAGTCGACCCAGAGACGGGCGAAGTGCTACCTGCGCCACTGATAGGAGCAATCGACGCCGTATTCGAGGCAGGCGGCTCTCTGGAACTTTGGGAGTTGAAGTCAGGCAAGCGGCGCTGGTCCGAGGATGCCGTCCTGTTCGACTTTCAGCCCACAGCGTATCGCATCGCCGTTCGGCACCTCACCCTGGCACCTCGCTGCGACCCCAAGCTGAAGCTGCTCGTCACGACCAAGGCGGCCGCGCCAGACGTACAGGTCGAAGACCTCGTGCGCACGCGCGCCGACGAATGGGACCTGATGGAGACGGCGGCGAGCATCCATCGGGCGACTTTGTCGGAGTGCTTTCATCCAGTCAGAAGCTGGATGTGCCGGCAGTGCGAGTACGCCGAAGTGTGCCGCTGAAAAATCGCACCGGCAAACATGGTGGGGCCGGCGCTGCGGAAACAGCCCGGCCCCTGGACCACAGTGGAGTAAACACCATGGCCAAGGGCAACGTACCAAAGACAACGGAAACACAGAAGGACAACGACGTAGCGGGCGAGCTCTTCAAGCAATTCGAGAACCTTCCCGCCGAAGTGCGGCACCTACTGATCGCGGAGTCTTCGTGCGCCGACGTGCTCACGCACGTGGCGAGCGGTGTGCAGCACCTGCTCGACGAGCTCCAGGGTCGGGCGACTGCGGGTGACCTTAGACAGGCGGCGACTCAGGTTCGTGCCCACACGGCGCACGGCGCCCGCATCCTGTTTCAGCTCGAGTCGTTCGCTGGACGCCTGGAGGGTCTGGCGTGGGCGCGTGATGCGTTGGAGCAAGCCGAGCGCTTCGCTCGAGGATAGTCATTTCTTCAGGCCGACACGAGGTTTCAGCTGTTCACGCGCGCTTGCTGATCGGTGGCCGTTTGCGGCGCGCCGTTCCGGCAGCGAGCTCCAGCTCGGCCAAGAGCAAGCCCACGACGCGCACCGCCCTCGGGCTGGCTCGGCGCAGGCGTCGCAGGAGCAGGCGCTCTTTGGCGGTCAGCTCGTCGCGCAGGACCGGCCTGGCGGCGGGAATTCCAGCCTTGCCTAGCAGAACGTCAGCCCCAACCCCTAGGACGCGGACCAAGTCGGCGAGGGTCTCGATGCTCGGCAAGGTCCCACCTCGCTCGAGCCGCCCGTAGAACTCGGGACTCTTTTCCAGACGTTCGGCCACCTCCGCCTGGCTGAGGTTTTGGCTCTCCCGGGCGCGTCGGAGCGCTTGCCCGATCTGCGCGGCGAGTTTGGCGTCCATGGCGACACGCCCATCAGGGCGTGTCTGCCAGGTACAGCCTGTCACGTTGGCAAAACAGAAACGGATAGTGCAGCATGAATGGATACGCCCTAAAAGTGCACATCAGCACCCATCGAGCCGTCCATTCTCAGAAGGAAACAAGCGATGAACCTCTACAAGATCTCAACGATTGGACTGCTCACCGGGATTGCCGTGGCCTGCGGCGCTGCTGGCACAGACGCGACTCCCGTGGCTCGCGCCGATGACGGCATCGCCGGGAGTCCCGGCGAATGCGACTGTGTCGGGCAAACGGGGCCGCAGGGCGTGGCCGGTCCGCCTGGACCGATGGGTCCCGCGGGCAAGGACGCCGTGTGCGGCACTGGAACGAGCCAGTGCCCCGCCGGCGTACCCGGGCCGGCCGGGCCTGCAGGGCCCCAGGGTGGCGATGGATCGTCCTGCTCGGCGAGCGGGAATGGCGACTCAGTTCGCGTGACATGCACCGATGGCACCTCGGCCACGCTCACGGGACCTATTGGAGCAAAGGGAGACAAGGGAGAGCCAGGTGCGAAGGGCGACAAGGGCAACCAGGGTGAGCAGGGGCTACCAGGTGAACAGGGAATTCCCGGGAAGGATGGCACCGCGGTGACCAAGAAGAGCTTGTACACGCGCAGCACTGGTCTCGAGGCCGTAGCCATCGCGTATTGCGACGACAACAACGACATCGCGCTCACGGGCAGCTGCGTGGGCCAAGGCATCTTCTGGGGCGTCATCGGCGCGCACCAGCCGACGAGCGAGGACACGAAGTCGGGATGGGAGTGCCGACCTTCGAACTCCGGCGGCTTCCCCGTCGGCGCCACCGTGGTCTGCCTGGAGGTTCCTTGATCGAACAGGAGTTGGCGCCTGCCACAGCGGCGGCGCCGTCCTCGTCAGCTTCAGCAGGGCAGGCGGTCTGCGACATGATCGCACGTCCCTACAACGCGCACCTGGCGGCGCTCGCTGACATGAAGGAACGTTCGTCAGTCGCGGCGGCGCTGTCGCCGTCGCGGCTGGCGGCCGTTGTCCGCGATGGCGTGTCACGTGCCTTGGACGAGTACGGCTCGCGCCTCTCCCCAAAGACGAGCGCGCTCATTGCGGACTGGCTTCAGCAGCACTCACGCCTCGTCGAGCAACTCGTTGGTCCCTGGAGCGCGTTGTCGGAAGGCTCGGCGAGTAGCGTCGTTCGCGGATTCAAGGCAGGGTTCGCATCACCCGAAGCGAAGATTGGGACCGCGATCGCCGGCTTTGCCGGCGGGCTCGTGGGCACTTTCTTAGCCTTGCACCGCGGCGATCAAGCTTACGCATCGACGCTGGAAAGCTACCTGGGCGAAGTGGACCGCTGGTTCAGGACGGCGGCGGACGACTTTGATCTGCGCGTGCTGCCCCGAGTCGAGCACGACCTCAACCCGTGGCCGCACCGGCTGCGCTGGGCGATTGGAGCGGTGTTCGCGCTGAGCGCGGCCGGAGTGGCTACATGGCTGGCACGCTGAGGGAGACCGGATGACGGGCTGCTTGCTGTGTATCGTGGTGTGGCTCGCCGCCACGGCCGCGTTGTTCTGGTTTGGTTCCGGCGCGCCAGTGGAAACCGTGGCGATGGTCTTCGGCACCGCCGTCGGTGCGTGCTTCCTCGCCCAATCTGCGGTGTGGTTGGCGTCGCGGACGCAGCACCACCGCCTCGCCGCGCAGTACGCCGGGCTGTACGGTCCGATTCCCGAGGAGGCCAAGGTCGTTGGAACGCGTGTTGGCGGGTCTGTTGGACGACTGCTCGGCGGCTCGACCGGGTACCTCATCGGTGGCATCGCGGGGGCGGCCGCCGACCTTCGAGCGGAGGCCAAGAAGTATGAGCACATGTCCGAGCCACAACGGGCGCTGCTCCATGAGCTTCGGCGGATCGCGCTGGTCAGCCCGCTGCTCCTGAGCGTTCTGATGGTCGGAGCCGTGCTGGTGAGTTGGGTATTGGTCGTGGCGTACGAGATGGCGCGAGTGATTCTCGGTACGTAGCCGACGGCGCGCCGCACATCCGCGCGTCGTCTACGAAAGCCGGAGGCGACTAGCTCGCATCCACGCAAGCAACGTCTGACGCGCATCGTTGAGGCCGATCGGGTTCAGCTGGAAGATCCGCGGCAAACCCTTCGCAAATGCCGACAGCGCAGCGCGACCTTTGGGTCGCTGTAAGAGCGTCTCCAGCAAGATAACCTGGGCGTTGGCCCTACTTGCCGGTAGGGCGAGCTGCGACCAGAAGCTTGAGAGCAGCTCGAGCGCGAGATCTACGGCCGTCCGGTCCGCCAAGTCTACCCTGCCTACGTACTTGATAGCCTGGGCCAATGGGGGCTTCCGGATGTTCCAGTCGGCGAGCTCACCACACCGAAGCAAGACCGATCGATTCACGCTCGTGAACTCGTAGCCGGCTGTCACGAGGTTCGCTGACAAGGTTGCGTACAACCCTGATTCGAGCAGCCCTTCGGAATCGAGACGCATTGCCAGCGCCTGCGTCCACGTGCGAGCGCAGTTGAACTCGACCTTCGCGATCTCCGACAGTGAGAAATCATCGGACCAGATGGCGCGACCAGGCACCGCGCTCAGGGCAAGGACTTCGGCGCCATGCCAACCGAAGAAGTCGCTCAGAAGTTCTCGTCGAGCAGGGTCAAAGGTTGCAAGCTGTGGCACGGGGACGATGCGAACCCGCTCCTCGAACTCTTTCAGGAACGCTTCCGCCTGGTCGCTGCGTGCCGCGGCTGCCTCGACGCTCTCCTCGAGGACGACGACCTGTCCATCCTGGATGCCAGCCGAACGCCGAGGCCCATCGACCGCTGGTCTTGCATCGCGCACAATACGGCGCAATGCCTCCAATGTCCCCTGCGACGTGATCATTGGCTTGGGGTTAGCGCCGAGCAGCGCGCGTCCGTCGAGCACGAATACTGAAAGGGCAGCCGATAGCTCGACGACCACCTCAGTAGCGCTGTCGACGACGTCGACGGCGTCCAACTGCTCTTCGCGCGTACCTCGCGCGCAACGGTAGGCTTTGCCGCCTCGCATCAGTTCCGCTAGGGCTTCCAGCTCATTGCGGTTGAGCATCAATGCTAACGAATGGAGAGAGGCGGCAGGGTGCTCAGCGTAGGTCGCAACCGCGCGATCGGCGTTCTCTCGGGCTGCTTTGAGCATTTCGATAACTGGCGTCATGTCGAAGCCACCCTTGCCGTCTCCAACATGCATCATTCCGAGCTCGGGGCGGTCAGGAACGACGATCTCGAATGTTTCAAAGACCTCTTGCATGCGCCGCGCGTACTTGGACACCACCTCACGCACGACCGCAGTCCGCTCGGTCGACATTCCTTGCGACAGCACCACCGTTGCGCCAACACGGCTGCCGAACAGCGCGCTCCAGAGCGGGGTTTCGGGACCAACTTCACCCCGTGTGATGTCGACGTCCGCGGCATCCTCTAGGTAGAACCACCGATTCGAACCGTCCCTCTCCTCAACGCGGACAGCAGTGTCCGCGCCTACCTCCGCCGGGTCTGCCGGACCGAGCGCTTCGCGTGCGTCGAGAAACACGTCGCGCATGCAGCGAAGGGCATCAGGGTCCTTAGGCCAACGTCGGTAGACCTGATAGGCGTATTCGAGCGCGCGCTTCGCCTCTCGCTTCTGTATCAACAGGTGGACAACGACACGGCCTACGTCTCCCCGGGCGACCTCGGGCGGCGGCAGCAAGTCCGGCTCAACCGAGACAAGGTCGGGCTTGCCGAGACGGTTCGCGAGCCAGGAGCGGCGAAGAAGTAGAAACCGATCTTCTGGGCAATGCTCGACCGCCTCGGTCGCAACCTCCAGGGCCTCGACGAGATTGTAACGCTCGCGAACAACCAGTTCCTGCTGAATCAGCCAATCGTCGAATATCCCCGCCTGGCGCAGCGACTGTCCCCGCGTCAGAACGGTGTCGTCTCGGCCCAGCTCCATGGCGAGCTGAAACATCGTGTACGTATCATTGTCCACGGTCCGTTCTGGGACTGTTCGTTCCCAAACATCAAGGGCCACCTCCTTCTTGCCGAGCGATCCGAAGACGATGGCTAGCCAGCGACGTAGTCCCGTCGGTTGGCGGTCCAGCGTGCTCAATGCTTGTACGGCGTGTTCCGTTGCGAGATCACGCTCGCCCAACGCCAGACATACGCGAGCCGACAACACGTCGGCCTCGAACGTCAACCGTTGCTTCTTTGTCTCGAGCAGGCGTTTGGCCTCGTCCGCGCGATTAAGGACGATGAGCCCATGCACCGCATGAGTCAACGCTTCGAGTTCGTTCCCTCCTTCGCATTCGCCGCTTAGACGGAGAAATTCGCGAATGGCCTCCTCCCGGTCATTCGTGCCATTGCGTTGCCAAAGCGCCATCGCTCTGACGAGCGCAGTGGCCTCCACGTCCGGTCCACCGCGGTTTCTCTCTAGCTGCGCGAGCGCGTCGTCGGCAGCGCCGCGCGCGAGTAAGTGCTGAGCATAAGTCAGTCTGCCGCGACTTGAGGGATAGAGTTCGACAGAAACCGACAGGTCCGCGCTCGCTTCGGCTGCGTGACCGAGCAAATCGTTCGCCATGCCACGCAATCTGCGGCACTCAGCGGTCAGCACGGTGAGTCCCTTGGCTTCCGCCGCAGCGGCCGCCTCACCCATTTCACTCCGCAGCGAGGCCAGCTCAACGGCCACGCTGGCGCTCCCCTCTGGCAGCTTCGTCGTACAGATTGCGAACCAATTTAGCCCAATGCGGTACCGAACTCGAGGATCAACTCCACGCGCCTCAACGGCTTCGTGCACAACCTTCAGTGCAACCTCCGGCGCTTCGCTCGAGGCTGCGTGCTCGGCGAGCGCAGCCAGGACTTCCGGAGCGACCAAAGCCCACTCCGGCAATTCGCTGCGTGCAGCATCGAGCGTTGTTTCCGGCGTCAGGCTCTGAACTACGTGCGCCCAGGCCGCTGGCGAGTGCGGGAAACGGCGCGCGTATTCCTTAGCGGCGGTGCGCGCTCCACCTGCATCACCTAACAATTCATGAGCAAACGGTGCGTTCGCCAGGCTATGCTCTTCGTCAGGTGCGAGATCCCGGGCTCGCAACAGCAGTTGGCCAGCTTCCGGTTTGCGACCCTGTTCTTCCTCGATCATCGCCAGGTGGGTCAGGACCCGTGCCCGCTGACCGTTCGTAAGGTTGTCCCACCTCCGGTCCTGCAGAGCAGTAATGAGCTCGCGGGCCTCGGTGAGGCGGCCTCGTTCGATGCGGCGGCGAACCTCAGCGATCTCATCCCCGAGGTGCTCGGCTGCGGTCGCTTGCAGTATCTGCTGGGCACTAGACACCACTAGATCTGCCGTTTGCTTCATCGGAGCAGAGTTCAGCAGCTCCTGCGCTCTAGGCGACCGAGAGATGAATTTCTCGACGTCGTCCCAGTACCAAACGGTGACCTGAAAACCCCCTGCGGCGCGTTGCGTGTCGTTGATCTCCCCGACGCGGTCGGCGGTGTGCACGCTGCGCTTCGCCGTGGTGACGATGAAGAAATCTACAATCTCATGTCGGAAGCCTCGCGCCTTCCGAACCTCATCCTCAACTTCGGCGGGAGGCAGGGTCTTGTGTGGAGCGTGGTGCTTGCATTGCACAGCCCGGCGAGGCGCTACGCCCTTCGGGTCCCACAAGTCGACACCGTTCTGTCGGTCGCCCCGGTGGCCGTAGCGCTCGAGGCTCGGCAGCTGCCAGTGCTCCTGAAGTACGAGAAGGCAGAGGTCTTCGAAGTCGTCCTCGTTGCGTGGTTGTGGCCACCGCATGGCTACTCCTCCCGCGGAGGCGGTTGGCGTATCCCTGAGCGCGTCGTCATTGGTTCTCCAGAAACTCGCTCTTCGCACCAAATCCCGTCACGACCAGCTCATCGCGCGCGCGCGTAGCGGCGACGAAAAGCAGACGACGTTCCGTGTCGAGATGATCTTTCCGTGCAGTTTCGTCGGCGAGGTTCTTGAGCTCGAGTGGCATCGTCCCGCCGGTAACACCGGCGATCAAGACGCAAGGGAATTCTAGGCCTTTGATGCGGTGCATGGTGGCGAGGCGTACACCTTCGCCAAGTTTGCTTTCGTCGGTCTTGATGATCTGGACGGAGATGCCGGCATCGCGGACGATCTCTGCGTAGCGCTTCTCCACCAGCTTGTTGGTGCGGGCCGTGATGCAGATGTCGCCAGGAGCACGACCCTTCTCGATCCAGGCGCGGACGCGCTGAACGATGAAGGCGTCTTCGGCTTTTTCTGTAGCGTGGTGAACGACTTCCGGGGCCACGCCGAGGCGCAGAGAGTGGTAGCCCTTGAGAGCGTCGTCGGTGCCTTCGTCGAGGTCGTCGACGGACATGTCGCGGAGGATTGCGACGCCCCAGTCGCGGATGCTTTGGGTGGTTCGGTAGTTGAGGCGAAGGCGGCGGGAGCGGAGGCCGCGTACGTTGATGCCGCAGCGTGAGAGGCTGGCCTTGTGGCCGTAGATGCGCTGGTGGGCGTCGCCAACGAGGAAGAGGTCGTTGGGGCCTTCGGGAACCATGGCGCGGAGCAGGCACAGCTCGGACTCTGAGAAGTCCTGAACTTCGTCGGCCACAATGGCGGCGTAGCGCTGCGGTACTTTGCCGTCTTTGATCAGCAGCCGTGCCTCGCGGATGACGTCGCCGGGGTCCATGAGGCCATTTCGCTGGAGAAAGCGGCGGTAGCCCTCGAGCACGTCCCACACCTGGTTGCGTTGCTCGCGGCTCAGTCGTGTGCCGCGGCCGGCGCGTCGAGCGCGCAGGTAGTCCGCCTTGTTCAGAATGTCCTGGGCCTGAATGACTTCAGTCCATTCGTCCTTGTAGAAGCTCTCGGGGAACTGGTTGTTCGGATCGAGGGCGTAGGCGTCGGCCCACCCTTCTGCTTCCTTGTCGGGCATCTCCTGGGTCGTGCGCACCTTGATGCCACGCGCTTGCAGCATGCCGCGCGCCCAGCCGTGGAGATGACTGACCTCGATGTGCTCGATTTCCTGGCCGCACAGCGAGGCCAACATCGACTCGATGTCGGCAGCGAGGTTGGTGGTGAACGTGGTGAAGAGGATCTTCTTGCCAGCGGGGCAGCTCTTGGCCAGGTGCCGGGCTCGGTGCATCGCGACGACGGTCTTGCCGGTGCCGGCACCACCGAGCACACGAGCCGGCCCGTTGCTGTGCATGTTGACCAGCTTCGTTTGGCTGGGATGCAGGAAAATGCGCCACAGGGCGAGCGGGGCGTTGAGGATGTCGGCCAGCTCGTGGTCGTCGGTGACGACCTTGAAGGTCTGCTGGGTGCCGGGCCGCGCCATGGCCGCTTCGAAGTCGTTCGGGTCGAACTCGGGCTTCTCGACTTCGGCGGGCTTCTTGCGGTCGAGCTCGTCGATCGTCTCTTCAGGGCTGTAGCCAGCCGCCAGTAGATAGAGGGCGTCGGCGGCTTCCTGAGGCAGGTAGCGGGCCAACCCGTCAAGGTCTGCTTCCTCACGGAGCGCGCGGACGGCAACTACCAGGGGTTCGGGCACGCCGAACAAGAGCAACGTCGTGTTGTCATGCCCCGAGAAAAGGCGGCCCTTCGGAATGACCTCAGCGTCGATGCTGGGGACAGCTCGACCACTCGGCGCTTCCGCCGCCCCTTCCGCGGTCGCGGTTTGCACCTCGTAGACCTGAAGAGTGCCGGTGTGCTGGTTGACCTCGAAGCGCTTGCGCCGCGCCCAGGCCATCGCCTCGTCGTGGTGGTCGACCCAGACGAACAGGTAGACGTCGCCCTTCGGTGGAGCGATGACGACGGCGCGGTAGTCGATGCCGCAGCGCACCGTGCGTACTTTGTCGTCAACAACGTCGTTTATCTTTTCGTAGTTCTGCGCGAGCGTGGTCGGGTCGCGCTTGAACTTTTCGAGCGCTTCGCGCACCGTTTTCTGCTTCTTGCGCGGGATGTTCGCAAATGCCGTGAGAAAGTCGGAGGAGAGGGCTACTTGCGGCATGGTGGGTCTCGCGGGTCAGCTCTCGGGGTTGGCTTGCCGAAGGGCGGTGAGAATGGCTTCGGCTGGCGCGTCGTAGTCGACGGCGTTCCAGCCGGCGGCCGCCCAGCTGGCAACATCGGTTTCGGTGGCACCGGGCACGAGCACGACCCGCTGCGCAGGCCAGGCCAGCAGCGCTTCGAGCTCGAGCGGTAGATCGAGCGTGCCAGCGTCAACCGGCACAGGTAGCTGCCCAGAACGCAGCGATTCCGCTAGCGCGAGCATGTCGGCGGCGTCGCTGAAGTCCCGGGCGAGGCGGTCGTATGCGTCGATTTCGGCGGCGGCGCCCGCTGTGGGCGGCACCGTTGAAGGCCGTCGCACCGACGGCGGGGCAGCCTCGCCCCCCTCCTGGCGCAATAGGTCGGTGCTCACTACCTCAGGAGGCCGCGCGTGGAACTGCAGCACATTCCACGCATGCAGGAAGGCGCGCCAGCTTTCTTCGAAGGCCGCGTCCCGACGGCTCGCAGCATCATCGTACAGCCGCAGGGTGAGCTCACCCTCTTCGAACTTGCCCTTCTGAACCGCGGTCAGGGGTAGCTCGGAGAGCAAGACCGCGTTGGTGCGCGCGTCGAGGCCGGCCCAGCGTTTGGGTGCCCCGTCAGCTCGGCTCGCCTCCACGAGGCGCGACGGCCCGCGCTTGATAGAGCTTCGCAGTGCCGCACGTTCGGCATCCACCGACTCAGCCGACCACGGCGGGTTGACCTGGAGCATGCTGGCGGCGAACCGTTTCGCGGTCGCGGCCCACACCCCCGCATCCGGGTGCTCGAGATACTCCCAAAGGAGACCGAAGCTCGATCGGCTCTTGAGCGTGTCGTCGCGCATCCATTGCGCTTGCGGGTCCTTCTCGAAGAACTGCAGGTAGAGCTCGCGCTGTACTCGGGTCAAAAGCGTCGTGACGCCAGCGCCCTCCTGGAGGTCTTTCCACGTAATGGACCAGACGCGAAACTGGCCGGAATCGAGCAACGCGCGCCGCTTGGCGATGTCGTCGGCCAAACGGCTCTCATCCTTGTCGGGGCACACGTGGTAACGGAGCCCGTCGCAAAACACGGCGATGGGCAGCTCCGTGGCCGAGCTCAGGCAGCGCAGCACGAAATCAGGTCGAGACGGGAGCACCACCCCACTCTCTTGCCCGATGTCCACCTGGGGCTCGATGCGCCACTCGCTATTTGGCGTCTTGAGAACGTGGCAAGGCTTGCCGCCGTACTGAGTGGGCGTCCACGTTACGCCAGGCAGGCTCGTACGCCCCTGCAGCTCGACCAGGAACTTGCGCTCAAGCTCACTTTCGGTCAGATCGTCGACCGAAGCATCCGAGAGCGTTTTTCTGTCTTCTAGCTCGCTTCGTGCGGCAAGGATCGCGTCAATCGCCTCGATGGCGCGCGCTCGCGAGATTTGCGGGATGTCGCGCGACTGCTGGTAGGCGTACAAGCAACGGTAGCAGCCGTCCTTCTTCTCGTCCTTGGCGCAGCGACAGGTTTGCATCGCATCGCGCGCCCGCTCGAGCACGTCGAGGATACCGTCATTCTTCCAGAGATCTGCCAAGTAGCCGGTGCCGCCCGGCACCGCGTCGTAGACCACAAGAAATCGGCGCAGCTCGCCGCCGCGCGGCTCGTCAGCCAACGTGATCCTCAGGTGGTCGGGATGGCCGAGGAACTTCTTGCGGAAGCCGAGCAGGAGCGCGGCTTTCAGGCTTTGAAGGAGCTGGTTGTCTTCGAGCTGCGAAACGGGCAACAGAAGCCGAATCGCTTCGGACCTGAACTGCCGGTATAGGTAGATGCGCTCGAAGGCCGGCTTGTCGTTCTTGCGGCGCACCGGGCAGATCGGCGCGTGGTCAGCGTGGGCCTCCGACTCCGAGACCTTCCCGCACAGCTTGCAGACCAGGAAGCCACGCTGGGCGATGTCTTGGCCGGCCAGGCTGGTCGCCTTCTGGGTCGTGTCCAGGCGACGGCCGAAGTTCACCTCGCGTAGCATCTGTCGCTGCAGCAGCTCTACTCCGAAGACCAAGTCGGGCTTCTGCACGAGGCGCGCGCCCGACCAGTTGTCGTTGCTGACGTCGATCAGCTCGGCGAGCCGGTAGCTCTCCCGGTCACGCTCCTCAGCGTCTTCGGCCGTGCTCGCCTCGAGCCGGTTCATCATCGAAAGCGCGCGCCGGAAGCGCACGAGCGGCCGCCGCTGCCCCACGTCGGACCAGTTGGGGTCTTGGCAACGCGGGCATTGGTTCGCAACCTCGGCGCCCACCAGCTCTTCGGCCATGTAGTGGCACTTCTGGCAGATGCGCCAGGTTTCGATGGCCGAGGCTCGATTGCCGAGGTCGAGTTGCGAGATGCGGATCTTGTGACCCTCGGCATAGAACGTGTTGAATGGCGCAAACTCTTTGATGGCCTGACTGGCCGCTCGCAGGTACTCGACCTTCTTGCCGCCTCCTTTCTTCTCCGCGTTCTCGTCGTAGGGCTCGCGGAGCAGCGCGCTGAGCGTCACGCCTGGCTCGGGAAAGGCGTAGTTCGGGACAACGCCGGCGTCGGCCAACACGTTGAGTGGGTACTTTGCTTGTAGCTCGCCGCGCAGGCGCAGGTAGGCGTGCTCGGTGTCGCGAAGCTCGCTGAGCTCGACTTCGGCATCAGCGACCTGCTTGCCCGTCTCTTCGTCCATGACGATCGAGGCCTTGCTCGGATCTGCCTCCAGATCCCTGATTCGATCGCGCGTGGCTTTGATGCGCTCGGAGTAGTCCTTGATCTGGGCTTTGACGCCTTCGAACGCCTTCTTCATCGCGCCGGCGAGGCCTTCCCCTTGGAGCAACTGGCGCAGGCGTTGGGTGTTGGGGTCGCTGACCTCGCTACCGAACAGGCTCAGGAATTCTTCGGTGAGACGCGTCTTGTTGGCCTGGTAGTAGGTCCAGAACTGGCCAGGGAATGGATCGTCGGTCGCATCGACGCGCAGCAGCGCCATTCGAGCCGGAATCACCGCGCCGTGGCCGCGCTCGCGCTCCCTCGCCCAGCAGTCCATGGCATGTGCCAATAGCTGACGCGTCAACATCTCGGGCGCGTCCAAGAAGCAACCGGGCGGCGAGATGTCGCCGCGCAGCATTTCATACGGCTCTTCGTAGAAGTAGCGGTCGTGGGGCTGGCGGTTGGCGATGGCCAACACCGTCGCGTTGCCGGTTGACCGCCCCGCGCGCCCGACGCGTTGAACGTAGTTGGAGGGCAGCGGCGGCACCGAGCAAAGCATGACGGCCGACAGATCGCCGATGTCGATGCCCATCTCGAGCGTCGGGGTACAAGTGAGCAGGTTGGGAGCGCCGGGACGCTTGCCGGTCTTGAACGCGCGCTCGAGTGTTTCTCGCTCTTCACGGCCCAACAGACCGGTGTGCTCGCCCGTGAACACGCGGGTCGTTCGGCCTTCCCGGTAGAGCTTCTGGTAGTAGCTCTCGGATTCCTCCGTCGTGTCGTCGAGGCCGTAGTGGCCGGTGGAGCACGAAAAGGTCAGGCAGCTGCGCTCGGCGAATCGCGCCGCCGACGCTCGAGACAGCGTCAAGCGGTGCCCGCAGCTATTGCAACGGATGCGGACCACGTCACCGGTCACGAACACGCTGCTCGATGGGATGCCGAACACCGCGCGGCCCCCAGGCCCTTCGAGCTGCTCAACCAGCCCATGATCGCGTAGCGCTCGGACGGCGCGATCGATCATGGCATTGACGCTGGCATCCTGCTCCTTGAGCAGACCCAAGGCGCGGCTCGTCCAAACCCGGTACCACGTGCGCGTTTTGGAGGGCGAGTGCAGCGCTTGATACGTCGACTTGCTAGTCGCCTCACCTTGCACCCAGAAGGCGGGCACTGTTGAGCCCGGCGCGAATCGAGACAGACGGGGTGCTTTGCGCTTGCTGAGAAAGTAGCGGCTATCGTGACGAACGAAGCCGTCGAGGAGCGGATGCAGAATGCCACCTTCGAGACGAAGACGCTGGAGCAAGCCAGCCAGGTAGTGGCGAGTCGCGTCACGGTCCGGCTCGCGGCGAAGCGAGCCGCGATGATGCTCTCGCAAGTGTTCCGCCAGCTCGTCGGCAGCGGCGTCGAGCCGGTCGTCGTCGAAGGCCAGCGTCGAGCACACCGTCGCATCGAGGCTGCGTCCGAAGTCGACCGCCAGACCGAACTCGCGCGTGACCTCCCAGCTAGTGCGTAGCTCGAGCAGCTCCCGCAACGCCTGCCGTTGTGCGGCGGTGGGCTTGTGCCCATCGCGAAGCGCCTCCGCCTTGTCGAGGCCAAAGTAGGCGATGTAAGCCGGGTCCTCGACCAGGTCGGGGGGCAGCAGCTGGGCCGCCGCACGGCCTTCGTCGCTTCGCTCGGTCCAAAAGCCGATGAGCGGCGCCGTGAAGTCGCTGAGCCGGATGGGGGTGCGTTGATGTTCGACGAGCGCCTGGATCGCCGTGCGCACGCTGAACCGATAGGTGCGAGCCGCGAAGAAGCCCGCGCGGTGCGACGCATCTTGCACGGAGTCGGTGAAGGCGAGCAGCTTCTTGTCGGCATTGAAGCGGCTCGCGAACAGCTCGGATACGGCGACGCTCGACAGCGTGGCCGCCCGCGAGGCCAGGAATGCAAGGCCATCGTCGGCCTGGCACGAGGGGCAACGGTGGAGGGGCGGCACCTTGCCGTCCTCATCCGGTTCGGGGTGCACGCGCACCGGCAGGTTGTCGCCACCATGAAAGCAGCTGCAGCGCGTGTTGTGGTCGACCTTCAGGCAGCGCGGGCACAGGTACTTCTGCAGGAGCTCCGCCTGTCCGGTCTCGGTCGTCACCGGCGGCGCCCCTTCAGCGAGCACCTCGATCACGCGACCGCGATTGCCACCATCGAGAAAGGTCTGGCCAATCTCGCCCGGCACTGCACGTAGGCGGTCCTCGCTTTCCCACAGCGTCGCCGCAAAGGCGTGGAAGCCGCACTCGCGACAGTAGACCAGCGGCAGCCACTGTTGCCCGTCGCTGGCTTTCAGGTCGTCCTGCCAGGCAAACGTCGTCGCGCCCACCTCGACCCGGCACAGCAAACCGTGCATCTCGCGCAGCCAAAGCTGCGCCTGCACGTGCAAGAACGGCTGTGGCTTACCCTCCAGATCCACCGAGCGAGCTTGCGCGATCAGCGACACGAATGACGTCAGCACGAGCCGTTGCCGTTCGGGGGCGAGCTCTGCGAAGGCCTGCTCTTCCTCGCCGATTGCCTTGATGACCTCGGCCACGTGGCGCGGACCGCTCCGCCGCTCGCGGCCGGCCAGCGCTCGTAGCAACTTCCTCATGAAGGGATGCGCGCCAAGATTCTCGGCTAGCAGCCCCGGACCCGACGGCTTGCCCCTGAACCAAAGCCGCTCTTGGGCATCGAGGTAGCGCAGATGGTTCTCGTAGCTCGACGGCGAGAGCTTCGACCATTCGCTCTCGGCCAGCGCAAAGGGCTCCAGCGGCTCCGCATCGAAGCGCAAGAAGGCGTCTTCTGGCGCCAAGCGATCCTCGCCTACCAGCCCATCTATCGTGAATGGCTCGGCGAAGATCTTGGTCGCGAAGGCCGCCAGGAGTTGCTTCGGGTCCTCGGTCCCGCCGCTGCCGATGGTGGCAGACGTGCCAACTCCGCACAGGTGTCCCGGCGCGAGGCGCAACCGCGCCTTGAGGCGACGGATCAAGCACGCTACGTCACTGCCCTGCGCACCGTCGTAGGTGTGAAGCTCGTCCAAGACCAGGTACTGCAGCGTCGTGGGCCCATTCTGTGCCCACAGCGGCGCGTCTTCCGGCCGCATGAGCAAGAAGTCGAGCATGCGGTAGTTGGTGAGCAAGATGTCGGGTGGCGACTTGCGCAGAATCTCGCGGTCATCGACCAGATGCTTCGGCCCGCTCTTGGAGTGTTGGCCGTCGCCGCCGACGTAGAGACCAGCCGAAACACCTTCCAGACGCGGGTCACCCCACAGTAGCTTCGCAAGGCGCTCGGCCTGATCCGACGCCAGCGCGTTCATGGGATACAGGATGATCGCCTTGATACCCTGCTCGCCACGCTGCCGTGCCCGACGACAATGGTCCAGCACCGGGAACAGAAAGCACTCCGTCTTGCCCGAGCCCGTACCGGTCGTGACGAGCGTGTTCTGGGGTGCACGCTCACGCGCGCTCAGTCGTTCAAACGCCCGCAACTGGTGCGCGTACGGCACGAAGGGCGGCCCGTAGTCGAGCGGCGACGTCCGCTCCCAATTCTCGTCAGCACGACGGAATGGCAACCGCACGTCCAAGTACGGGCCGCGAAACATCCCCGTCGCTTCGTCCTTGAGAAAGCGAAAGAGCGCGGCCTCGAGCGGCTTATCTCGCAGGTGGAACGTCGTCTGCAGGTAGTCCAGCAGGGCGCGTTCGACTTCGGCGGAAACGACGGTGGGGAGCATCAGGATCGGTGACCCGTGAGGTCGGGGTTGGAGGTGGCTGCAGCTGGTTTCCAGACCGCCAAGTCAACCCGCAGGCTATCAGCCAGGTGCTCGGGCAGGGCAACCAAGCCGAATGCGCGCTCGTCGCCTTCGTCCTCGCCCGGCGGCTCGGCCTCCGCACCTCCCAAGGTTTCCGCGTTGGAGCTCGAAAGGTCGCCACCCAGCAGCACCTCGAAGGTTTGGGCACGAATACGCAGCTCCTCGAACATGCGTTCGTCGTAGGTCCCGGCTAGGTAGGGTGTGTCCACCTCGAGCCGCGGCTCAAGCGTCGTGCCGGTGCTGAGCTGTCGGAGGCGTAGCGTTCGACTGCCGATACGGTCCACTCGTCCGGTGCGTTGCTCGAGCGTCGCCGGGTTCCAAGCGAGGTCGTAGTGGACGACATGGCTGCAGTGGCGGTGAAGGTCGATGCCTTCCTGGGCAACTTGGCCGCAGATCAGGATCTCCGGCAGGAGCGGCGTGTTGAACCCCTGAAAGCGACGCGAGCGCGTCTCGTTGTCGGTATCGCCCTTCACGATCGCGACCGTGTCTTTGCCTTTGGTCGCCTCGTAGAGCCCGGCACGCGCGCTCTTGGGGTCGTCGATAGAGCCGCTCGCGCCCGCCAAGTCCTCGATAAAGACGCCGACCAGCCGGAGCAAGCTCTCGTGGCGCCCCGCACCCGGCTCCGTAAAGTGTCGGACGAGCAAGTTTGCCCACGAATCGTCGTCCCGATCTTCGTGCTTGGGCAGCAATCGAACCAGCATCGACTCGCGCAGCATGGCGCGCCGCATCGCTTTGAACGCCAGTGCGCGCGTTCGAAAATCGACTTTTCCCTCCTGAGTCCAGGTGAGCTCACGCAGGTGCACATGCAGGAAGCGTTGGTCGGAGCGATCGACCTCGACATCGGCCGGATGATGCTCGCGGGCGAGGAGCTGTTCTTCGGGGCTCACGCCCAGCCAGAACGACGGGCCATCGAAAGCCTGGCGCACGACACCAACGTGGTGAGACCGGCGGGCTCGATTGTCCCGCTCCACCAGCTGTTCGGCCAGCTCTTTCACCTCGGCATCGCTCGGTTTTCGCAATGGCGAGTAAGCGCTTTGCACGCCCTTCTCGTCGGCTAGCTCATCACCGCCGTCGTCACTCGTCGCAACGCCGCCATACAGGGCTTCAACCCACGCCGGTCTGGCCATCAGGTCGAGCACCTGCCGCAGCCTGGGGTGCCCGGACGCGCTGCCCCGCAACCGCAAAGCCAAGCTGTGCTCCACGGCGCGGTGCAGAAACACGCGATCGACAAGCTTGTCGTGCAGATCCTGCCCGTAGGTAAGGGCGAGCCGGGCGACGCTTCGGTAGTCGTCTAACGTTGGCCTTAGGTCGGTCGACGTGAAAGGCGGCGTGCCCGAGTCCGGCGGCGCCCACAGCATCGACCAGAGCACCCGGTCGAGCATGGGTTGGTAGAGTGGCTGCGTCTTGGTGCTCAGTTGCTTGCGAAGGTTGCCGAGGCCTTGTTCGCCGCCCAAGGCTTCGTCGCGTCGAGCGTTGAGGCGCTGACTCACCTCAGCATCAATGAGCGCCGCCAGCCGAGCCGCCGTGTTGACGCGGAAGGTGAAGATGAGGCTCTTTTCACCTCGTTCCCAGCGTGCCACGACCTCTTGGACGATGCGGCGCATCTTCGGGTGACTGGCGTCAGCCGATTCGCTACCCACCAAGTCTCGCAGCAAGCGCACGTACGTCGCAGCTGCCCCGGCCGCGTCGGCCTTCTTGAACGCAGAGCCAGCCGCGCTCTCGAAGAAGGTGCTGTAGCAGCCGGTCAGGCTAGAGCCGAGATTGGCGGTGCGCTTGCCGTTCTCGAGCTCGGACGTGGCCCGCATCATCAAATACAGCGGCAGCTCGTCGTCGCCCCGTACATCAAGCCCGGCCGCAGCATGCAGCACATGCGCGTCGGGGCGCTGCTTGAGTTGCTCCGGCTGGTGGTCGATCTCCTGCCCCGCTCGCACCACCCGGTGCTGGGTCGAGCGGCGGTGGCGCACCACAAAGCGACCGAGCTCGGCACCCAGATCGCGGTTAAAGGCGAACAAGCGCAGCGCTTGTCCGACAAAATCGCGCAGCTCGGGCGCAACATCTGCCCGAACGGCTTGAACGAGCTGCTCCACCGCCGGCTCTTCGAGTGCCCCGGTGGCACGTGCCAGGTCAACCAAGCGGTCGCGCGCTTGACGCACCCCGGAGGCATCCCAAGCTTCGCGGAGCACTACCGGATCGATGCGACCGCCCAAACCGGACCACTTCCGCGCGAAGGCGGCGCTTTCGGCCTGGGCACGAGCCAGCGCCGGCCGAACGACGCGCTCACGAGCATCGGCCAGGTGCTGTCGTCGCGCCTCGCCGATGCCGAGCGAGTCGCTGACCTCGAGTAGCGCGAGTATTTCGGCTGGGTGCAGCTGAAACGGAGTCGCGGTCAGCAGCAGCGCGCGCCGGGCGCGGGGTGATATCCACCGCTCAAAGGCGCGAAAGTCGTTGCGCTTGTTCTTCCATTGATGCGCCTCATCGACGATGACGAGCGGCAGGTCGCTACCGAGCATGCTCCAGGCGGCGTTCTTGTAGAACTGCAGGGCCTTCTTCCAGATCGTGTCGAAACCTTCCTCACGGTGCCGCACGTTGGGGGTGCCCCATTCTTTGCACAGGGCGACCAGCTCGTCGCGCTTGTCGGGCTCGTCATCGACCGTCCGCCGTATCGCTAGCTCCAGCCCGTCGAGACTGAACGGGAGCGCGTTGGGCTCGACGTCGCCCAGGGCGCCGGCCGACCGTGGCCAATCCTTCGGAGCGCCCTTGAGCAAGACCTCGCGAGTCTCGATCGGCAGCGCCCGGCCAAAGCAGCGGAACAAGGTCGCCAACGTGAACTGGACCTTCACGTCCTCATTTTTCACTCGAGCGCCGAGCGCGGAGGTTTTGGCGATGACGACTCGCTGGGTCGCGTTTCTGAGCGCGGCTACGATCTCGTCGGGGCGGTCGACGCTCTTGGGCTGAAAGAGCTCTTGGGCGGCTTCGCGAAAGTCTGGGCGCGCGCACCGCTTCACGATCTCGCCCACCTCGCGATGCCACTTCTTCATCAGCTCATCGTTCTGGGGGACCAGAATTAGGACCTTTTGGTAGCAGCCGGGCAGCGCGCGGCTAGTCTTCTGCGCTTCGAGCACCGAGTAAGCAACGGCTAGGGCGACGAACGTTTTCCCCATGCCGACCTCGTCGGCGAGCAGCTGCAGCTCCATGAAGCCCGGCGACGCCTCGTTGTACAGGCGACCGAGCAGCTGACGCGCCGTTTCGTTCTGGCGCTCGACGTCGCTCGCGTTCTTCATGCGCGTGCGGTCCGCCCCGAGGTCGAGAGCGTTCGTGAGCGAAATCATGCCCCGGCCTCCTGCAGGCTGGCAGCGTACCTGGCAAAGGCACTCGTGGCGCCTAGCTCCGTGGCGTGCGACTGGCGCAGGCCATTCAGCTGAGTTTCGATGGTGCGGCGCGCCGCAGCACACACTTCGGAGTAGTGCTCCAACTCGGGCGGAGCGTAAGCCGCGACTGTCCTCAGCAAGGCGATGAGCTCAGCCAGCTGAAACGCCGCAGCCGTGACTGAACGGCTGCCCTGCGTGACCTGCGACAGGATGTGCTGAGCGAGCGCAACCGGACTGACCTCACCCAAGAAAGCTTGGTAGAGCACGCCACGCGAACCACGTGCGGCCAGGAGCTCACG
The DNA here is from genome assembly GCA_023431345.1 of Pseudomonadota bacterium. Classification (GTDB taxonomy): domain Bacteria; phylum Myxococcota_A; class Polyangia; order Polyangiales; family Polyangiaceae; genus PMG-095. The sequence goes on from JAEYWK010000105.1 coordinate 29,808, forward strand.
GCGAATGCCGGGCAGCGCGTCAACGAAAGCGCGAATCTGGTACGCCTGGATGCGGCCCTTGTCGACCGCCAGCTCTCCCCTTGCAGCAACGCCGCCGCTGCCATTCCGCTCGTCACCCTCCTCGGGATCGGGATAAAGCTCGTCGAACGTGATGCGGCCCTGGTAGTAGGCGAGCAGGTCGCTCTCGCCGGGCTTTTTGCCGGCCGGGGAAAGCGGAAGCCGGTGTCGCGCCTCGCCAGCAGCGACGTTCACCGGAAATGGCGCGCTGCCCTCGGGCGCAACCACGAGGATGTGGCGCTCACGTAGCAATGACTGCAGGGCCTGCGCCGAGAGGGTTGTGGTGACGGTCGCGGCCCCGGCCGCCGTGGTGAAAAGGGACGACCCTAACTGCGCATCTACCTGACCGCCTACGTGCACGACCCAGCCGGCGGGTGTCTCTGAAGCCCACCGCGTCGCGAGCGCCAGCACGTCGCCCTCCGATGACGGCGTGAGCTCGGCCGATAGTAGTGACGCAGGCCAGAACCCAACCGGCTGCGCATCTTCTTCGACCACCGCGACGGGACCGGCCTCGGACAGTGAAACCAGCGCTAGCCCATCATTGGCCGTCGGCGGCAGGAGCTGCGCCGCAGCCTTCGGCGTGAGCTCGAAGACCCAGCCGGCCTCCACGTTGGCCGCGCGCTCGACTGCCCCCGACGCCGCCCCGCGGAAGCCAAAGCCATTGCGCGTGAAGTTGGCCGAGCCTGCGTAGGCCAGCGTGGCATCGTGCGCCGTGAGCATGAGCACCTTGGCGTGCAGCTTTCGCGTCGCCGTGATGTCCAGCTTCACATCCAGGTCAGCGGGAGCGATCTTTGGGTCGACCGGCAGCACGCGAATCGTGACGCCCGGAAAGTCGCTGAAGAACACGACGGGTACCTTCTCTGGCACGTACCCACCGCCGGCCAGGGGCTTGCTCTCCACGAACAGCTCGACCGAGCAACGTGGGGAAAGCGCATGACGGTCCCGCAGCTCGCCGAGCAGGCGCCGCAGCGGCGTGTGACTCGAACCATCTTCACTCCAGAACGGGCTGACGATACACACCCGTTCGACCAGCTTGCCCGCAGGCCAACGGTCGACGAACGCACGCCAGAGTGGCTTCGTTCCATCCGACCAGATCACGGGCGCAGGTGTTGACAGCTCGGGCGCGCTCCACTGTTCGATTCGAGCGCGCACGGCGTCGAGCTCCGCGAGAAACTCTGCGGCGCGTTCGGAGAACGCCCCAAGCGTGTCGCGTGCCGCACGCAAGATAGCTGCAATCTCGGCGGCCTTCTTGGGCTCGTCGTGGTGCGCTAGCGCCTCACCGCAAACCTCGCGGTTCTCCCGGTAGCCCTGTTGCGTCAAATTGGCGGACCCCAGCAGGACGCGCACTGCGTGGTCGTACTCGACGACCACCAGCTTGGCGTGGAGGCAGGCACCGCGAACCGACACAGGATGGACGACCGTGCGCAGGCTCGGCCGCTGCTGGTAGGCCCGCGCCTCGCACAGCACGCCGCAGTAGTCCAAGCCTGCCAGCTTTCGCTGCAGGGCCAGTTGCCCTGAGTGCCCAGCAAAGTCGGCCTGTGAGATCGAAAGGGCCGTGCACAAGAAGTCGCTATCGAAGAAGTCCGCCTGGAGGTTGTGCGTGGTGGCCAGCACCCGGCGCACCCGTCCCGTCCGCGATGTATCGGGCCGCAGCCGATCGACGAGGCGTCGCTTGGCAGCGTCGTTCACGTTGCCTCCGATGGTGCGACGCGACCCGTCACAGTGAGCAGGCTCAGCGCGGCGCCGAAGCGCCAGTCGGGCCCGCGCACGCCGTCAGCCGACTTGGGCTCTCCAGACCGGGTACCGATACGGGTGCTGGTGAGGGCCAGCTCGGAGCCACGCTCCTCGATCCAGGGCTGCTTGGGCCGCCCCAGCTCGAGCTTTCCGCGCTGAATCTCGGCGTGGCGTTTGAGAACCAGCCGAACGATCGCGGGTACGTCGGACAGCGCCCCAACTTGCGTCGCCACGCGGAGGATGTCCCGACCGCGCGATAGCAGCTCGCGCTTGCCCAGCCCGAACAGCCGCTCAGCCGCTCCCAGCAGCGCTCGAGCCCGCCCACGAACGTCGGCGCAGGCGCTCTGGACCACCGGGTCGCCGACTACGGTCGCGAACTGTTCGACATCGTTCATCTTGCGGCACAGCCACAGCACGCGTTCGAAGATGAGCGTGAACTCGCGCAGAAAATCATCGTAGGCCCGAGCAGCCTGGAGAAACGCGGTGAGGGCCGGGTCATTGGCTTCCTCTGCTCGATCGACGCAGGCATCGAACAGCGAGCTCGACCCACCGGCGCGCCAGCTCGGCACCACGCGCTCGACCAGCGCCAACGAACGGGCGCGCGCTGGGCTTTGTACGGCTGCTTCTGCGAGGAACTTTCGGGCATCTCCCAGCAGTGGTGCGCCCGGGTGCGCTCGCGAACCCCAGGCTTTGAGCGTGCTCACACGCACCGAGGCCGTCTTGTCCAGGCAGGCGCGCACCAGTTCCTTCCGCTGGCCACCGTCGGTGGTCGTCTCCAGAAATCCCAGGCCCAGCGCCGCGCCGAAGCCTGACGTCGGCGCGAACGTCGACTTTTCGAGCAGGTGCAGTTGCTCGGCGACCCCGCCGTAGATGCCAAAAACGCCGTAGCGGTACTGCTGCGCCAGCAGTGCGAACTCGCTGCCCGCCTCCTTCGCGCCCGACCGCGCTAGCCGCTCGGCCTCGCGCGCCACATAGGTGATGCCGCGCAGGCCGGACACCTTGGAGCCGACCTCGTCAGCGTTCGCGGCTTCAGCCTCAGCGCTTGGCACTTGGAGAGCTGACGCCAGCGCCCAAAGTCGCTCACAGCGCAGCCCGACTTCGATGCGCCGCTTCCGCGCAGCCGAAGCCGAAAGCCCTGTGATGCCCCCTTCCGCATCGGCAATCGCGAGTCCTGCACACAGCATCGGCAGGTACGTGGCCTGAGCCGCAGCGGCCGTCATTCCGGGGAACAACAAATCTGCCAGCACCAAGTAGCCGGCCGTGAAACCCAAAGGATCGACAGTGCCGCCCGGTAGCTCGGCAGGATCGTACGCGGTCAGAAAAACAGGCAGCGGTGCATTCATGGTCCCCTCCAGCTCAACCTCAGTCCCAGATCCCGCTGAACTCGAACTTCAAGCTCGTGTTGCCGCAGCGCGGGCACAAGACCGGCTCCTCAGGCGGAATCTCGCGAAGGCCGGCGGGGTCGTAGAGCCAGATGACCTCGACGGCCGTTCGGCACTCCTCACAATGGGGTGGGGCCTTCTGCGTCAGAGCGCTAACCAGCTTGACGCAAGTCGTGCACCAGGCAGGCAGGCATGCCGTGCTTGGCCCGTCCATACCCGAGCCCGCGAAGACGTCTGTGTCGATGCCGCACGGGCACTTGGCTGAAAGCACGAGTCCCATTAGGCATCTCCGGTTGAATAGAAGCGCCCGTCGCGCAGCTCTAGCGCGTTGGTTCGGCAGAGTGTTTGCAGTTGCGAGAGCGCTGCGGCGCGGACTTGTGCCCCCACGGTCTTGAAGCCCAGCAGCCGCAAAGCGTCGGTCAGCAGGCGTTCCTCGTCGATGCCCTGGTTGGCGCGTACTGTAGCGTGAAGGGCGGCGCGGATCTCGCTGGGCGGCAGGTACTCCGCCTTGCGTAAGCTTGCGGAGGAGGCGTTTTCGCGATCACGCGGCACGACAGGACGACCTGGCATCCTGAAAAAGTCTGACTCGGCGTGGATACGGTTTCGCGACGCAAGCCAGTGCAGCGCGTCTTCCACGGCCCCGGCGATTCGCGACCCTGTTCGACTGAGACCCCAGAGCCCGGTAACGCGCTTGGCGACTTCGTCGCGGTGGATTGGTCCTTCGGTCTCGATCACCTGTCGCACTACGTCTGCCAGCCGTTCGATCGAGAGCTGATGGATGGCACTACTGGGGACCGCGAAGGTCGCCTCGACATAGGGGACAACCCGTTTAGGAATCGGCGGTGGAACGCTATGAGGAGCATGGCGGGCCACTTCCGCTGGCGCCTCAGGCTTCGGGACCGGGCGCAGCGCTCCGCGTGGCTTTGCCCGAGCCCGCGCCAGTGCTTCAACGAGCTTCTTGGTCTGGCCGCTCGCATCCCGGAACCAGTCGGTGCTCCACACGCGGACGATCGTCCAGCCGCGGTCTTCAAGCACTTGCTGCCGAAGCCGGTCGCGGTCTCGAGCACAGCGGCTCGAGTGGTACTGCGCGCCGTCGCACTCGATGCCTGCTAGATAGCGTCCCGGCTGTTCGGGATCGGGTACAGCCAAATCGATAAAGAAGCCAGCGACGCCGACCTGGCTGTGAACGGCGTAGCCGTGCTGCTGCACGGCGCGAGCCACCTGTTCCTCGAACGGGGAACCGAAGCCCTTCTCGTCGCTTTGCACCCCGATGTCTTGAATACCGGTTGCGGCGTAGTGAAGGAATTGTTTGAAGGCGACCACGCCGCGGGCGTTCGAGCGCTCGAGCTTGATGTCGTCGGCGGTGATGGAGGAAAATACCTCACAACGTTCGCGAGAGCGCGTAATCAGCACGTTGAGTCGCCGCTCGCCACCGTCGTTGTTGAGCGGACCAAAGCTCATACTCATGAAGCCCGAGCTATCTTTGCCGTAGCCGACGGAGATAAAGATGACGTCCCGCTCGTCGCCCTGAATACTCTCGAGGTTCTTGACGAAGAACTCATCCTGGCCGCCTCGTGAGCAAAAGGTCTCGAGCTCCGGGTGCGCCTCTCGCAGGAGCTCGACCTCGTTCAGGACCGCATCCCGCTGAGCCATCGAGAATGCGCCCACTCCGAGCGTCTTGTTCGGTGTCTCGCGAGCGTGCTTCAGTACATGCTGCGCGACGACCTGGGCCTCTCGTTGGTTATTGGTCGCATTGCCACGATCGAAAACGCCATCCGGTACATGATGAAATCGAAGGCCATTCCCATCGCTCGCATGCTCCGGGCTGGGGGGAATGAAGAGCCGACCGTCGTAGAACTCTCGATTCGACACCGCGATCAGCGAGTGGTGGCGGCTCCGGTAATGCCAGCGAAGCATTCGGTCCGGTAGCCCCTGCCCAACGCAGAGTGCGAGGATGCTCTGCACATCGCCCAAGCTGTCTTCCTCGCCATCGTCGTCGGTGGCCATGCGCTGAAAGAAACTGGTTGGCGGCAGCTGCTTCTCGTCGCCCACCACGACGATCTGCTTACAGCGGGCGATGGCCCCCAGCGCGTCTACCGGCGCGACCTGGCTCGCTTCGTCAATGAGCAGCAGGTCGAACTCCAGGCCACCCGGTTCGAGGAACTGCGCGACCGAAATCGGGCTCATCATGAACAATGGCTTGATCGCTTGGATGCTCCGGCCCGCTTCCTTGAGCAGATGCCGCAGCGGCATGTGCCGGCGCTTCTTGCTGATTTCCTTCCTCAGCACCCCCATCTCACCGCCGTCTCCCTGTCGATTCGGCAGGCCACGAGCGTGTGCCACGCAGACCTCGTACCGCGCGAGCCGCAAGCGCTCGCGATCGAGTGCCTGGAACCTGTCGATGACTTTGGTGTGCGTGGCTCCATCGAAAGCGCCGAGCGCCGGAAAACGCTCGTACGCGCTGCGCAAGACCTCCTCGTAAAACGAGGCTGTGAGCTGCGGAACGAAGGTGGCTGGCGCCAGGCGTCCGCTCGCGATCATTGGGACAAAGGACGATAGGTCGAGTGCTCGCAAGTGGGAGCTGGCCCCAAAGTAGGCGACCCAACGGTCAAGGATCATGGGTGCCTCGATCCACTGCGACAGACGCGTTCCAAACTCGTCTAGCGGGACTTGACCGACGTCATGCACCCCGAAGGCCTCCACGCAGTCGAAGTCCAGGCGCGCGAGGGAGGCTTCGAGTGTTGCACGCACGCTCGAGACGCTCTGGCCGAACGCTGCTGCCTGGCTCACGGCCGCCTGCGGCGACCCGATGCGCGCCGCAGCGCGCCGCGCGCGTCCGCTGGGATCTTGCTGGTTGGCAAGCTCGACCCACGATACGAGCTGCCCAAGGCTGTCCCAGTGAGAGGCTTCGCCGCCCCAGAGCGACCCAAAGGCACGGCTGGCCAGTTCGTGCCCTGCGGCGACAGCTGCGCGCAGGCGCTGCGCCGTCGTCAGGGAGTCGAGTAGCTCGATACAACTTTCGACCGTTGGCGGCGGATCGCCCTGGCACAGCCCACGAACCAGCGCGCGTGCTCGGCGGTAATCGGCTGAAAAGAAGCGAAAAAACGACCGGCCGTGCGCGGCCAGGTGCGTCCGGGTCAGCGCCACATCAACCGACCATGCCGCGTCCGTCACGATGTTGCGGAGCTGAGTGGCCTGCGCCGTAAGCTGTGCTCCAGTCTGAACGATGGCCCGCAGGTGCTGCGTGGCCGATTCCCACTCTGATGAAGCCAAGCAGCGGAGATCCAGCTGTGGTGCCTGTCCCAGAACATGTAGCGCGGCTGACAGCTCACCTACTTGATTGAGCGTCACAGCTGGCGGCGCTTCAAGCATCTGGCTTAGCTGAAGGCTTTGCGCTCGTAGCGTGTCGAGCTGCGTCAAGACGGCCCGAAGCTGCTCCAAGATTCGCTGCCGATCTGGCGGCAGCAAAGCGACGGCTCGCACGCCCCGGCATGGATGCGCGGCGGGCACACCCACGTACTCTGCGACGACCGCCAGCTCCTCCAACACCCGCTGGCGCTGCCGCAGGTCCGCGCGCTGCCACCCAGCCGCCTGCGGCAGCCGCATATCCAGAGCCTGCCAGCCATCCGACTGGAGCCGCAGCAACTGCCCCATCGCTTCGAAGGCCGTCACGCCGGCCGCGAGCAACGGAGTATGGATGGCGGTCACGTAGGTGTTGAGGCGGTCTCGCTCTTGCAGCAGTGCCTCAGCGTTCTCGCTCACGTTGGCGGCCACCGGCGGCCCAAGCTCGAGCGTTCGGCGGAGCTCTTCGAGCACCGCAAGCTTGTTCGACTTATGGCTATGGAGCTCGAGGCAGAGGGCGCCCAGACCCGTAGCGTCCAGACGCTGCTTGACCACCTGTAGAGCCGCTACCTTTTCGGCGACGAAAAGCACGCGCTTGCCCGCCCGCACCGCGCCCGCAACGACATTGGCAATGGTCTGCGACTTGCCGGTTCCCGGCGGGCCTTGAATCACGAGCGAGCGCCCGCGCTTCACCTCTTCTATGGCAATCGTCTGCGACGAATCTGCCTCCAGAACATGAACGAGGTCTCGCGGCTGGAACACGCCATCCAGGTTGGCTTCCTCCGCGACGATAGGCGGATCGGCGCGAAACCCGTCGTGGAGCAGTGCCTGGATCGAGGCCTTCGCGGTCAGGGCCGAGGCCGCTGGCCAGGTGTTCGGGTCCAAGTCCCGGTACATCAGGAACTTCGCGAACGAAAAGAACCAGAGCACCATCCCGTTCTCGTCGACTTCCCAGTTGCCGCGCTGAGCGACGGCGCTCCGAACGGCGGCGAAGTACGCGGAAGGCACGAGCTCGTCGACTTCTGGTACAGCAGGCAGCTGCAAGCCGAACTCACGCAGTTTCTCGGCTAGTGAGGCGTTGGTAGAGAGCTCACTGTCGTCGTAGCGCAGCGTGAATTTGGCGCCCGCTTTCCGGCGCTCGAGTTGTACCGGGATCAGCAAGAGCGGCGCATGCCTCGGCGTGTCGGCCTGGTCGGCCTCGAACCAACGCAGGAACCCAAGCGCTAGAAAAAGGATGTTGGCGCCTTGCTCTTGCTCGAAGGTCTTGGCGTCGTAATACGTCTTGAGTAGCCGCTTCTCGAGCACCTTCTCGGCAAGCGCGGTTTGAAGCTTGTCGTCCGCGTAGGCCGCTTCGGGGTCGTCGTCGTCTGCAAGAGCGCCGTCCGACCCGAGAAACGTCATCGACCGCGCTTCACCGACCAGGATTCGATAGATGTCGTCGGAACGCTCCTTGACGATATCCAGCCGACCCGAGCGCGGGTTCTCACGGGGCACGTGCAGTAGCCGGTTGCGAGCAGAAAGATCGAGCAGCTCACGCCGCGCGCGAGCGAGCCGTTGACCCAGGTCGCCGCCCACGACGGCGGCGCCGCCCACGGCCGGCTGCACAGTTGCCCCCCCACTCGTCACGACGCCTTCTCCGGGTGGATACCGAGCTTGTCGGCGAAGTAGTGATAGGCCTGCGCCATGTCGGCTTCGCGGTCGCAGGAATCGAAGGGCGGAACGAAGGGGCCGCCGGCGTCTTTGGCGAAGGCGGGGAGTTTGTCGCCGGCTTGGGCGTGCTGGATTTGTTCCCACTCTTTCCGGGTGACGCCGACGCCGGAGAGGCCGCGGTTCGTGGTGAAGACGATCTTGCCACGCTGATCGTAAAAGGTTTCGCGCTCGTACTGTTGTAGTACCGGAAACTGCACGCGGTAGATGAGCAGCAGCTGCTCGACTGTGAGGCCCAGGCTTAATGCCGCCAGCGCGTCCAGCTCCACCAAGGCCTGCCGCCGCTCGTACGGTGTGCGCAGCGCCGCGTCGCGCGTCCACTTCGTCGTCAGATGCTTCCACGATGGGAGCCGCGGGTCCTGCTTGGCAAACCCGTCCTTGGCGATGTCGTTGGTCGCGACTTCTTGCCAGAGGTCGGCGTAGTGCGCGGTGAGGCAGTTGAGGCGTAGTGCGCGGTGGGCGCATTCGCTCGGTGTAGACGCAGGAAGCGGCAGAGTCTGGACGAGCTCCACTCTCGCATCATTCTTACCTGTGCTTCGCACGAGGAAATCCATAGGTATTGAAGAAGCGAGTCCCGAAAAGCTGAGGAGTTCCGTGTCGGCAGCGAATGCCACGGTAAAAACGGTGCCAGTGGCCATAGCGCCCTTCGGCAAAAGAGCTGGTATTAGCGTCCGTTCGCCCGTCGGCGAGAGCATCCGGCGGTGCGCGTGTCGAAAGAAGTTCGTTATCGGTCTGCCTTCCCAGGTCGGCAGGCGAGCACGGTACTCACTCACGCTTTTCGCGGGCGTGTAGTTACATCGAGGGATGAACGCTTCCTGCAACTCGCAGAGGTCCAGTGAGGCGTAGTCCTGATTGTGCTTGCAGCCCTCGTTCGGTTCCTTCGAGAGGGGAGTAGCCGTTGAGAACATCGGCCCCGTGATGATCATTTTCTCCGTCGATGTCGGCCGTACGGTCTGCGCTCGGATAGTGCCGTCTCGGGTCCGGTCGGTTTCATTCCACTCTCTCGTCGTGCCCCAACGAGCCCCTGGTGGCCCCAAGCGCGGGACTCGTTCGAAAGAACGCAAGACTTCGAGGATCTCGATACTATGGACAACTGGTAAGCGCGCCTCGTGCGGCGCTGTGCCAGGACTGTCATAGAGCCTTGAAAACAAGGCCAATGTCTCTTCGTCTATGACCGCCACCCGGGAACGGTGGCCCCGGAGATCCCACGAATCGGAGCCAGTCTTGATGCCTGGCACCTCACCCTCGCCATCGTGCACCAGCGAATCCTCTAGCGTGCGAGGGTGAAACAGGTTCGAGACTTGTAGGAACTTCGGCACGCTGAGCGCGGGTCCGAGCACGGTAAGTTCGTAGTGCTTTTGGTCTTCAATCTCTGCGAAAAGCAACAGCTTGTTGACGAAATGCAGATGCCAACGAAGGCGCAGCGCCAGGTACGCGCGCAGCTTGCCACCGCTGGGATCGTCGAAGAGACCCTTCTGATGGATAACCCCGAGCGATCCTGCAGGTCCGACGATTGCCCCCAGCCTCTCCAGAAAGCACTTGTAGAGATTGGCGTGCACGCCAACAAGCAACGGGTAGTTCGTCCCAGCAGCAATAAACGAGCCCTGCCCTTGGGTCGAGCCCAGTTCGGCAAGATACACGTCAGCCAGCGACTTTGACGACAACACCTCTCGGCGCCGATCGGTTACCTGCTTCGCGCTCTGATTGCGCAGATTTAGCAGCGGATCGACGTCGCCCAAAACCCCCGCCTCGCTCCATTCCAACTTGATCCATGGCGGATTCCCCAAGAACACATCCACGCCCCCGCGCTGAGCGAACACCTCCGCAAACGCTACTTGCCAATGAAAGAACCGCTGCTCCGCCGCGACACGCCGCACCACCGCGAGCCGCGCAGCCAGACCCGTTTCCGCCCCAGCAGCCTTCTGCGAGGCGGGCTGCAAGGCGGCAGCCCCACCCTCCAAGATCGTCTCGACGTCGTCGAGCCAATGGTCGCGTGTCGGAGCGAGCTGGGCGTCGAGGACGGGCCAGAACCAGAGGGCACACCAGTAGTCCATGATGAGCTGGAACTGGGACCCGGCGGGCTTCTTACGGCCGCTGATGTAGTCTTCGCACTCTTCGACGCTGCGAAAGCGGGGGCGGGCGTCGGGTTTGGCCAGGCCGGCTTTGACTTGTTCGTTGGCGGGTTGGCCCCAGAGGTGGATGGGTTGGCGTAGGTTCAACTGGCGCTCGATGCGCTCCTCGGCCCAGCTTTGCCAGAGCGCGTCGATGCGATCGGAGAGCGCGAGGAGGCGCGTGACTTCGGCCTCGGTGAAGGGTTGTTGTTGGGCTTTGCGCCAGGAGCGCAGGTGCTCGGCTTGCTCGGCGCGCAGGTCCTTGACGACGTCGTCGTCGGCGTAGGCGACCATGCCGGAATCGGGCAGCAGGAAGTGGTAGACGGTGTTTTTGGGGCGCGGGGAAAAGCGCAGATCGTCGCCGGGGGGCGCGCTGGGGTCACGCAACGGGACGCGGTCGGGGATGGCGGTGAGCCAGGTGTCGCTGGTGGAGCCGCGGGCGGTGAGCAGGTGGGCGGCGAAGACTTCCCGGCGGGCGCCGATGAGGCTGTTGCCGACGGCGAGTCGTTGATCGAGGTAGGGAGCCTCGACGCCTTCTTGCAGCACGTTGAGCCAGAGCGAGATTTTGCCGAGCTCGGTGGCGAGCGGGTTGAGGTCGACGCCGTAGGTGTTGTGGACCACGAAGTGGTACTTCACCTTGGCAAGCTCGGCCTGGTACTGCTCGGCCGGTATTGTTTGGCCTAGCTCTTGTTGCTTCTTCTCGAGGTACTTTTCGGCGAGTTGGGAGACCGCTTCGTTCAAGAAGGCGCCGCTGCCCATGGCGGGTTCGCACAGGGTGAGCTTGAGGATTTCGTCGGCGCTGAGGCGCTGGGCGCTGAGCTCGGGTGTGTCGTCTTCGGGAAGCAAGGGCTCGCCGAGCCGCACTTTGAGCGTGTACTTGGTGAGGCAGCGAGTGAGGACTTCGGGCGTGTAGTAGCTGGCGCTGCGCTCGCGATCGCGGCCGGCGAGGCGAAACAGGAAGGTGCCCTTGGCGTGCTTTTTGGGGCGTTTGAACTCGTCTTTGACCAGCTCCTCCTTCTTGTAGGCGTCGACCTTGGAGGCGGGGACGAAGTAGGTGCGGGCGCTTTCGTCGTCGATTTCTTTCTCGTCACGCACCTCGAACAGCTCTTCGGCGGCGAAGAAACCGGTGTAGCTGAGCAGCCCTTCGTAGACCGCGCCGAGCTGGTTGATGCCGAGCTGGGCGTAGCTGATGCGACCGCGTGACTTGCCCTTGCCTTCTTTGGATAGGCTGAGCAGCTGCAGCACCTCTTGCAAGACCTGATTCTTGAACTTGACCGCGCGCAGGATGGGGGTGCGCTCTTCGTCGAAGAGGGGGCTACGCAGTCCGCGTAGCGTGAAGGTGGCGTGAAGGGCTTCGGGCTCGCTGTCTTCGTTCGGTTGGGAAAAGTCGAAAGCCGTTTGCGCGCGCCCGTGCCCACGCTGAATGAGGTGGAAGAGTCGGCGCAGGCTCTCGCTGAGGTAGGTGCCGTTTCGCGCTTCGTCGGTGGTGAGCGACACCAGCTCGAGGTCGCGCAAGGTTTCGAGGCTGTAGCCGAGCCGGTAGGCGTCGCTGCTCATGGGCACCACGCCCAGCTCGCTGCCGCGCGCCTCGACGTAGAAGAGGAAGAGCAGCCGGTAGAGGTAGGTGATGCACTCGCGCGTCAGCTCGCGGACGTCGAGCCCGTCGTCGTAAGTCTTGAGCTTGAGTACCTCGAGCCGGTAGCGCACGGCTTCGTTGCCGAGCAGCTCGATGGCCTTCTGGGCGCCGAGCTTGAGGTCGGTCGAGACCGCGAAGGCGTGTTTGTGGCTCTCTTCGTCGAGCTTTTCGAGCAGGCTTTGGCCGCCTTCGGGCACCAGCACCTCGCGGTGGAGGAGGCCGACGGTGGCTTGGAGCGCCTTCGGGTCGCGGAGGCCGAGCAGGCGACCGAGCTGAAAGTGCAGGTACTTGCCCTGGTGCCACTTGTCGCGGTCGAGCAGGAAGACGTCGCTGCCGGCAAGGAAGACGACCCAGCGCGGTGGGTTTTCGGCGCGGAAGATGGGGCCGTCGAACAGTTCGCGCCACGATTCGCGGGCAAGCTCGGGCGCCGAACCGCTCGAGCCGGTGTCGGGCGCGGCGACGGGTAGCTGCAGCGGCAGCGGCGACTCGCCGAAGGGATCGGCGTCGTCGGCGTTCTGCGGAAACGGGGCCTCGACGATCCAGAGCCAGGGCTTCTGGTTCTGCTGCTCGGCGTAGAGCACCGGCACGACGCGATCGTCGTCGAGCAGCACCGCGGTTGGACTGCGCTCATACCCCAGGGCGCCGAGTAGGTCGGCGTGGAAGCTTTGTGAGGGCTCCAACCGGTCGCTAGGGCTGGTAAGACTCTCGGCCTTGGCTGCGGCGCGAAAGTAGGGATCAGCAAGGCGCGCCAGCCGCTCTTGAGGGGTGGCGAGCTTGTCGTCGGCCTTGCGCTTGGCCCAGCGCGCCAGCGTGTCTTTGAGGTCTTTTTCGAGCAGCGCGTCGAGGTAGTGCTGCGAGAAGAACTCGCCGACGTTGCCGATGCCGGAGATGTCGAGGGCCATCAGCGCTTGCCTCGCTTCGGGGCCTCGGCGCCGCCCAGCAAGACGGCGGCGATGCGAAGATACGGAGTGGAGAGCGTGCTCATCGTGTGGGTGAGCCAGGTTTTGCGCTGTTCGCGCTGCTGCTCGACCTCGCGGCGGCGTTCGGCGAGGCGCTGGGCGATGTCGGCGCGCAGCTTCTTGCCGTCAGCGGTGGCTGCGTCTTCGCGTGCCTTCAACTCAGCGAGCTTGCGGTTGGCCCAATCGGTGAGCTTCTTGTGGCCGTCTTTCAGCTGGGGCGTGAGGCGGGCCGCGCGGGCGTTGCGTTTCGCGGCCATGTGCTGCTTGGCTAGCTCGACCGCCTTGGGGCGCAGTGACGTGGCAGTCGTGACGTCGGGCTTGCCGCCGGGGTTCACGAGGGCCTCGGCGAGGCCGACGGTCTTGACGGTATCGGTCAGGTTCTCAACGCGCGGCTGGCCGCCCTGGGCAAAGCGCACGACGAACCATTCGGCGACCATGGGCTGGCTGCGCTGGTTGGAGAGCACCCCCTGAAACACGAACGCGACCTCCCCCGGGTCGAGGCCGCGGTGGCCCTGGAGCACGGGCGCTTCGTGCCGGCGGAAGTGCGCGGCCATGCGGTCGTTGAGCCATTCGGCGATGGGGTGTTGCTCCCAAAACAGCTCGTATTCGGGCCAGGCGTCGGCGCTTTGTCGGCTCTTGGCGAGCGCTCTTTGGACCAGCGCGCGGTCGCTCGTGAGCTTGAAGGTCCAGTCGTCGTTTTGCTGCAGCTCGGGCGGTAGGAAGCGGTAGCGCTCGCGGAGATCTTGCGGGGCCTTCAAGGTGAAGCCCTGAATGTGCTTCTCCCATTGCGGAGCTTCGAGGCGCGCTTCTTTGGTCAGGCCCTTGGGTTGGTTGTCGAGCAGCTCTTGCAAGGCTTCCTGGGCGAAGTCGAGGTCGCTCGAAAAGAGGCGCAGCGGATCGGACGTGGGCGGCGCGGCGGTGGCGTTGGGCGCGACGTTGTCGCCGACCCAAGAGGTGGCAGGAGCCGCCTTGCTGGGCACGGCGTTGGCTGAGGCTTCGGAACCGGCGCTCCACATGTTCATGAGGGCGGCGAGGAAATCAGTCGAGGGCTCAGGGTCGGGCAAGATCGCTTCGGGCGCCTCCTTCTGGCTGATGCCTTCAGCGATGCGGTCTTCTTCGGCCTCGGCGTCGTGCAGGTTGAGGAGCCAGCGGGCGTCGCCCAAGTTCTTGTGCGCCGCCTCTTCTTTTTGAATGAGCACGTCGATGACGCGCAGATCGCCGCGCAGCTCGGCGTTCGAGGGGCGACCGAGCAGGTAGTGCAGCTCGGGCACGTGCTGTTGACCGTAGCGATCGATGCGGCCGTTGCGCTGCTCGAGCGTGATGAGCGACCAGGGGATGTCGTAGTGCACCAACCGATGGCAGAAGTGGTGCAGGTTGATGCCTTCGCTGGCGGCGTCACTAGCCACGAGGATGCGAACGGCGCTCTTTTCGCTGCCGAAGGCTTTGACCAGCTTCTGCTGCTCCTGGTCGTCGAGGGTGCCGTGGAACACCGCGACTTGGTCGGCTTTGAACTTGAGGACTTTGGTGAGGTGCTCCCGCAATAGCTCCAGGGTGGCGATACGCTCGCTGAAGATCACGACGCGTTCGGAGCCGGTCGCCGAGACGCCCATTTGCTGGAGGAGGGAGACGAGGCGAGCGAGCTTGGTGTTCTTCTTGGGGCTGACCTGTTCGGCAGAAGTGCGGATTCGGGTGAGGAGCTCGATGTCGTGCTTGGCGTCGGTGTCTGAATCGCTGCTAAGTCGCTTGTGCTTCAGTCGTTCGTCGATGGTGTCGGTGAGCGCCTGCGGTGAGGAGAGGAACGACTTCAGGAGCAGCGTGCGGAAGAGGATGCCTCCGCCACCGGGGGGCGCGTCGCCTGGTGTGGCGTCTTGGTCGGGCAGGCGGCGCCGCCGGGGCTGAATGGTGCGGAATTTTGCCGAGTGGAGCAGCTCGAAGACGGCGTTTTCTTCCGAACTGGCGTCGACGTGCTCGGGGTGAATCGAGCGCTCGCGAAACGAGCCGGCGACTTGGCCTTGGACGTCTTTCTTGAAGCGTCGAACGAAGAGCCCTGAAACGTCTTCCGCCGTGTAGTCGGTGTCATCGGCTATCGCGGTGGGCTCGAGCAGGTTCATCAAGCTGGCGAAGCTCTCCTTCTTGCCGTCGTGCGGGGTCGCGCTGGTGAGGATCAAGGCCTCGGACGTACGAGCGAGCAGGCCGGCGAGCTTGGCGCGTTGCGAGCGCTGCGCGGCGCCGCCGCGGCCACGAGCCGCGACGTGCTGGCACTCGTCGACCACGACTGCGTCCCAGTGGCACTGCTCCAAGAAGCGACGGTACTTTTCGTCTTTCTTGAGGGTGTCGATCGAGATGATGGCGCGATCGAAATAGTAGAAGGGGTTGTGATTGGCGGGAACTTTGCGCTGCACTCTTTCAAGGCCGACCGAGTCCAGGCGCACCAGCGGAATCGTGAAACGTGCCCACAGCTCCTCTTGAAACTGTTCGAGCACGCTCTTGAGCGCGACGACCAGGATGCGGCGGCCACGCCCGCGCCGGATGAGCTCGCTCAGGAGCACGCCGACCTCGATGGTTTTACCGAGGCCGACGCCATCAGCGATGAGGATGCGGGGACGCGCCTGCGCGAGCGCCTTGCCGGCCGGGACCAGCTGGTACTCGGCCAGGTTCATGGCGCCGTGGTGGCCGCGGTAAAGGCTCGCGTCGGTGGGCGGCGACTGGCGGAGCAGGCTCTCGAGGTAGAGGCGCGTTCGGCGGTAGCCGGGCGACGGATCGGGTACCAGCTCGGTTTGCTCGGGCTGGAGGACGCGCATGTCGCGGTCGATGTCGGTGAGGAAGATGGCGTTCTTGTTGCGGACGAGCTCGCTCAGGCCGGTGACGTGCACGGCGGTGTCGCCGGTAGAGGTCGGTTCGGCCTTGCGGACGATCCACTCCTCGCCGCGAATCTCGACGCGCGCGCCCGGTGCGAACACCACACGCTCAGGCCTCGCTTCAGCTCGCGAGAGCGCCATGGCTCGACTCTTCCAGGCCCAAGTAAGCCAGTACCGCGTTCATGATCTGCTTGTCGTCATCGAGGCCGCCGATGTCCAGATCGTTCGACACGTCTTCCCAGCTAACGAAATAGCGGACCGCAGCGTGCGCGAGGTGCTGGTCCGGAAGAGGGAGCAGTTCCCAGTGATCCAGCAGCAGATTGCACTGGCGTGCCAAGGTGTGAGCACCGGGGAGATCGACGAACTCGTTCACTTGGTAAGCCTCAGCCATGGCGTCGACGTGTTGCTTGACTTGGGTGCGCAGGCTGGCCAGGTCAGACATGGGCTCCTGGACCAACTCCTGGAACATCTCGCGCAGCTCTGCCGGAATGCCGGTCAAGTTGATGCCAACGCGCTCGACAGCGGCCTCGGGCGCATCGCTCGTCGCGCGCATGATGGTGTCGCCGACGATGGTGAGCCCGACTTGCTGCGCCATCACGCCCAAGCTGCCGCGGTCCGGCGCTCGCCCGTAGAAATCATCCATACGCGCGTAGAGCTTGGCCATCGGGAGCCTGCCACCGGCATGCTGCACTTCGCGGCGCATGAATTCGGGACGGGTCGGGCAGCGAGCGTCGTCCCATTCGTCGAGACCAATGTTCTTCGTCCGGTCGATGCGAATAGTGCTCTCGTTCCGCAACACGGATGTCACTAGCTGGCGCGTCCACGCAGCGTGCGTGTCGGACAGACCGTTGACGATTAGGGTGGCCTGATGCGGCGTCAGTCCGACTTGCGTGTCGCTGAGGACGCGGACGACGGCTTCGATGGCCGCCGCTACGGCTTGAGGACCACCGGGAATGTCGCGTTCGACGAGGCCGATGCGGTTGTCATCCATACGGACGAACGGTGCAGCGGCTACTCGCAACGTCGCAGTCGATTCCAAGATGTCGGTCTGCACACGAGCCCGTGTCAGAAGCTCGTCGAAGGACAGTGGGGTACCGGCTTCCTCGAGAACACGCTGGAGAAGCTGCAGGTACTGCAGGCGCTCGTCTTGCCCACTGTCTTTCAGTGCCACGCGGAGACGGCCCAAGTAGTCGACCTGCCCGCTCAGCCGCAGCAAGCTCGCGAGGTGCCAGTGCCCGAGCCAGTCCGGCAAGAGCCCGCGCTCGCGCAACGCCTCATGGATCTCGGGGACGAGCCACTGCCGGCCTGCTGGGCGCTCTTGCATGACCTCGAGAGCGGCGGGAACGAGCCGGTTGCTCCAGTCGTCGAAGTCCGGAAAGTGACGCTTCAGCCCGACCACACCGCGTCTGAAGTGCAGGACCTCGTCGGGTAGAGACCCGCGACCGCAATGCTCTTCGAGCACCTCGACACGAACCGGCTCGGGTTGCCCATTGAGGAACGCGATGACGTCGTCCGTGCGGTACCGCCCGTAGCCCAGGGCTAGGGATGGCTTGGCGGCATCGCGAAGCAGGAACTCGTCGACAGCGTGCCGAAACTCCGCGAACAGCACCGGGTCCAGCGCTTCGGCCTCCGAGCGAAATATCTCCTCGATCACTGTAATCTCAACGGGGTACTCAAGCTTGGCTACGCGGCTCTTGGCACTCTCCAGGTGGGCGACAAAGTCGCTGGGCCCGAACTTGGTGAGGTAGCGCCTACCGCTGGGTGCTTCGAGCACGAACAGCTGGTCTTCGAAGATGCGGCGAACGACGTAGTCGAGCAACAGCTCGTGTTGATCGATTCCGGCCCACCACGAATCTTGTGCGAGCAAGTCGAGCGGCAGAGCCCGCCCTGAACCGAAGGCGGTAACTAGGTTTGCTTCGACCAACCGACGCCAACGAGACCGCTCCGCCAGCCGCTCCAAAACACGCGCTTCGATCTGCCGAACGCGCTCACGCGTTACGCCCAGCATGGCGCCCAGCTCCTCGAGCGTCTCCCGTTCGCCGTGCATGCCCGCGCGACGCGTGACGATCATACGCGGGATCGCCTCGAGCGCGCTGAGCTGGGCCTGCCAGGCCTGGAGGAACGTGGCATGAACAGGAGGCGCCGCGCGCTCGCTCAAGAACTCGCGAACGGCGTCGATGGTGTCGTTGAGCGACTTGCGACCAAGGTTTGCGGTGCTGGCCAGGCTGGCGTGGGAGAGTTTGAACAGATCCCCAAGTCGCTCGATGCCCTCGCTGCGCACGAAGTTCCTCATGCGAGTCGGCAGCTGAACGTCGAGCAACGAGACGGCTCGTTCGTCCTCGGTCAGGTGTGTCGCTAGCTGGGCCCAGCCCGTTGCACCACCGGCCGTAAGAGCGTCTGCCACGCTCTCGTCTTCGGCAGTTGGCCCCTGGCCAGGCTGGGCGGCAGCGGCAGGCGCGCCGCCATGAGCGGCGACGTACGCTTCCTCCCACGAGTAACCCAGCAATGCCTCGATGACCTCTCGTGTTTCGCGGACCGTGCCACGGCCGACGTTCTTCTCATTTTCGAAAGCTTGGGGTTCCCAAGCAACAAGTTCTCGGACGGTGGCGACCTCTCGACGGGCACACCAGTTCAGGGCGCGGGTAGGAAGCGATAGCGTCTGCACGTCGCGGTCGAGCGGCGCTATTGGCTCCGGCCCGGCTGTTGACGGCGGCGCCGCAATGGGGGGGTCGACCGCAACAACGGTCGATACACTCGGACTCGCCGCTTCGACGAGCGGTGACGCAACCGCTGGCTGCTCCTGCGGGCGGCTGTCAACGGCGACACCCGCCTCACCAGTCACCTTATCGGGCGTGATGATCCCACGCAGCGTGGGCGCCGCCTTCGGAGCGACACGAATCAAGTACGCCGCGCCGTCGCGCTGGAGATATCCGTGACGGACCGCGCTGTTGATCGCGCTGCGGAGAGCCTGCTCCGCTCGCCCCCCCGTGCGGAGCCTTTGAGCGTTAATGCCGTACGTGGCCTGCGCGTTCTCGAAGCCAAGCCGAACTGCTTCGTCGCGATCTAGATGCACCCCCACATCGAGCGCACCCAACAAGCAGTCGCGCCACTGCTCTGCGGTCAATTGGTCAATCTCGGGTTGGATGGCCCGCACGAATCCGCTTCGCGGACGGTCGAATAGATCGGTGCGCCGTCGTGCCGCGAGAAGCCGTTCCTCGATGGCTGCGTACACGCGACCGTCCTGATGCAGTCGCTGATACTCGAGGAAGCCTTGCGCGCGCAGGCGCTCGGCGCACAATCGAATTGCCTGCTCAAGATCCACCGAGCCTTCGCCGATCAGCGCGCTCCAAAGAGCAAGCTCTTGCGAGTCAGTTTCAAGCTCGAAATAGTCCTTGGTACTGCGGATTCCCAAAACCTCCCGCACGGACGGGATGGGTCGCGAGTAAGGAGTGACCGCCGGAACGCTTTGGGGACCGTCAAGGATCTCAGCGGGGTCCACCGGCACCGACGATGACCAGGCTGCGTCTAGGCTCGCTTGCAGGCCATCCGGCAGGGCGCCGCGGGAGCCCTCCCAGTACAGCCACAAGCCTGGCCCGTCGAGGGTAGCCCCACGTAGTGCGGCGGGCGCGAGTACGAAGCGAATCTCGTCGCCTCGCGCAAACCAGGCGAAGTGGCCGCGGTGCGAGGCGCCGTCGATGAAGCGTCGTACGCGCCCGGCGCCATAGAGTGGTCCCAGGAGCTCCGGGTCGCCCGCTTCAATGTTCGTCAGGATGGCGCCGCGTACACGGTCCGCCGACAGGCCGACCAGGCGCCAGAAGGCGTGCCCGCCGTCACCTGGCGCGGGTGCATCGGTGACGATGCTGCAGCCCTCGCACCAGGCGAGCGCCGCCTCGAGGGCTTCGCGAACCCGTCCATCACCAGCACTGAACCACAGTTGTTGACTCATCTCTCCATCCCGAGCCGAACGTCTTCAGAGCACGCCGGCACCACCGGCAACATCGCGGTCTTACCGCGGTGGCGACAAATGATGGAGCGGAAACTGCCGAGCCTCGGCCAGGCATTGTCACTGGCGCACTTGTTCAGCATCGCAGCCGACATCCGTGAGGGTGCGTGGGGTCGGGGGCACGGCCTTTGACGTCTGGGTGGGCGAAGCCAATCAATGTCCGACCGCGTCAACCGTCGCTTGCTGCGGCCCGCGCAGCTGGTGGTACTTTCGTTAGCTTGGAGGGATCAGTCCTGATGAGGCTCCACGAGTTGCTGGAGAAATATGCTGTGGTCGTCGGAACGGACAATGCTTTCCAGCGACGAGCACGGCTCCTTCAGTCGATGTGGCGGGTAGCGCACCAGCTGCCAGCAGGTGAGCGCCGCCCCGGCGTGCCGCTGGGATCGCGCTTACCTCTACCGTTCGCCGAGTCCTCTCTCGCCAACTTCTTCACCGAAAACGTTCGTCGTTCGGTGCGGGCGTGCGTTGACGCAAAGGCCGGCGGTTCAGGACAACTCATCGAGGTGGACCGCCTCTACGCCAACCTGCTCTCGTCGCAACCGCTTTGCTTCAACCTTTTCGGTGAACTTCAAGCAAACCTGACGCTCGCGACGCGTGTCTTCAGCGCCCTCTGGCCGCGAACCGTGCAGACCGTGACCGCCCTACGCTTCGAGCATTCGCCGGGCCGAGGTGATGCCTCCTTCACTGGCGACCGTTCAGCTTTCGACGTGTTCGTAGAACACACGCTGCCGTCGGGCGGCAGCGGCTTCATCGGAATAGAGGTCAAGTACCACGAAAATCTCGCCATCAAGCCTGCTCCGTTCCGCCCGCGCTACCAAGAGTTGGCCGCGGCGATGGCCTGTTTTTCGGAGTCCAGACTGGCGGCGCTGCGCGCTGCCCCGCTCGAACAGATTTGGCGGGACCATCTGCTTGCTGGCGCGATGCTAGCGACGAGGACGTGGAGTTCCGGGCTCTACGTCTTCCTCTACCCTGAAGATAATCTTCACTGCGCTCGCGCCGCCGCCTCATACGCGGAGTGTTTGACGAAGTCGGATACCTTCGAGGCGATGACGCTCGAGCGCGTGGTCAACGAGATCACGAGGCACACCACGGCGAGCTGGACGATCCAGCTCAAGGACCGGTACTTCGGATGGGAGAAGATCGACGCGTTGTTGGCAGCTGAAAGTCACGAAGGACGTCGGCTGTAGAACCTGCGATCAGGGTGCACACAGCCGAGAAGGCAACGCTGCTTGAGCATTACGTTTTCGCGCACTTGCGGGATCGTCCGAGCTCAGCGAGCGTGGCGCCTAGCGCGTCGTCTCGTTTCTGCTTCGCTGCCGCGGCTGCCTTGCGCCCCGTCTTCCTTGTTTCAGCTTCAGCCCGCTGTTGCGCGCTGAGAAGCCGCCTCGGTGCGCGCTCGCGCGCCCTCATCTGCAGAGAGCTGCGGCTGTGGGGGCGCCCCATTCCAGCCCGAGCCCGAGAGCGACCTCTTGGCAGCCGTCACGGCTTGCTCAGAGGGCGAGGCATTGCAGGCCCGCCCGGGAAGACATGGAGGAATTGGAGCGGCACGTGAAGCAGGCGCATTCGGACGACTAGCCCGCCGCCAGAAGAGGGTGCGAGGTCGCGACTCCGCTCGTGGTGAGCTCGGACAGCTGCGGCTCCGCGGGCGAGCGACTTTCGTGAGATTCGGGAGGTCGCGCTGCGGCCCGCGCGGCGCGAAGCCTTGCCACACTGTGCGGACAGGGTGCTACGCCAGCATGCGCCACTTCGTTCTGCTGTCGCCCAGCGCAAGACCGGGGCAAATCTTGAGCAGGTTGAAGCCGGGTGAGAGACTCAGCTAGCAAGCCGAGGACGGGCTCGTCACGAGCCCGCCCTGCGCGCAGCCAAGGCTAGTAGTTGGCGATGAGAACCTCGGACGCTGTGCCGCGTCGATTCGGATTTGCCGCGATATTGCGCGGCGCCTGGATTGGAACAATTCGAAAGATGGGATTCGCGTACAGCGCCCGCACCTGCGGTGTATCCGAGTTCGAGATCAGCACCTGCACATCTCTTTGCTTCGCCTTCAGTGCGATATCGCGAAGGCGGGCATGCTCAGAAGCACCGAAACCGTTCGCAGTGTAGCCGGTGAAGCTCGCGCTCTTCGCTGAAGAGTAGGGCGGATCACAGTAGACGAAGTCACCAGCGTCAGCTCTGTCGATGGTGTCTTCGAACGAAGCGTGCTCGATGCTCGCCCCTTGAAGTGCCGCAGAGCACGCACGTAGCGTGACCGCGTCACAGACTTCGCCTCCCGCGTTATGGCCATAGGGCGTGTTGAAACGACCTTGCCGGTTCTCGCGGTACAGGCCGTTGAAACCGGCCTTATTGAGGTAGATGAACGTCGCGGCTGCTTCAGCATCATTGCCGGAGTCGAGGCTGCCGGAGTCGCGCACGGCGAGGTAGCTCGACTCGTCGTTCTTGTAGCTGCTGAGGATGTTGATGACTGCTTGAGGTTGGTCTCGCACCGCGACGTACGTCCGGACCAGACGAAGATTCTTGTCAGCGATGAGCGAGCACGATGGAGCGACATCGAAGAAAGCAGCGGCGCCGCCGACAAAAGGCTCAATGAAAGCCTCATAGTGCGTGGGGAACTGAGCCTTCAAGATGGGAAGCAGGCGTCGCTTGCCTCCCGCCCATTTCAAAAACGGTTTCGTTGACATCGGATACTGCCTTTCAACGGAGTTCTCGCGCGATCCATGCGCGCGCACAGTTCTGGCCCCCATCCCTGTCACTCATGCGCCACGCGCACAGCAATGTCAATGGCGACATCACTGCTCGGAGTGAGGTCGACTCCGCTTGTCCGTGGAAGGCCAGCACTGCGTGGTCAGGAATTGCGGTGCGCATCGGTGACACTGCGAGCCCGTGCACGGCGCCGCCCACCGCGCATCATCCGTTGAACTTCCCGACGTCGGGAAATTTGGTCAGCTTCCGAGACCGGCGTCGGCGCCTCTCCACGTAGCTGCGCGCGCATTCGAGCTAAAGTTCGTGCCCCTTCACGCGTCGGTGACATCCGCTGCGCTTGCTCCTGGAGCGCGGTCGCCATTTCCATATCAAAAGTCGCGTGCACGCGCGCCATGCTTCTGAAGACTCGCCCCCAAACGTCGAGTTTCGTGGTCGGCGGATTCGCCAGGGCCCGCAGGGCCGCTTTTCGAAGATCCTCCCGAGTCGGATGAGCAGGAAGCGGTTCGTACGCGGAGAGCTGCCACAGTTGAGGTTGACGAGATCGTTCAGTCACGCTGCCCTCGAAGCGCCCGGTTCGCGTGTCGGATGGCGGCGTCAGCCAACGCGACGCATGCGTCGGCTCGACCGAGTGCGCGCCGCTGGAGCCGGCGGGCGGTCGCGCGGAGCGGTAGTACGTCCTCGCAGCTTCGTAGTACGGCTCGGGCCAGCTCGTCGGCGAGCGCGCCTTCGCGCCATGCCCGAACGTTCTTCTCTCGGGATTGACGTGTTCGACGTCGTCTACAACGGCCGCAGGCTGCAACGTCATCGTCGAGCGTCAAGACGCGCGCGGCAGCCCCACACACGGGGCAACTGAACGCCCGCTGCCAGCCTGCGCCGCCCCACTTTTCGGTGAATGCGACCTCGATGAGCGTTGGGACGCCGGCACAGTTGAGCGCTGTCACGTTGACGCTCTCCGCGTCGAGGGCTTCGGCGCCGAGGTCCTCGAGCCGGAGCTCCCCAACGCGCGCGCTGACTGCCTCAACCCTGCTCATACCACCCGCCTAAGTGCCGGTCTCTTATCAGGATTTGACAACTGGCGTTGTGCCGCTAACGTGCCGACGGCCAGCAGCAGTTGCTCGGCCCGAGTGGTTGCAGCGCTTCGACAGGCCGTCACCTCCCGGAGCGCCCGGGCCAGCAACAGCACAGCCTTCGGGCTATCGATCAACGCGTTCACCCGGGACGCGAGCTCGACCTGCGACCGCCAGAGGGTTTCGGCGAGCGCAAGGTCCTTGGCGGCTGCTCCGATCACAGTCCGCTCGGCCGCGCTCGCCGCCGGAGCATCGGCGAGCAGTGCCTTCTGCTGCCGTCGAGCGGCGCGCTCATGCTCTCGGCGCCACCTCTTCGAGAGAGCCGCCAAGGCCTCGTCGGCTGAGCGGTCATGCGGCGTTTGATCGGCGTCGTCGCCAACGCACTCCGGGCGATCCCGTTGGCGAAGAGCTTCGTGGATCTGTTCCAGTGGGTCGCGACATTCAGTACGCGGCATGCGGTTGCTCCAGCTGCGCCGTACAAATCGGCGCTGAGTGCGCGAAAACGAAGGAGATTCTCGCGTCGACCAGGTGTGCGATATGCCTTCGGTGCGATAAGAAATCGCGCCCCGCCACGTTGCGAGCGATGGAGACGGGGCGCCACCGATGTTGCAATGCAAGCATAGCACACTTGCGTCGAGATTCGTCACACGTGGGCCGAGGTTGCCGCGACGGTGCTTCAGCTTCAGCACCTGGCGCTGCCGTCGTAGGGGGCGGGTCCCGTAGTGGCCGACGTGGGGTGATGCTGCGTGGCGCATCCGAAATCGCAGCGGGCCGCGTGCCTGGCGCGACATCCAGTGTGCCCTTTCACGCGCAAGGCGGTGCGCGCTCTGGGTCGTAGCGTCCACCGCGGCAGGCTATAGCCTCATCACGAAGCGCGGACCCTGAACGCCGCCGAGGCAGCGCGCAAGGTGCTAGTGCCTGCTGCCTTCGTAAGCGCTTGGCGACTTGCCAAGGCAGCGCACGTGTTGCATTTCGATGCGGCGACGTACTCGCCGGGCGAGGTCTTGAGCCTCCTCCGAGTCGGCAACGGGGAAGGCGCATGTTGGTCCGTGGCATTGGCCCTCAGTACGCTTGCCGTTAGAACTGCTCGCGAGATCGCTTTCGCACCACGTCAAGCGTGCGGAGCGCATCACGCAGGCTGGCAATGCGCGATGGCTTTGGTCCCGGCGCACTGCACCAAGCAACAAAACGGCCGTCGCTCGCAGATTCATCCACTTCTGCAATCACGGCCGCACTGCTTGCTGCGGCTGCAACGCGAGCGTGACGCGCTGCTTCGAACGCCAGAAGAACCGTTTCGGTGGGCGCGGGCCACCTCAACTGGGCGTAGAGGCTGCCATGGCGGGGCAGCGCACCGTACGAGCCCACATGAATGAGGTCGCCGCGCTTACCCATGAGATCAAACTGGAACCCGGCCTGCGCGACGAACTGCGGCAAGTACATCAGCACTCGTGCCACCAAGCTTGTCGTGCTGACCTTCGGCGAAAGTCGGTGGTCAGGGAGATAGACCGCACGGCGTGGATCCCCAGCCGCCGTGTAGCGCGCTCCGCCGAAACTCGCCTCGACGAAGGTCTGTAGCTGACCGTCGAACTCTGACGTGCAGACGCGGAACTCCACCGGTTCATCCAAAACAGGGCGCTCGAAAGCTGGCGTGGATCGAGCCGGGCATACGCGCCGACAGTGGCTGTTTTCGCCAGTCGGCATCGCTGTGGTCACCAGCGGCACGACGATGGTGCTCGGGACGACGAACGCGGACCTCGGTTGGCCAAACACCGATCGGGCGATAGCTCGGTCGAGCATAGGATCAAACCGAGCAGTCCGATGTCGCAGCGCGAGATTCCAGGCGCCGTTGGCGAACCAAGAAATAGCGTCCTCGTCCGTCGACACGAACCCGTTGCCAACGTGTTGGTGCTGCCGCCATCCGGCGAGGCGTAGACGAGCGAGGCCACCATGGTAGTCGTGGGCGAAGGTGAGCACGCTCGAGAACGACCTCACGAATATTGCTGGCCCAGCAGTTCCTGCTGGCGATCGCGCGAGTGCAGCCGCGAGCTTGGCGGGAGCCCTGGGCCTAGTGGTCATCTGCACCACCGTTCACTGGCAGAAGCGTGCAGTCGGCGCTCGTAGCGTTGGTGAGCTTAAAGCAGTTGCACTGTGCGTTGCAGAAGCCAATTTCTCGCCGCAGCTCGTGTGTCTCCTTGCACAGCGACACCCAGGGTCGGCTGTCGCTTCCAGAAAATGCTTGCTGCGCGAGCTCGCGCACGCGCTGGTAGACACGCCCGCGGTCGGCCATGTGGAAGTGCGTCCCCTCGCGCACCTCCGCAACCGCAGGTTCCCATTCGGGCGGAGGTAGCCCCCACCAGGCACGGAAGGTATCGATTTGTGCGCTCTTTTCGCGATGCGTGCCTAGCGTCAGTATGGTGGGCTTGAGCCCGATGTTCACCATGTCGCGGAAGAAGTCGGCGTAATGGTCCTCCCACCCCTCCGGCGTCAGGATGGGGTCGATGCGTGCGCGGACCTCGAAACCCATGTCTTGCGCAAACCGCAAGGCTTCCAGACGCTTGGAAATGGGTGGCGTGATGCGTTCGAGTGAATCGCGGAACTTGCCCTCCCATAGGTCGGCGATTGGCTCGGGATTGAGCGACATCGTCACCACCACGTTCGGGATGTTGCCTTTGAACCGCCCGAGCTCCGTGATCTCATCCAAGTAGCGGACGTTCGCGCTCTTGGTGAGGAGCACCAGCTGGTTGCCGAGCGGATTCGAATTGCCGTCGAGGAAGAGCGGGATCAGGCGCCGTGCGTGACCGGTCACTCCCTCCCACAGCAGCGAGTCAGCGCAGTCGATGCCCAAGCCGAGCGTGTCCCGTCCCGTGCGTTCGCGAACTCCTTTGCCATCGACCCACCAGGCCTTGGCATGGAGCCACTTGGCGGCGAATCGCTCGAAGTCCGAGCCGTTGTCGTAGACCACGGGGCGAAGCGGGTCGCGCATTTCGCGCCACGTGAGCATCAAGAAGCAGGTTCGGCAGCCGAATCCGCACGCGCCCGAGCCGATGGCGAGGTCGCCCCAGAGCGGCGGGCAGAACGTGTTCTCGTCCCCGTGGTAGGCGAACTTCAGGAGCTTGGTACGCCGTTCGGCGAGGAGGATTGTCATCGGGCGGGGGAGGCCCGAGACAGCTGGGAGCACGGTGAAGGGGCGGAACGCGCCCCGTGCAATCTCCTTCTCGATGAAGGCGTGCTCGTTCGTGCGGCCGTACGGACCTGCGGTAGCGACGGCCAGATGAACGCGACCACCAGCGTCTCGCTCGACGATGTTCCTTACAGCGTCATCGGTGGAGTGTGGCGGTTCGGAGGCAGGTTGCTTCCGATTGCCGCGCCGCCCGCCCTTGTCCGGTATTGGAACGATCTCCAGCGAGACTGACGACTGTGCGTCCTTCCCCACGCGCACAGAGTACGACTTGCCCGCGAGCTCGATGCTCTGCGGCATACCGTCCTTCCGCAACTCCACGGTCACGCTGCTGATGACCACAGCCGCGTCGACCGGTACCAGTCGCTTGGCGCGCTTGGGCCGCTGGAGCATCTTGCGTACTTCCGTCTCGACGTCGGCCTTGGCCTGCTGGAGCTCCGCAGAGGCAGCATCTACGTTGCTGAGCTGCATCGCGCTGCGCACCGTTTCGCGGCCCTCGGCTTCGCGGACAAGCGCAGCAGCAGCCGTCAGAGACAATGTTCCGGAGTCGACCGCGTCGTGGAGCAGCTTGGGCGCCACCGGCGAGAAGAACACTTTCCTGCGATCTGCGACGCTGTTTCGCGATTGTCCAGCGTCGCGCGCGACGGCGGACAGCGTGTCGTCACATCCGTTGCTTCCAACGGAAGTCAGGTCATTGCGGAAGCCGCGGCCTTTAGAGTGGACTTGGTAGAGGCGTTGTTCGAGTTCCGCCAGCTTGGAGGACTTGAGTTTGCGCACGTGTGCGCTGGCCACCGCTGCGTGCAGCATCATGGTTTCCTCGGCTTCCGCCGTGAGGTCTGTCCGGACAATCACTGGGACGAGAGGCAAGCGCGCGTCCAACGCCGCCTGGCGGCGCCGGTGCCCGTCCAGAATGACTCCTTCGCCACTCGCGCAACCGGCACCGGTAATGATCAGCGGTTGGAGCACCTTGTCGTCGCGCACGGACGTGATCAGCTGCTCCTCCAGCTCGGGTGAGGCGAAGCCCAGCGCAACCTGCCAGACGGGGTGGTTGCGGAGCTCTCCGGGCGGCTTCCATTCGATGGCCGACTGCCACGTTGGCTTCGCAGCGTTCTGGTCCACGGCGGCTCGGATTGGTTTCGGCTCGTCGCCCGCGTTGACGGGCGTGGTCGCGCTAGCTCGGGTATACATGGTGTCCCCCAAGATGCGGGGTACCGGCCTCCGCGGCAGGGGGAGATTTTCTTTCACATGGCACGAACCCCGCTGACTCCAGCTGAATCGGATAAGCTGGCCGCCGACCTCAAGCGCCGAGGCATTCGTCGCTTCGTGGAGTTGTTCCGTTCGCGGCCTTCACGTGCCTGGGTGCGAAAGTGGACGGCTGAGTTTCGACGCTGCACTAAGGAGGCGACAGAATTCAGGGGTGCGCTGGACGCGCTTCAGCGTGGAAGGTCGCGAGAGGAGCTCGTAGCGGGTCGAACCGTGAGCGTTCTTCGAGGCGACCCCACCAAGCAGCTCAGCGCGCTCCTTGATGCTCGTGGAATCGACCTCGAGAGGCGCCGCTGGAGCCCAAGGGCGTTCGCTCTGTTGCCGAATACGGTGCAAGATATCCTTCTCAATTGCGACACCGCTGCCGGCTACATGAGGAGGGAACGCCAGGCGCTTAGGTCCCAGGAATTTCCCCTATTTGACCTTAGCCACTGGCACCAGTTCGTCATCGCATCATTCGCATGGCGTCCCCTAAGGCCCATGCCGCCGAGCGACGGCCCAACGTGGAATTCGGGGCCGCCGAATCGGCTGTACCTCATGCGGCCTCGCGATCTAGCACTTGTCAGCTACATTCTTCGCGTGGAGCGTCGGGGCGTGGACAGCGACGGTGCGAATGCTCGCATCACAGAAGATGCTGGAGAGCTTGAGCGAATCATCGAGGAGCACTGGGGCTACACTCAGTCGGATCGCGAGCAGTGCTTTGCCCCCGCGGGAAGTGCCCTGAATCCGCCCTGACGTCCGCGTGAAAGAAAATCTACCCCTCTGGGTGGCGAGCGGTGACCGCATAGTGTCCCGCATGAAGCCCCGCATTCCCGCGGCGGTCATTCGTCGGCTTTCGGTGGAGGCCGACGTTGATCCGCGCACGTTGCTCAAGGCGTATCAAGACCAACCCGTTCGTGGCATGGCCGGGACTCGCGCCAAGCGCGCCCTCGCTGCTGCCGGGTACAACGTCGCCGTAGTGAAGAAGAAGATGCTGAGGAGGGGGTAGTGGCCGCGGTCTGCAAGCGCGGCGTGTTGCGTGAGCCATACGTGTCGCGCCTGGGTCGTGGCCAACGGCTCGTTCACTTCCCACAGGGCGACGGCGTCTGCTGCATCGCCCTGGACCCCTCCCTTGATGCGGCCGCGGTGCGCGATGCGCTCGCCGACTCTGCCAAGCGCCTGCGTCGCGGGCTAGCTTGGGTTCGCACGAAGGAAGCGGAGTTCGGCGTCTCGGGCACCTACAAGGACGTCGTCAAGCCTGTCGCCACTGCGCAGCGCACCAAGAGGCGTGGATGACGGCGAAGCCGGTGACGTCCGGGGTGGTCTCGCTCGACCGCTGGCTCATGAACGAGGACCTGCTCACGGCCATCGCCCTGCGCCTACGCCGTAGCCGCGGCGCCTGGACACCGGGCGTCGACGGCGTCGTCGGCCATGACCTCTCGCCTGCTGATTGTCGTGCCCTCGCCATCGAGCTGGCGGGTGAGGTGCGGAATGGCACTCATGAACCGGGCGCGCTGCGCGAGCTCTTCCGACGACGGGCAGGGAAGGTCCGGCGGTTCAAGGTTCCCCCCTTCCGCGATCGCGTGCTGCAGGCCGCACTCCTCCAAGTGATGGAGCCGCACATCGCCTGCCAGTTGGCACCGGGCACCTATGGCGTGCGCGGCTCCGATGCGCACCTGGCGGTGAGCGACGTAGCTGTCGCTCTGGAAGCGGCTGCCCGCATGCAGGAACTCGACGGACAAGTACATCTCGTAAAGACAGACGTCGCCCGCTTCTTCGACTCCATCCCCCTCGTCCCCCTGCGGAAGCTCATCCGGAGAACGTTCGGGGGGCGTCGGATGAACCGCCTCATCGCTGCCATCTTGGAACAGGGCCAGCGCAGCCCCGGCTGCGGGCTGCCGCAGGGCGCGCCGCTCTCACCCTTGCTCGCCAACCTGTACCTCTCCGACCTCGACTGGTTCTTCGAGCATCGAACGACCGTGAGCTGCGCGCGCTATGTCGACGATTTCCTCGTGGTCGCTCCCGGCGGCCTCGACCGCGCCAACGCGAACCTGTTGGAGCTCGACCGGCAGGTTCATCTCCTCGGGCTCAAGCTCAACATGGAGAAGACCTTCATCGCGCCGGCGACAGATGGCGCAGATTTCCTGGGTTTCAGGCTCCGGCTTGGTGCTCAGGGTGTTGAAGTGACCCCCAGTGAAAGGAGTGTGGCCAGACTCAAGAAACGGCTCGATGAAGTTCCCCGGGACGGAAATACATCCGTCCACCTCCACTCGGCTAAGGTCGCGTGGGCCGCCTACTTCAGCGACCTGGTACCCGAGGCTTCGGCCATCGGGGATCGACTCGTCGCCGCTGAGCTCGCGGCCCGGCTGCTCCGGCAGCCGGTGGCGAAACCTCCGTCAGGACTACCGGAGGAACCCGCGTGAGCTCATACGTATCAGGGAGCGGAGCGGGTAAGCAGCCGGCGCGGGCGAACGTGGCGCGTCTGCGCTCGTTGATCGGCGACGCGGTGAGCGTGGAGGAGAACTGGCCCATCGATCCCCGAGAGCTCGATGCTCTAGAAGAACTCGACAATGACCGGCTCGGTGAACTCCGGGGGGAGCTCGTCGGAGCGAGGGCTCACTACGGGGTCGAGCTCCAGCAGACGCAGCTGGCGCTTCATGTTCATCGGGCGGCTCGGCTTCAGCTGCGTCGGGCGCTCGCCAATTCGTATGTCAACCAGGGGGCACTCGACTCCGCGCTAGCTCACATGCCTGACCATGAGGCGCTTCATCGCCGCGAGCTCTTCAGCCGTGATCGCGCTCGGCGTTTCAATCGTCTCCTCACATTGCTCCTCACCGCCATCGAGATGGTGGACGAGGAGATGCACAGGCGAATCAAGGCGGCAGGCTTCAACGTCTTGCGCGGGCACGCCCATCTTTTCCGGACCGACCAGGCGCGGTTCTACCGTCGACGGCGGCGCCGCCTGCGCAAGAACGCCCTTCGTGTCCAGGGACGGCGTTCATGAACGAGTGCTCTGAAGACTTCCTGCGGCAGCTGGAGGCCGAGTACTGCGCCGAGCTGGCGTCCGAGCTCAGCGAGGTGGACTTTGAACCGCCCACACCTGAGGAGCTGCGCCGTCGGCACCAGACCGAGCGTCGAGCGCGGTGTACGTGGGCGCGGCAGGTATCGCGCCGGCCGGCAGCTCGAGCAAGACACCTGCGTCGCCGCCGGCGTGTGTACGGTCGACGCCAGGTTCAACGTGGGCGTGACCGTCGGCGGCCCCGTTCGTCAACCGTGCGTTGTCCACGAGGAGATCCGGATGGCGACGCTGACGCAGATGGTCGCCTCGTTCCTGCGGAAGCTCGTGGGCGAGTCGGGGATAAGAGTCTTGGTGAGCCAATTGCGCACGGTCAACAGCACGCTGCGGTTCCCAACGCGGGAGTCGAGGCATGCGGGTGATCGCCCCGGTGCAGCTCACGACGGTTTCCGAGACAGCGGCTCGGCTAGCCGTCTCGGAAAAGACGGTTCGTCGCTGGATTGCCTCCGGCGTTCTTCCTGTCCACCGGCTTGGCATCCGAAACGTTCGCGTCGACGCTGAAGTCGTGACGCGGCTGCTCGCGACTCGAGAAGGAGTCGCAGAAAGCGTCGCGCGCGTGGAAAATGAGCGAAGGATTGAGTCTATTGAATCTGAGGAAGGAGCAGAGGCGCGGTTCAAAGTGAATCGTGAACCAGGTCGCGGTTTCGTCATTCGATACTACGCTGCGGACGGGAAGCGAAAATCTCACCGCATTTCGGTACATCGCATCCCTGATGACTCGCCCATCGAGATCGCCGAGGCATACGCTGCCGAATGGATTCGTCAGAATGTGGCGCCGACTCCCAAGAAAGCGCGCCGCCGCGTTACGTACTCGGGACCAACTTTCAAGCAGCATGCGACCGAATGGTTCGACGGGTCACTAAGCAAGCGCTACCCCGACCACGTCAAGCGCAAGGTGTCGGCCAAGGATGACGCGGCTCGTTTGAAACGTTACGTGTTTCCCCACATTGGCGATGAGCCAGTGGCGGCCTTCGAAGGATCGAACGGCGTGGACTTGGTCGAGCGCGTCATCGCCGCTTTACCTGACGATCTCACCCCTGGCTCCCGCCGTCAGGTGATTCAGGCCATGCACCGGGTGATCGCTCTCGCCGTCTACCCCTGCCGCTTGCTCACCGCCAACCCCTTGCCGCCAGGCTTCGTTCCAAACCGTTCGGTAACCCGAGCTAAGTCGTACCTGCGTCCGCATGAGGAAGCGAAGCTGCTGGCATGTGAGACCATCCCCATGCAGCTACGGCTCTTCTTTGGTCTACTTACTCGAGAGGGGCTCAGGGTCTCGGAAGCGCTCCGTCTTGAGTGGCGGCACTTGGACCTGGAAATTGGTGTCATTCGCCTCGACAAGAACAAGACCGATGAACCGAGGGTTTGGGCCCTTGCGCCAGACGTCGTCGAGGCGCTGAGGCGCTGGAAGAAGCGGCTCGGTCGTACGGTCACGCCAAGCCGTCCAGTCTTGGTCGATGCGAGCGGGAACAAGATCAATCGCTACGAAGTTGCTAGTGAGCTTCGAGCGCGCTTGCGTGAAGCTGGGATCGATCGCGAAGAGCTGTTCGAGCAGACGAAAGAGAGGATCGCTTTCCGAGCTCACGACCTGCGCGGTACCTTCGTTACGATCAAGCTGGCGCTAGGGAAGAGCGAGGCCTGGATCACGGACAGGACCGGCCATACGACCAGCGCGATGATCTACCGTTACAAGCGCGCGGCTCGCTCGGCTGCCGACCTGCAGCTCGGCGACTTCGCGCCCATGCACGAGACGATCCCCGAGCTGCGGGCGTTGGGATCAACGTCGGCGGACGTGGGATCAAGTCGCTGATCCCAAACTGATCCCAGCTTGATCCCAGGGGCGGCTCAAAAACCGGAGACGGCGCTCTAACTCTCGTTAGGGCGCCGTCTTTCTTGGTGGGCCATCGCAGACTTGAACTGCGAGCCAACGGATTAAGAGTCCGCTGCTCTACCAATTGAGCTAATGGCCCGGGCAGCCAGGCGCCGGCTAGGCCGTCGCTTGGTCCCTTCGGGGGTACCGAAGGGAGCGGGTATCTCCCACGAAAAACGCGAGCGGTCAACGGGGTTTCGACGCAAACGCTACGCTTTGGAGAACGAGGGATTGGGCGGGGTTTTGGTGGGCGGTTGGGCGCTGGGCGGCGCGCGCGGGGAGCGGGTGGCGTTGGCGGCCGGAGGGCGTTCGCCGCTGGGTTCAGTGTGGCGGGGCGCAGTCGATGGCGCCGGTGGGGGCGACTGTTTTGTACGCGGGGCCGGTCTTGACGGCGGGACTTCGGCGCCAGGGATCGCGGTTGTCGGTGGCAAAGGGGAAGCCGACGCTACCCGCGGGGGTGACCTCGCCCCCACACCTGCCCACTTCCGTTTCACTGCCGGCCGCCCGATAGTCCGGGCATGACCTTGCGCGTTGGCGATGTGGCGCCTGACTTCGACGTGGTGGCGCGGCAGGCCGGGCAGGATCGGCGGCTGGTGCTCGGGGAGTTGCTCGAGCAGAAGCACCTGGTGCTGTACTTCTACCCGCGTGATTTCACGACGGTGTGCACGCGCGAGACGTGCGGGTTCCGTGATGCTTACGCTGAGCTCACGTCATCCGACACGGAGGTCGTGGGCGTTTCCGTCGACGACGCTGCGACGCATGATCGGTTTGCGCGTGAGCACCACATCACCTTTCCGTTGGTGCCGGATCCTCAGCGCGTTTTGATCCGTCGCTATGGCGCGTCGTCGCTGATGAGCGATTTGATGGGCGTTTCAGCGCGGCTGACTTTCGTGATCGCGCGCACGGGCCGCATCGTCGCCGTTTTCGACAGCGCGCTCCGCGCGAGCCAGCACACCGAGGGCGCGCGCGAGGCCATCCAGAAGCTGCGCAGTCAAAGCCTTTAGCAGCCCCTTAATGCAGCCGCTCCGCCGGCCGTCTTGGCGTGGAGCGGAGCCATGAACAATCGCACGTTCCAGGCGGATGATAAGCTCAACGATTTCAGCGACCGCGATGAGATGTGGGGGCCGCTGCTGTTTCTCCGCCCCGCGCCGCATCAGCCAATCACGCTGCTGCGCTCGCTGCTGATCGCGGGCATCCTCGGCGCCTTCTACGGCATGCTGGGCAACGTGCTGCTCGCGCTCATGGTGCGGAGCGGTGGTGGGAGCAAGCCGCCGCTCGCGATGATGCCGCTGATCCTCGGTAGCATGTACTTCGTGTGCGCTCAGCTGAGCATCTTCGGGGCTTGGAACCGCCGCGCTCGTTTGCTGTCACGCCAGCGGAGCTGGTCGCAGCTGACGCGCCGCGCGCCGCCGCCACGCAACGACGAAACCGCACCCGAGTAAGAGCCAGCCGTAGCCAGGCTCCGCCGCGCTCGACGTGCGGCAACGACAACCACCGTCTTCTGCCATGGAGCGAGTAGTCGTGGTGCTCGGCGCGTCCGTCGCGACCACGGGGCACGGGTGCGCGCCGCGCCAGGCATCGAGCTGAGCGCGCAGCAGCGGGAGCGGGCTTTGATTGCCCGAGGCCTCGACGCGCAGCGACACGTAGCTGCCGAGGGGCAAGTCGGGCAGCTCGACTTGCAGGAACGCTGAGTCTGACGGCAAGCCTCGCTCCGTGCAGCGACTGTCACCTTCGCCGTGGAGCGCGCCCGCTTCGAGCGCACGCATCAAGCGCTCGGGCAGATCGCAGCCTTCGCTCGCGAAGCCTTGCGCGGCCTGCTCGAGCACGTGCGCGGAGGTGAGGATGTTGCCCTGAATGGAGTAGGCGTACGGGCCGGTGTGACCTTGGGCGTCCGCGGCGAACGCGCCGGTGCCGCTGCCAGTGAAGCCGGCCGCGTTGCCCGCCACGTCGACGATGCCGTATTGCCGAATGGCGGCGTTGCGATCGAATCCGAGCGCCGTGAGCGCGCTCAAGATCGCTTGCGGGGCGTGTCCTTCGCCGAGGAGCCGCGCCGCCTCGTCACGGCCGCGCAGGCTGTAATACGCCTGCGCGTGAACGACGCCGTGGCCAGGGCTGGCTGCGTAGATGACGTAGACATCCGAGCCTTCGAGGCACGAGGTGCCGGCGCCGCCGACCTCGCGCGTCACGGTGTTGGCGGCGACTATCGAGTACGTCATGGTCGGACTGACCGTGTTCGCCGCCCGCGCCCAGGCGCGCTATCGCGGCCACGAAGCTCGAGCGTAGCGTTCGCGCTCCGGAATGTCGATTGCGGCGACGTGTCGCGCCTATTTCTGTTCGAGCAAAGGCGCGAGCTGGGCGACCGCTCTGGCGTTTTGGACACTGAATCGCGCGGCGTGAACGTCGCGAGCGGCTTGCTGACGCTCGACGCGCTGGTTCACCAT
The DNA here is from genome assembly GCA_023431345.1 of Pseudomonadota bacterium. Lineage (GTDB taxonomy): Bacteria > Myxococcota_A > Polyangia > Polyangiales > Polyangiaceae > PMG-095. Next base: position 65,165 of record JAEYWK010000105.1, read on the forward strand.
CACCCTCAGGTATGATGCATGGGTCGACGTCGCTTTCGATGCTGGTGGCTTCCGGCAAGATGATGGCTCGCAGCTGGGCGAGGGCGCTTACTCGGTCGATCGCGGTGATAGGCATGCTGCCGGCGCTGGCCGTCGCTTGCACGGACGCATCGCCCGGCGGCGCGGGCTCCCTCGACGCCCCGGGCACGAACGCGAGTGGGGGCGCTGATGGCGGAGAGTCGGTCGGTAGCGCGGCCGCGACGGGCGGCGCGCGGCCAGGCGCGAACGAGGGCGGCAGGGCGTCGATGGCTCCGGACGACGACGGCCCGCGTGATGACGAGCCGCGCGACGACGAACCCCGTAGCGACGAACCCGGCGTCGTCGTGCCGGTCGATCCCGACGACAGCGAGCCCGACGAGCCCGCGCCGCAGCCCGACGACGACGAGCCGAGCCGGGAGCCGCCCGCCGCGAGCGGCTTGCCGTGCGAGGTCGAAGCGCTGCTGCGAACGCGCTGTCAGAGCTGTCACGCAGAGCGCCCCAGCGCGGGGGCCAGCGTGCCGTTGATGGATCACACCGACCTGACCGCGCCCGCACGGAGCGACGCCTCGCTGACGATCGCAGCCCTGGCGCTCTCGCGCATCAAAGATCCGCACGCCCCCATGCCGCCAGCTCCTGCCGGCCCGCTCGACAGCGCCGAGATAGTCGCGCTGGAGGCGTGGCTCCAGGCGGGCACCCCGCTGCAAACGTGCGGCCACGAGCCGACTGAGCCCAGCACCGACCCATACGACGCTGCCCCGACCTGTTCGAGCGGAGCATACTGGGAAGGCTTCGATAGCGGCTCACGCTGGATGATGCCCGGCGTCGCTTGTATCGATTGCCACCGGCAATATCCGAATCGCGCGCCCCGCTTCAACATCGCCGGCACCGTGTTCCAGACCGCGCACGAGCCCAACAAGTGCTTCGGCGTTTCGGCGCAGACGGGCGCCAAAATCATCATCACCGACGCTCATGGCCAAGAGCTCGCGCCGATCCCGGTCACGTCGGGCGGCAACTTCGGCGCGATCGTGAGCGGGCTCGCCTTGCCCTACCGCGCAAAGGTGGTCGTCGGCGATGAAGAGCGGGTCATGCTCACGCCGCAGACGAGCGGCGACTGCAACGCTTGCCACACGCAGGCGGGCAGCGCTGGCGCGCGCGGCCGCATCATCATCCCTTGACGGTGGCGTGCTCGGCACGACGTGAATCGAAGAGACCGGCACGCCGCGTGCAGTGCTCTGCCGGCACTGGACGGATTCACGAAGGTGTCGATGAAATTCGAGGAAATGCGGGCCACAGCGGCACAGGGTGTCGTCACTTCACTACACGACTCGCTCGCTGGTGTCGGGCTCTTGTCCCAGGTGGGAGCGAGTACTACCGGGCGAAGTGTGCGTCGGCAGGGCTGGCGGGGGCAAAGCTTGGGTGGAGCGTTCGTCGTGGCCGGCGTGCTCCTGGGCGCGGTGGGAACGGCCCAGGCGGAGGAAGAACGCACCGCTCCCAACTCAGTGATGGTTCGCGGCTCTCTGGGGCCCGATGAAGCCGCGGCTTACCTCGTCTACCAGCGGGATTTCGTGGCGCCGCTGCGCGTGACGGCTGGTTTTGCTTATCTCTTCCTAGGGAACTTTCAGACGCTCGAGGTTGGAGTGCGGCTGCTAGAAGGCACGGGTCAGCCGACGACCGAGTTCGTGCCCGCGCTGTTCGTGACCGGAGGACTCGGCCGCTTCGCCTTGACGTCAAAGCAAGACGGCCACCCCAACAACCGCACCACGCTAGCCGCGACGGCCAGTGTGCTCGCGGAGCTGCGTCCCCCGCAAGGCGGCGGCGGGGGCGCGGTGCTCAGCCTGGGTTTACAAGGCCTCGCGTCGCTGGCCCAAGAGTACCAGCCGGGCCCGTACGGAGGGCTCGAGCCCTACGACTTCACGGTGATGGCTGTGGCCTCGTTCGGATATGGGTTCTGAGTGGCCCGCTGGCGCGGCGCCTGTCTCAGAACGGGCAGTCTGTTTGCTGCGAGGTGAAGTTGGGATTGTCGGCGACCTGGAACCAGTCGACGAACCAGATGCAGCCGTCGCGCGCGGGGCCAGCCGGGATCTTCATGCAGTTCTGGCGCACGCAGTCTTTCTTCGCGCTGTGGGAGCCGGTGCAGTTCGTGAGGAAGCCGCCGTACTGAGCGCCCAAGTCATTGGTGCCCCATTGCTTGCTGCAGGCGTTGAACTGACCCACGCCGCCGCCGGGCACCATCAAGTCGAACTGGTTGCTGGCGACATCGCCGCCGGTGTTGCTCACCTTGACGATCATCTGCTTGCCCTTGAGCAGCTTGGACCCTGGGTCGTTCACGTTGTGGTGGCCTTCGCCCGTGAACTGGATGCGGTAACACGCGCCGCAGTTCGGGTTGGTCTTCGCGATGTGGCCGTAAGAGAGGCACTCGTTCACGGCCTTGGGCGCCTCGTCGTAGCAGGCGTACGACCCGCCGCCGGCGCAAGCGCTCTGGTTGTTGCCGGTGCGCGAGGTGCCGTTTTGCTCGCAGCGATGGCCATCGAACTGCGCGCAGTGCGGCTGGCAGCAGTCCCAGTAGCGGGTCGCGAAGCCGTTGCCGCCGGTGACGTTCGGCAGGCCCTTGGTGGAGCAGTCGACCGCGGCCGAGCCGCCCGTGCCGGTGTTGCCGCCCGCGCCGGTGTTGCCGCCGGTGCCGGCTCCTCCGCCGCCTTGAGGCGTGCAGCGCTTGCAGCTGACGTCGCAGTAGGTCTTGAACCAGTCTTTCCCGCACTCTTCGGTCTCGGCAGCCCAGTCCGCGCACGTCGCGCCAGGCCACTCCGCGTTGGGCGGCGGCGGGGTGTCGACGCAGGGCTTGGGCGCGGTGCCGCCCGCTCCGCCGTTGCTCACGTTGCCGCCGTTGCTCACGTTGCCGCCGCTGCTCACGTTCCCGCCCGTGCCGGGGTTGGGGGTGCCGCCGTCGCTCACGCTGCCGGCACTGGTGCTGGGGGCGCCGCCGCTGGTGAAGCCGCCGTTGCTCACGTTGCCGCCCGTCGCCAGTGAGCCCGCGACGCTCCCCGACATCGCGCCCGCGACTCCGGGACCGGTTCCAGCCGCGACCAACGGAGAGGGCGGGCCTTCGGAAGAGCAGCCGCTCGTGGCGAGCAGCGCCACGGAGCAGAGCGTGAAAGCCGCGCCGATGATCGAGCGCAGGGGGCGAGAACTGGAGGAGCGTAGGGTCGTCTGCATGGTGTCGTCGGTAGTGGGGGGGCGCGCACGAGAGCGGACGCGCACTAGACCGCGCATCTCGGTTGCAACTGAGAGGAGGGTAACCAAGCAACGCGATTCGCGCTGCTAACAATCTCGCCTCGTTTGCTAAAAAAAGAGCCTTTAGTCTCTGCCCGGGGTGAACTTTTGCGGCAGGGACTTTCTTTTGCTTCGAAATGGCTCGGCGGGTCGAAAAGCTGACGCCCAGGCCTGAGGAGTTACACCGCCCCTCGCGGACGTCAGGGCGGCCGGACGCGCTAGCTCGGCGAGCGCGTATACGTGAGCTGCACTAACCCTGAAGGGTAGGCTTGGCTGCGCTCGAGCGTGAGCCGTTGCTCCGGCACTTCGGCGCCGAACAGCGAGATGCCTTGCCCGAGCAGCACCGGGATGATCGAGAGCGTCAGGTCGTCGATCAGGTTCTCGCTGAGGAAGGCGCGGATCACGGCGCCGCCATCGACGTACAGGCGCTGCGCGCCGGACAAAGCGAGCGTTTCGAGCAGCGCAGAAGGCTCGCCCGCGAAGAACTGCTCGCCGTGAACCGAGGGGGTTTCCCGGTGGGTGAGCACCACGCAGCGCTTGCCAGCGTAGGGCCACTCCGGGAACGCGAGCGCAGTCTCGTAGGTGTTTCGGCCGATCACGAGCGCGTCGACCGTCGCGAAGAACTCGGCGAAACCGTAGTCTTCGCCGGGGGCTTCGACGATCGACAAGAAGTCGAACGTACCGTCTGGTTTGGCGATGAAGCCGTCGAGGCTCGTCGCGATGAAGACCGAACAACGCGGACGCTGCATGAGGAGCGGGAGCTTAGCCTCGATTCTGCGTTCGCAAGAGCTCTCGCGTCTGGCCGGCGGGCCCGGCGCGCGATCGGGGTGGGGCGCGAGTGCCTATCAGCGACGCCGCACCACGCGCTGACGCCCGCGCGCGCGGCTCAGTGCGGATCCCACGTGGGCGTGCCGCCGAGGAACAAGCCATCGGCGATGCCGATGCGGTAGGCCAGGAATAGCCCGAACGCGATGCTGACGAGACCGGTCGCGCGGGCCATGAACACCTCGACGTTGCCGAAGCGACGCGACAGCAGCGTGATGGGCAGCGCCATGGCCGCGGTGAGCAGCATCATGCCCGCGACGGTTCCGGCGCCAAAAATGGCCAAATACACCAACGCCAGGCCCGCGCTCTTGATCGTAGCCAGCACCAACAGCGCCACCGCCGCCGAGCCAGCCAGACCGTGGACCACGCCGATCAGCAGCGGGCGCAGCGGGCCGCGCACGTGGACGTGCCGTGAAGGCGACTCGTCGAGCGAATGCCGATGGCCGTGCGCGACTTGCTTGATGCTCGAGAGCGCTCCGCTCAGGTTCATGGCGCCGAGCACGATCAACATCACCGCTACCGACATCTCCATCGAGAGGCCCAGGCGCGGCGGGATGACCCAGCCGAACAGCACGATGGCTCCGCCCACGAACAAGATGGTGGCGGTGTGGCCCAGGCCCCACAGCGCGCCGACCCACAGCGCCGCGCGAGCCGAGCGCTCTCGGCTCACGATCGTCGTCACCGCGACCACGTGATCGGAGTCGGTGGCGTGCCTCATACCGAGGAAGAAGCCGAGGGCGAGGATGGCGAACAGGGTCATGTGACCGCCGCCGAGAGTGTCACACGTTCGGGGGGCGGGCCAGGGCTCATCGAGCTCTCGACGCCGGTGGGACCGCCGCTGGCGAACGCCGCCAAAGCGCGTGGCGAACGCCGCCAAAGCGCGTGACCAGGTCCGCGAGCTCGCGCACGTTCCCAGGGTACGCGCGGCGTGAGAGCGCGCCTGCAGCGCGGCCGTGAGCGTGACGCCTTCGACGCCGAAGCGACGTGCGGCGTCACGCGCTGCTGTGGCGGCGGTTGCTCTCGCATGGTATGCGCGGGCGTGTTTTGGCTTCGGCTTCCTGATTTCTCACGGGCTCGTTCCTTTCGGGGCGCGCGATGACGGCGTCGCTCTCGAAGGTGATCATCGTCGGCGCCTCGTCCGGTATCGGCGAGGCGATGGCGCGACAGCTGGCTGCGGAGGGCGCCGACGTCGCCATCGTCGCGCGCCGCGGCGACGAGCTCGAGCGCTTGGCGAGCGAGCACTCTGGAAAGCTACACCCGTTCGTGCACGACGTGAGCAACGTCGACGAGGTACCGGCGCTGTTCGAGCGCATCGCGAGCGCGCTCGGCGGCGTCGATGGCTTGATCTACGCGGCGGGGGTGATGCCGAAGGTCGACGAAGGCGAGTACTCGTTCGAGAAAGACCGCGCGATGGTCAGCGTCAACCTGCTCGGGGCCATGGCCTGGATGAACCAAGCCGCGGCGCGCTTCGAGGCCGCTCGCGCCGGAACCATCTTGGGCATCTCGAGCATCGCCGGCGAGCGAGGGCGGCGCGGCAACCCGGCTTACTGCACCAGCAAGGCTGCGCTCAGCACGTACCTCGAGTCGCTGCGCAACCGCTGCTCGCGCTACGGCGTCAACGTCGTCACCATCAAGCCGGGCTTCGTCGACACGGCGATGACGCGCGGCTTGAAGGGCCTGTTTTGGCTGATCTCCGCGGACCAAGCCGCGCGCACCTCGCTCGCGCTGGCTCGCAAGGGCACGAGCCGCGCCGCTTTCGTGCCCGCGCGCTGGGCGCTCGTCGCGCTCATCGTGCGCAGCTTGCCTTCGTTCATCTTTCGCAAGCTGAATTTCTAACGGCCGCGGCCGACCGCGCTCGACGACGAGCGATTGCCTCTCGCCGTCGCGTCGCGGCCGACCGCTGGCTCATCGCGCGCTCGGCGCTATTGAATGCACACCATGCCAGGGCGGACGCAGAGGCCGCGCAGCGGGTTACAGCAAGTGGTGCCAGGCGCGCACGTCGCCTCTCCGCATTGCTCGACGCAGACGCCACCGCAGTCGGCGCCGCCCTGCTCCGGATCGCAGCCGTCGCCTGGGGCGTCGACGCAGGTTTGCCCTTCCGGACAGGGGATGCCCGCGATGCCGCCACAGAAGGCGCCCGCGCTCGCGCATTCTCCCTTGCTCGCCACGCTCGCGCCCGCTGCGGCCGCCTCGCAGGCGTTGCCGTAGGTAACCCCGTCACAGCCGCAGACCGGCGCATACTCTTTGGTGCAGCCCTCGGGCATGGGCGCGCAGTGGCCGAAGCGCTTCGCGCTCGGGCATTTGCCGGGTTTACCTTGACAGTAGTTGCCATCGCTGCAGCCCACGTCGAAGGGACCGGCGCAGAGCCCGCATGCGCGCAGCTCCTCGCTGATGCTGCCGACCTCCTCGCCTGGATCGACTGGCACGTCTGCCCCGTTGCATGCGGCGACACCGCCGCAGATCAGCGCCAATGATAGCAGTGAGCCTTTGCTGAATTTCTCGAACATTTGCTCTCCTCGCCTTCCAGCGCGGACGCAGCACGGACGCACCCAAAGCGGCCGTGCGCGGCCAACGGCGAGCCTCCGATGCAGCAAGCGCGCCACCACGCGCGCTGGATCATGCGCGACGGGGCGATGCGTGCCGCCGCCACTGGCTGCTGGCCGACGCTAGCTGGTGAGCGAGTAGCTGCGGACGGGCGGCATGCGCAGCGAATCCGGCTGCGGCTCCACCTCACCCGAAGCGAGCGCGAGCCGGTAAGCGCGACAGCGATCGATGAAGGTGCGCGAGCTCTTGGGCATCGGGACGCGCGCGCGCGTGATCGCGAGCACCAAGTCACGCGCGTTCACGAGCAAGCGCTGCCCCCGCTCGAGCAGCAGCGCCTCGGCGTCGTTCCGAGCGCGCTCGGGTCCGTAGCTGCACAGCTTTTCGCCCGCGACGACGAAGTCGGACCAAACTTCGAAGATGTCCGCGTCGTCGCGCAAGGTCTCGCAGTTGATCTTCGCGGCCTTGGCGAAGCTCCAGATCACCGGCTCGATCCCGGAGAACAGCGGCTGCCCGCTGACGGTGCTGAACAGCACCTCCGCGATCTCGTCGATGCCGCGCATGGTCTGCGCGATCTTGACGTAGCGGCTCTCGTAGAATTTCTCGATCGGGTAAGCGAAGGCCTTGAACGGCTCGCCCCACAGCTCGTCGATGCCCTCTTCGCCGCTGCGGTGCAGCACCGTCTTGCCCAGCTCCAGCGCTTCTTGCAGGTGCTGTCCGCACATGCGCATGAGCGGGTTGTCCGATTGAATGCGGATGCCCTGGGCCTCGAGCTCGACCAACTTGGTGAAGATGTCGGCGGCGCGATTGAACAGCGCCCCCGCCAGCATCGCGCCCTTGACGCGCTTCTTGGCGGGGTCGGCTTCGGCGTCGTAGGCGGCGCGAGCGTCGTCGGCCCGCGCGCCCGGCACGTTGATGCCCGGCTCCGTGTGCATGAACAGCCGGCGCGTCATGGCCTCTATCAACTGCTTCTTCGCGCGCCAGCGATCGCTCGGCACGTCGTAAGCACGGATCCAATAGCCGTCGTAGAAGACGCGGCGTTGTCCGCTGATGACACGCTCGGTACCTTGAGCTAGGTCGGCGTCCATGAGTGCCGTGGCTTAGCGCTTCCATCGGCGCTAGTCACGCCATATGGGTGAAACAATCAGGCTGTGCGTAACGTGTCGATAGCCTCGTCGAGCGCCGCCAGCACGGTCTCGATTTCTGACAGGGCGTTGGGAAAATGCGGGGCAAAGCGTAAGAGGCCGTCGGGCATGCTGGCGTAAACGCCACGGACGCGCAGCGCCTGGACGAGCGCGCCCGCGGACAGATCCGGCGGAGGCACGAACGAGGCGATGCCCGAGCGCGCGGAGGCCAGCGGGGATCTGCGGCTCACGAAGCCGCGGCTCGTCAGGCCCGGCTCGAGCGCGTCGAGGTACCGGCTCACGTGCTGGAAGATGGCGGGCGCGCCCAGCTGGAGCAGCGGCTCGATGGCGGCCTCGAGCGCCGCGAAGCCGAGCGTGCTGGAAGACCCGCCCTCCAGCATGGAAGGGCCGTCTTTTATCGGCAAATCGTAGCGAAGATGACCAGGGCCGTCGAACAGGAAACGAGCGCCGCCCTCGTGGCTGAGCCAGCCTGCCACGCGCGGCACGAGGGCCCGCGCGCGCTCCGGTCGCGCGAAGAGAAAGCCAACTCCGTCCGGCCCGAGCAGCCATTTGTGCGACCCCGACACCAGGTAGTCCACGCCGAGCGCGGGGGTGTCGAGGGGCATCACCCCGCAGGCTTGGATCGCGTCCACGCACAGCTCGGCCCCGTGCTCGCGGCAGAGCTCGGCGATCTGCGCGAGCGGCATGGCAAGCCCGGTCTGGAATTGCACGGCGCTGACGGCGACGAGCCGCGCCCCCCGCCCGAGGGTGCGCGCCAGCTCTGCCAGCCACCGCTCGGGTTCCGTGGCGGCGTGCGTGAGCGGCACGAACTCGACCTGGAGCCCGAAGAGCTCCGCCGCGCGCAGCCAAGGGCTCACGTTGGCGGGGAACTCGCCCGCGAACAGCACCACGCGATCACCGGCGTTCCAGGGGATGCACAGCGCCAGATCGCTGATGCCCCGCGTCGTGCCGCTGATCAGCGCGATGTCGGAGGCGGGCGCCCCCACCAAGCGCCCGAGCTTTTCGCGCAGGCGCTCGCGCTGCTCGATGAAGTCGAGGAAGGCGACGTTTCCCCGCATCGCGTAGGCGTCGAGCACCTGGTTGACGGCGGCCTTGACCAGCGTCGATACGGGCGCGGTCGCGGCGTAGGCCAGGTACGCCTTGGCGTCGAGGTGAGGGTAGAGGTTCCGATTGCCTAGCTCGAACGCCTGCGTCACGGCGCGACGCTACCGCTCCGGCGGGGGCTGGTCAAAAGGGTCCGACCGCCTCAGTCCGCGGTGAGGCTTTGCTCGATGCGCAGCAGCTCGCCCACCGACCACGCCTGAAAAGGACAGCCCCGGGGCGTGTGCGGCGGCGCGCCATCGGCGAGCTCGCTCACGTGACCGAGGCCAGCGTGGAGCAGGTGCTCTCGCAGCGGGGCGACGAAGCGCTCGCGGGCTTCGCGCTTCGCTTCTGGTGAGGCCCCGTGGACTTTGAGCCAAGCGTCGACGAACGGCCCAAGCAGCCACGGCCACACCGTGCCTTGGTGGTAGGCCCCGTCGCGCTCGAGCACGCCCCCGCCGTAGTAGGCGTGGTACTCGGAGTGCTGGGGGGAGAGGGAGCGCAAACCGAGCGGAGTCCACAGCTCGCGCTCGACGGCCGCCACGACGCTCCGCGCTTGCTCGGCCGACAGCAGCGACACCGGCAGCCCGCCAGCCGCGAAAATTTGGTTCGGGCGACAGGCGTCGTCGACGGCGCCGGGCACGTGGTCGACGTCGACGACGTCGTAAAGCATGCCCCGCGCGGCGTTCCAAAATCGCCGTGCGAACGACGCCCGGGCCCGCTCACGCAGTGAAGCCAGCGTGGGGTCGAGCCGCACCGCGACGCCGAGCGCGTGGATCCAAAGTGCCTGCACCTCGACCGGCTTACCCCGCCGGGGCGTCACGACCCAATCACCGACCTTGGCGTCCATCCACGTGAGCTGCACGCCCTCTGCCCCCGCGCGGAGCAAGCCGTCGCTGTCCGCCGCGATGGCGTAGCGGGTGCCGCGCGCGTAGCCGTGGACGATGGCGAGCGTCGCTTGCTCGAGCTTCTCGCGTTCCGCGCCGTGGGCGCCGCCGGCCGCGACCAGCTCGTCTGCCGTGAGCACGAACCAGAGCGCCGCGTCGACCGAGTTGTACTCGGGCGGATCATTGTTGCTGTCGCGAAAGCGATTGGGGAGCATGCCCTCGGAGACCGCGCCCGCCCACTCCGACAAGATGGCGCGCGCGATGTCGAGCTCGCCCCGCGCCAGGCAGATGCCGCGCAGCGCAATGAAAGTATCGCGGCCCCAATCGCCGAACCACGGATAGCCGGCGACGATGGTCTTGCCCTCACCGCGCTTGACCACATAGGCGCTGGCGGCGCGCGCGAGCGGATCTGTCGGCGCCTGCCGTCGCTCGAGCTCACCGCGCCGCAGCAGCTGCACGAACGCGGCGGCGCCGTCGATCGGCACCGCCAACGCGCCGCTCACCTCGCCTTGCAAAAGCCACCACAGCTCGCGCTTGTCGTGCTCCAAATCCAGCGACAAGGCGCCGGGGGCGGCGAGATCTTCGACCGCGTCGAGCCCGCGCGCTGCCTCTTCCGAGTAGTAGAAGCGGCGGTACCACTCCGGGGCCGGCTCGAAATGCGCGTTGCTCAAGCTCTGGACGGCGGGCGCGCCCGGATAAGGCGTGAAGCGCACCAAGTCGGCCTGGCGTTGGGGAGTGAAATTGAAGGCGGGGTTTTCGTGATGAAGCGCGTGGAAATCACGGCCGGACAAGAGCGGGCGCACGCGCAAGCGCAGCGGTCCCGCGAACGGCTCGACCAAGCGAAATCGCAGCGCGACGGCCGGCCGGCAATGCGGCACGAACAGCTCGACCTCGAGCGTCGCTCCGAGCGCGGTCGTCAGCCGCCATGTCGGCCACGGCGCCGTGTCGAAATGGCAGACCTCGCCGTCGCGGTCGCGCAGGTACCCGCCGGCGTAGGCCTGGGGCCACAGCTCGGCGCGCCCCTGCGTCGTTTCGAGCCAAGCCACGAAGCCCTGCACCAAGAGCTTTCGGTCTTGGGGAGGCTTCAGCGCGCACGTCAGCAGGCCGTGATAGCGCCGCGTTCGTAGCCCGCTCGCGGTGCCGCTGGCGAAACCCCCGAGCCCGTCCGGCTCGAGCCACTCGTCGCTGGCGGCGAAGCGCTGCTCTCGAGGCATGCGACGCCGCAGGCTAGCTCAGCGCGCGCCGATCCGGAACGTCGCCGCGGTTTCACGCAGCGCTTTGACAGCCGATGGTGCCTTCCGCTACACGCGACAAGTGAGCTTACTCGTCGCGATCCTGCTCGGCGTGGTCGAAGGCTTGACCGAGTTCTTGCCGGTTTCCTCGACCGGTCACCTGATCTTGGTCAGTCATTTCTTGGGCTCGACCGACGACGGAGGGAAGGCCTTCGACATCGTCGTGCAGCTAGGGGCCATCTTGGCCGTCGTCGTGCATTACCGCGAGCTCTTCGCGCGGCGCCTGCGCGGTCTGCTCGTGCGCGACCCGGCGGCGCTCGGGCTGTTCGGCGCGCTGCTCGTCGCGTTCGTGCCGGCGGCGATCGTCGGGCTGACGTTCAGCAAGCTGATCAAGACCCACCTGTTCGGACCACTGCCGGTGGCGATAGGTTTGATGGTGGGCGGCGTGGTGATGATCGTGGTGGAGCGAATCCGCAAGGCGCGCGGCGTCGTGGGCGTGACTGGCACGGAGCAGGTGACGCTGAAGCGCGCCTTGCTGATCGGCTTGGGTCAGTGCTTCTCGCTGTGGCCCGGCATGTCGCGCTCGATGAGCACGATCGTCGCCGGCCAGCTCTCTGGGCTCTCTACCCAGACCGCGGCCGAGTTCTCGTTCTTGCTGTCGGTGCCGACGCTGGGCGCGGCTACCGTTTACGAGCTGTTCAAGTCGCACGAAGCGCTGGCCGCTGGCGTCGGAGTGCCGCAGATCGCGGCCGGCTTGCTCACCTCGTTCGTGGTGGCATGGCTCGTGATCGCGGCGTTCCTGAAGTACCTTCAGCGCCGCGGGCTGGAGCCGTTCGGCTACTACCGCATCGCGCTCGCGCTCGCCGTCATCCTGCTCACCAACTAGGAACCGCCCCGTGCTCTACAACATCCTCCTGTTTTTGCATTTCATCGGTCTGGCCCTTGGCGTCGGTACGAGCTTCGCGACGGCCGCGCTCGGCGCCGGCACGCGCGACATGCCCGCCGACGAACGCACGAAGTTTTTGCTGCGCGCCAGCCTGCTGCGCAAAAACGGCAGCTACGGCTTGCTGCTGCTGATCTTGAGCGGCCTCGGGATCTTGATCGTGCGCGGACCTCAAGCCGTGTTCGCGTGGGGCGGCCCCGCCTTCCACCTGAAGCTGACCCTGGTCGTGATCTTGCTCGGCCTGTTCGGCTACCTGCAGGTCATCGGCAAGAAGGTGCGCGAGGCCGGCGGTGGGCCGTTGATGGCCAAGCTGGCCAAGCTCGGTCTGGCCATGCTGGTGGTCAGCGTGGCGATCGTGGCGTCGGCCGTGGCTGCCTTCAAATGAGGCCTGTGGGCCGGTCGAGTGAATCGCCTCGCGTTGGGCTGAATCTGCGCCCGGCCTCGTAGGGAAGGCGCGAGACTGTTCGTCGGTCGGTTGGAGACTAGGATTGCCCCGTGCCTGAAGCCAAGCCGACCGGAGCTCAGATTCTGGCTATGACCAACCGGCGCCGTCGCGGCTCGCTGGTGCGCAAGGTGTTACTACTGCTGCTGCTCGTTGGCGGGGTAGGAGCCTTCTTTTGGCAGCGCGCGCGGGCGGAGCAGGACGTAGGGCCTCGTTACGTCACGGCGGTGGCCAAGGTCGCGCCGCTGCGTGAAACGGTGACCGCCACCGGCAAGTTCAAGGGGCTCGATTCGGTCGACGTCGGCGCGCAAATCTCCGGCCGCATCGCGAGCGTGCTGGTCGATTTCAACGATCCGGTGAAGGTGGGTCAGGTGCTGGCCGAGATCGATCCGGCGCAGCTCAAGTCTCGCGTCGAGCAGTCGCGCGCGCAGGTCAGCGCCGCCGACGCGTCGGTTCGGCTGGCCAAGGCCACCTTGGCGCAGTCGAAGGCCGCCCTCGCGCGCGCCAAAGAGATGGCGGAGAAAGGCCTCATCTCGAGCAAGGAGCTGGAGGCGGCCGAGGCGGACGCCGAGCGCGCGGAGGCGAGCGTGACGTCGTCGCAGGCGCAGGCTTCGCTGTCGCGCGCCTCCCTCAAGGACGCGGAGACGTCGCTGTCGTGGTCGACCATCAAGTCGCCCATCGACGGCGTGGTGCTGGCGCGCTTGGTCGAGCCAGGCCAGACGGTCGCGGCGTCGCTGCAATCACCGGTGCTGTTCACGCTGGCGCGAGGGCTCACCCAGCTCACGCTCTACGTGGACGTCGACGAGGCCGACATCGGTAAGTTGCGCGAAGGGCAATCCGCGACGTTTACGGTCGGCGCCTGGCCGTCGCGCCGCTTCGACTCGAAGGTCGTCTCGGTGCACAACCTGCCCACGGCGGGCCAGACGGTGGTGACCTATCAAGCCGTGCTCTCGGTCGACAACGCGGAGATGCTGCTGCGCCCGGGCATGACCGCCACGGCCAGCATCGTGATCTCCGACCGGGCGGAGGTGCTGACCGTGCCGGACGCGGCGCTCCGCTACACGCCCTCCACGCCCAAAGCGAAGGCGAGCGCTACGCCCTCACCCTTCATGCCCATGCAGCGTCCGCGCACGACGCGTCGTGAGTTCGGCGGTACGAAGGAGGCGCTCGACGCCGGGCAGGCGGTGCTGTGGGTGCTCGAGAACGGCGCGCCCAAGCGCGTGGTCGTTCAGGTCGGCGGCAGCGACGGACAGAACAGCGAGATCGTGTCGGGGCCGGTCAAAGCCGGGACGGTGGTGATCACCGATCAGGAGCAGGTCAAGGCGCGCTGAGGCGCGGAGCTAGGATGGCCGACGCCAGAGCCCTGATCGAGCTTCGCGGAGTCCACAAGCACTACGGTGAAGGTGAGTCGGAGGTGCGCGCGCTCGACGGCATCGACTTGAGCATCGAGCGCGGCGAGTTCGTCGCCATCATGGGCTCGAGCGGCTCGGGTAAGTCGACGTGCATGAACATCCTCGGCTGCCTCGATCGCCCGACCGCCGGTGAGTACCACCTCGCGGACGTGCTCGTCACGGACCTGCCGGGTGACGGCCTGACGATGCTCCGCCGCCACTACATCGGCTTCGTGTTCCAAGGCTTCAACCTGCTGGCGCGCACGAGCGCGCTCGAAAACGTGGAGCTGCCGCTCGTCTACCGGCGGGTGCCGCGCGCCGAGCGACACGAGCGCGCGCTCAAGGCGCTGGCGCTGGTCGGCCTCGCCGATCGCGTCGACCACGCGCCGAGTCAGCTCTCGGGCGGGCAACAGCAGCGCGTGGCCATCGCGCGCGCGCTCGTGACCGAGCCTGACATCTTGATGGCGGACGAGCCGACCGGAAACCTCGACTCGGCGCGCACGCAAGAGGTGATGGAGCTGCTGGTGGCTCTGAACCGCGAGCGTGGCATCACGATCGTGATGGTGACGCACGAGCCCGACGTGGCCGCTTTCGCCAAGCGCAACCTGGTCTTTCGCGATGGGCGCATCTTGTCCGACGTGCGGCTGGGGGCCGAGGGCGCATGATTTGGGCCACCGTCATGATGGCGCTGCGCGAGATCCGTAGAAACGGACTGCGCTCGTTCCTGACCATGCTCGGCGTCGTGATCGGCGTGGGCGCGGTGATCGCGCTCGTCTCCGTCGGCCGCGGCGCGACGGCGAAGGTGACGGAAGACATCGGCAAGCTCGGCAAGAACTTGCTCACCGTCACCTCCGGTACGTTCTCGCGCGGCGGCGGCGGCGGCACGAGCGCGCCCCCGCTGCGCCTCGACGACGCGAACGCCATTCGCCGTGAGATCTTGGGCATCGAAGCGGTCGCGGCGGCGGCGGCGAGCTCGGCGCAGGTCATCTACGGCAACTCCAATCAGCGCACCTCCGTCACCGGCTCCGACAACGCCTTCTTCGAGGTTCGCGGCTACAGCATCGACAAGGGTCGGCTGTTCAGCCGCGCCGAGCTGCAGAGCGGCGCCGCCTCGTGCGTGATCGGCGCCACGGTGCGAAGCAACCTGTTCCAATCGCGCGATCCGATCGGCGCGACGCTGCGCGTCGGCACGATCGCCTGCCAGGTGGTGGGCCTGCTGGTCGCCAAGGGGCAGGCCGGCATGGGGCAAGATCAAGACGACTTGGTGGTCATGCCCATGCGCGCGGTGCAGCGGCGCATCACCGGGAACGACAACATCCAGACCATCTTCGTCGCTGCGCGCGATGGCGAGCCGACTGGTGTCGTCGCGGAGCGCGTGCGCGGCTTGCTCCGCCAGCGCCGCCACCGCGGGCCGGGCCTCGACGACGACTTCACCATCCGTGACATGGCCGAGATCGCCGAGACCGTGACGGGCGCGTCCGCCGCGCTCACCGGCTTGCTCGCGGCCATCGCCGCCGTGAGCTTGGTCGTGGGCGGCATCGGCATCATGAACATCATGTTGGTGTCGGTGACGGAGCGCACGCGCGAGATCGGCATTCGCTTGGCCATCGGCGCCTTCGGCAGCGAGGTCATGCTGCAGTTTTTGCTGGAGGCGATCGTGCTGTCGACCCTGGGTGGAGTCATCGGCATCTGCCTCGGCTTACTCGGCTCGTACTTCGCGGCCGACGCGCTGTCGCTGCCCTTCGTGGTCGCGCCCGACATCGTGGCGCTGTCGTTCGTGTTCTCGGCGCTGGTCGGCGTCGTGTTCGGTTACCTGCCCGCGCGCAAGGCGGCCGGGCTCGACCCCATCGAGGCGCTTCGTCATGAATAGACGTTCGAGAGCAGGCTTGTTTTCGCTGATGCTGCTTTGCGCGCCGGGCGCCGCGCTCGCCCAAGCGCGCGCGCTGGCGGAAGACGACGCGGTCGCGCTGGCCGTCAGCAGCAACCCGTCGCTGCACGTGGCGTTGCTGCGGGCGCAACAGAATCGCTACAGCCTCCGCGCCGAGCAGGCGCTCTACACGCCTCTGTTCGATGCCAACGTCGGTTATACGCGCTCGCGGACGCCCTCGCTCAGCGGCCCGGCCGAGGTCGTCGACGACGACGGCAACGTGGTTCAGCGCCTGCCCGCGACGACGCGCGTCGGTACGACCGAGGTGTTCGACGTGGGAGCGGGCATCACCAAACCGTTCCCGTTCGGAACCGTGCTGTCGGCGTCGCTTTCGGGGCAGCGCTCCACGCGCTCGTTCGCCGATTCGACGCTCGGCGGCAGCGGCCCCGGCTACGCGCTTTCGGGGCAGGTCGCGCTGTCGCAGCCGCTGCTCCGCGGGTCGGGCCGGGATCTGGGCGAAGCGTCGCTGCGCCAAGCGCGGCTGTCGCTCACCGCCAGCGAGCTCGCGGCGCAGGAGACCGGCAGCGCCCTGCTGGCGCAGGTCGTGACCGCCTATTGGGAGCTTTGGTACGCGGGGGAGGTGGTGCGCATCAACGAAGCGTCGCGGGAGCTCGCGCGCGTCCAGCAAGAGCAGGCGGCGCAGCAAGTGGCGAGCGGCGCGCTGGCCCCTGCCTCCGCCTTGCCTTACGCGACGCAGGTCGCGGAGCTCGAAGAGGCGGTGCTGGCGTCGCGCACCGAGGTGCGGCAGCGCGAGCTCGGTCTCTCCCAGCTGCTCGGCGACGCGCGCGGCGTCGGCGCTTCGTTCGCGCCCTCGGACGAGCCGAGTGAGCCGCAAGCCGACGAGCCGCTGGAGGCGCGCGCTACCAGCGACGCGCTGCAAGCCTCGTACGTCCGCAAGCAGCTGCAGACGCAGCTCTTGCTGGTGAAGGACCAGCTCAAGACGGTGGGGGACCCGCTGCGCCCGCGGCTCGACCTCGACGCCTACGTGCAAGCTCAGGGTCTCGGCAACCGCAGCGTGCCGCCCGCCTTCGAGCAGTTCGGCAAGATGGAAGCGGTGAGCGCCCACGTCGGCCTCACCTTCCAGACGCCGATCACCGACACGCGCCGCAGCTCGCAGCTCGCGGCGGCGCAGCTCTCCGCCCACATCGTCGAAAAGCAGCTGACCGAGAACGAGCTGGCCATTCGCAGCGGCGTGTCCGCCGCGATCACTCGCCGCCGCGCCGCTCGCGAGCGGCTCGCTCTCTCGCGCGAGACCGAGAAGGTCGCCGGACAGCAGGCGGAGGCCGAGCGCGCCCGCTTCAAGGCCGGCGGCTCGATCGCCATCTCGGTTCAGCAAGCGGAGGACGCGCATCGGCGCGCTCAGCTGCGTGCCCAGCGCGCGCGCGTCGATCTCGTGCTCGCTGAGCTAGAGCTCGACGAGCTGCGGGGGCTGCTCTTGAGCCGCTACGCGCGCGCGATCGACAAGCTGCCCGCGGAGCAGCGCGTCACGTTGAGCGGACAAGCGCAAAGTAACTTCTGAGCCAGTAACTGCCGAGGATGTAGTTCGAGGTGGGAGCGGAGGTCTGATCCGCGCACGCTGGCCCCTTATCGAGCGCGCCCGTAGCGCCGTTTCTGGGCAATGTTCGCGCACTCGCCTGGCCTATCGCCGCCGGGTGACGTTGTTCGGGCGCGCGGCTCGTGACACCATTGTTCGTTGATTCGATGACTACTCGATGACAACTCCGTCACCGCGTCGGTTTCCTAGGCTCGTCGAGACGATCGGCGAAGAATCTCCTTTGGACTCTGTCAGCTCCGCGCCGCCCGAGGTCGAGCCGAACCCCTACCTGGCGGGCGAGGTGGTCGGTGATCGCTACCGCCTCGTGCGCGAGATCGGCCGCGGCGGCATGGGCGTGGTGTGGGTCGCGCACTCGCTCGTGCTCGGCGTGGACGTCGCGCTGAAGCTGATCCGGGCCAGCGCCGCCGGCTCGGCCCTGTCGTCGCGAATGGCGCGCGAGGCGCACGCGGCGGCTCGGCTCGGTCACCCGGCGCTCGTGCGCGTCTTCGACTTCGGTTGGACGCGCCACGGCGATCCGTACTTGGTGATGGAGCTCGTGCAGGGCGAGACGCTCGCGGCGCTGCTGAAGCGCGAGGCGCGCATCCCCGCCATTCGCGCCGTGCAGACGCTGCTGCCCATCGTCGACGGCCTGCGCCTCGCCCACGACAAGGGCATCGTGCACCGCGACATCAAGCCCGATAACGTGTTCCTCGCGTCCGACGCGCTGGGCCGGCGCCAGCCCAAGCTGCTCGATTTCGGGATCGCGAAGGTCGACAAGCAGGTCGACGGGCGCCTGACCCAGGTGGGCGCGGTGCTCGGTAGCCCCGACTACATGTCGCCCGAGCAAGCCCTCGGCCTCGACGACATCGATGAGCGCACCGACATCTGGTCGCTGTGCGTGGTGCTCTACGAGCTCATCACCGGCTCGGTGCCGTTCCTCAAGCCGAACTACAACGCGCTGATGCACGCCATCATCAACGAGTCGCCGACGCCGTCGACGGAGTGCGGTGCGGGTGACCGCGCGCTGTGGCAAGTGATCGAGCGCGGGCTCGGCAAGCAGCGCGAAGACCGCTTCCAGAGCGTCACGGAGCTGGGCGAGGCGCTGGCGCTGTGGCTGTACGAGCACGGCATCAAGGAAGATCTCTCGGGTAACTCCATCCGCGCCGTTTGGCTCGACGCCGCGCTGTCGCAGACGGGTCGCGAGCTGCGCTCGGCGCGACCAGCGGGCGCTAGTGACTCCGGTCCCATGCGCGCGCACGTCTCGCGCTCGCCGACGCTACCGGCCGCGGCCGCCGCGAGCTCCGAGACGGTGTTGACGCTGCCGACACGCAGGGCGCTGCGGAGAAATCGCATGCTCTTCGTGGGGGCGCCGCTGGCGGCGCTGCTCCTCGGCATTTCCGGCACTTGGCTCGCGGTCTCGTCGCGCCCGCCCGTGAGCGCGGTCGCCACGGCGGCCGCGTCGCCGCGCGTCGCCGCCGCGCTGGCCGGAGCGTTGCCGGTCGCGCCGCCGCCGCCGACGACGATGGAAGCCCTGCCCCTACTGTCGGCGGCTGCGCCGGCGCCGCCGGCCGCCTCCGCCTCCGCCAAGCCCACGAGCGCGCCGCGTCCCCGCCACGCGGCAGCGCCGCGCAAGAAGGGCCACGATTTTGGGTTCTAATCGCCGGCTCGGGCCGGCGTTCGTTGCCGTGGCGCTCGCGGGCCTGCTCTCGACGACGCTCGCGATGGCGCAAGAGCCCGACGCCGGCACCCGCGTTGCTGCGCGCGAGCTCGCGGTGGCGGGCGCGGAGGCGTTCGAGAAGCAAGATTACCAGACGGCCCTCGATCGCTTCCGTCGCGCCGAGTCGCTGTACAAGGTGCCGTCGATCACGGTGATGGCGGCGCGCTGCCTCGCGCAGCTCGGACGCGTGGTGGAGGCGGTCGACAAGTACGAAGAGACCTTGCGTATGCCGCTCGACGCCAGCGCGCCCGACGCCTTTCAGCGCGCCGTGGCCGAAGCCGCCACCGAGGTCGAGCAAGTGCGCGCGCGCGTCGCCCGGCTCGAGCTGCGCCCGCCTCGCGAAGAGCCCGCCGGTCTCGAAATCATGCTCGACGGCAGCCCGGTGCCGAGGGCGCTCTGGAGCGTACCCAAGCCGGTCGATCCGGGCACGCATCGCGTGACCGCCCACGCGACAGGGCACGACCCCTACTCGTACGACGTCGCCCTGACCGAGGGCTCGAGCCGCGGCGTCGAGATCACGCTGCTCAAGACCTTCGTCCCCGAGCCGGTTCGTGCCGCGCCCGTGAGTGACGTGGGGTCGCGCGTGTCCCGCGTCGGCGTGGGCCTGCTGGCAGGTGGCGGCGTCGCTTTGGCGGTGGGCGCCGTGACCGGCGTGGTCGCTCTCAACCACAAGTCGAAGCTGGACGACGCCTGCAAGCCGGGGTGTCCCGCCGACCTGCGCGACGAGCTCGCTAGCTTCCGGCGCAATCGCGCGCTCTCTTACGTCGGCTTCGGCCTAGGCCTGGCCGCGGCGGGCGCCGGCAGCTACTTCTTGCTCCACGAGGCCGGCTCCGGCAGGCGCGTCGAGGCTCGGCTGTTCCCGAGCGGCGCCGCCGTCACGGGGAGCTTCTGATGCGCATCGACGGGCGTTGGGGCGTCGTCGCGGTGGGGCTCGCGCTCGTGCAGACGGGCTGTCCGGTCACCGACGACTATTACCTGGAGGCCGCGGCTTCGAACCGCGGCGGGGTGGACTCGCTCAGCGCCGGCACGTCCTCCGGCGGCTTCGCTGCGGGAGCGAGCGTGGCCGGCTCCTCGCCGGGGGCCGGCGAAGCCGGTGAGGGCCGCGGCGGCTCGGATTCGAGCACGTCGGGCGCTGGCGGCGAGCCGGCGGGGGCTGGCGGCGAGCCGCCGGCGGTTTGCCTCCCCAGGACCGAGCGCTGCAATGGTCACGACGACGACTGCGACGGCTTCATCGACGAAATGGCCTGCGGATTCCAGGCCACCTTCGGCTGCTTCGGCTTCACGCTGGCTGACCGCGACGACCACGGTTACATGCTGTGCTCGCTCGGCATCAAGCACACCTTCTTCGAGGCCGAGCTGGCCTGCCAGGCGCAAGACATGCGCCTGGCGTGGATCGAGAGCGCGACCGAGAACGCCAACCTATCCGCCAAAATCAGCGCTTTCGGTGGAGCGACCGAGGTGCTGATCGGCGCGAGCGACGGCGCTCGAGAGGGCGATTGGTATTGGAGCGGCGGCAGCATGTTTTGGAAGGGCGCCGCCGATGGCTCCCCTGTCGACGGCGCCTTCACCATGTGGGCCGACGGTGCACCGAACAACATGAACGAGGAAGACTGCGTCGTGCTCTACCCAGGCGTAGCCAACTGGGGCGATCGCAGCTGCAGCGCTTACTACTCCTACCTGTGTGAAGATCGCGAGCCCAGCGAGTGAGGCCGGGTACGCCGGCGGTTCGCGCCGTCGCTGCCGCGGTGAGCGGCGCGTCTACCGGCGCTTCACGCTGACTTGAGTGCGCTCGTCACCGAACGTCGGCTGGCGCATCACCTGGTGGATCGTTGCCACCAACAGCTCGATATCATACGGTTTTTGTAGGTAGGCGCGGGCTCCGCGCTCGCGCACCACGACCTCGCGCTGAGGATCGGCGTGGCCGGAGGCGAACATGATGCGCGCGCTCGGGTGCAGGCGCAGCAGCTCGAGCTGCGTCTGCTCGCCGCTCATGCCGGGCATGTCGAGATCCAAGATCACGAGGTCGTGCCGCCCCGCGGCGTAGAGGGCCAGCGCCTCTGCGCCGCCGGCGGCCTCGATCACCTGGAAGCCTCGGTGGCGAAGCAGCCGACCGAAGCTGCGCCGCAAGAGCTGCTCGTCATCGACCAAGAGGACGCTGATGGCGCGGTCGGAGCGGTACGGCAGCTCGGCCGGGGGGCGCTCGCCGGTCGTGGCGAGGGTGCGCACGTCTACCGCCGGAAAATAGAGGCGGAAGGTGCTGCCGCGGGCGCGCGCGCTGTCGAGCGCGATGCGGCCGCCGTGCAGCTTCACGAGATCGCGGACGGTCGAAAGGCCGATGCCGAAGCCGGCGCCTTCGCGCTTGGTCGTGAAGAACGGCTCGAAGATGCGGCTGCGCGTCTCCGCGTCGATGCCGACGCCGGAATCACTCACCTCGAGCAAGGCGCAGGCGTGGTCAGTGCCGAGCCCCAGCTCACGGGGGGGCGTGACGAGCGAGACCCCGACGCCCAAGCGGCCGCCCTCCGGCATCGCGTCACGAGCATTGAGGCAGAGGTTCAGCAGCACCTGCTGCAGCTCCGAATGATTGCCATGAACGACGACCTCCGGCTGGATGGCGGTCTCGACCTGAATGCTGTGATCGATGGTGTGCCGCAGAATGCGCGCTACTTCGAGGGCCAGGTCCCCCAAATCGACCGGCTCGCGCACCGAGCGTTTGCCGCGCACGATGCGTAAGATGCCGCGCGTCAGCTCCGCTCCCTGATTGGTGGCGAGGGTGAGGTCACGCAAGGATTCGCGCACCCGAGGGTCGCCCAGCGAAATGTCGGGGCTCAGCTGCTGCAGGAAGGCGGTACCTGCGTGCACGGCCGCCAGCACGTTGTTCAAGTCGTGGGCGATTCCGGCCCCGAGCCGGCCCACCGTCTCGAGCCGCTGCTGCTGGACGATCTGCTCTTCGATCAGGTCGAAGCTGGCGAGGGCCAAGACGACGCGCGGCCCCAGGCGGATTTTGTCGCCCAAAGCGACGACGGCGTGCTCGACGCGGGTGCCGTTGACGTAGGTGCCGTTCTTGCTGCCGAGGTCCTCGACCTCGAACGTGCCCGCGTCGGTCCGGCGAATGCGCACGTGCAGCCGCGAAACCCCCGGATCATCGATCATCAGGCTCGCTTCCGGTGAGCGCCCCACCGTCGCCACGCCCTCAATCTTGAACTCCTGCCCCGTCGCCGGGCCCTCGACCACGGTGATGCGCACGGCGCCGGCAGCGGCGCGTGAATGGTCGATAGTTCGTCGGCCGGGGTCGCTCATCGGTGTCGTCCGAGTGCCAACACAATGAACGGCCACACTCGCACAACCTAACCATGACACAGAAGTCAGGTGCCGCTGCCCGGCGCCGACACCCGCCTCAGCAAATTGCCGGGCCGTCGAAACTGGCACGCCGACTGCATTGTAACTCAGCAGAGATATGGCGACGGCTGGTCGGGTTTTGCTCTGGGCGGTGGTGCTCGTAGCACCGGGTGGCTTCTTGCTCGTGCCCGTGCTCGCGGCGGCTTCACTGCACGGCAAAGAGCCGCGCGCGGCCTGGCCGGCTCACCTGCGCGAGTGGGCGCAGCGGCTGCGCGCCTCCCTCCAGCGCTACTGGACGAAATCGTAGTATTCCACGCCTAGATCTTGAAATGAGACGTCGTACGTCTTGCCGACGCGCGAGATCGCAAACTCCCCCTTCGGCGTGTAAGTGAGTGAAGGCACGTCGGTGCCGTCGTGCAGCGCTTCGTACTGCTCGCGTGTGAGCGTCACGCTGTCTTCCAAGCTGCGCGCGAAGCCGATGCGCGAGGCGGCAGCAGCGAAGCCAGGCTCCACGTACAGCGGAAGCGCCTCCGCGGCGTCGCCGCTCCCGTAGCCGACGGCGACGAGCGGGGCGTCCGCAAGCGCCAGCTGCCGGCGCGACGCCTCTTCGAAGCCGGCGGCGATCCAGGCCGGCAGCGCGGCGCTGTACAGGTTACCGAGGTCTTTCACGGCTTCCGAGCCGAGCCCCATCTTCTCGTCGAGCAGCTGCCGGAAGGCCTTTTGCTTGCGCAGGAGGCCGGCGATGGCGGTGGTGGCCGCGTACGGGTCGGCGACCGTGACGTCCTTGAGCAAGTCGCCGTAGAGGTCGGGCGTCGACGCCGTCTCCTTGAGCACCTCCTCGAAGGAGACGCCGGCCTCTTGGCAGAGGCTGCGCAGCTCGTCGTGGTGATGGTCGCCGCGGGCGAGGCCGCGCACGTAGAGGAACGACATCGCCTGCACCGGCATCAAGTGATACGGCCGGTGGAAAAACAGGCCGCGCACGCTCTGGTAGTACGACCCGGCCGAGACCTCGAGGCGGCTCAGCATGCGCTCGACGGCGTGCACCGTCTCGTCGAGGTAAGAAAACGTCGAGTACTTGCCGCTGAACACCGGGAAGTCGCTCAGGCGCTGCGTCTTGGCCGCGTAGCCCTCGGTGAAGTGACGCGCGAACGGCTTGCGGAAGTCCGGGCCGCGGTAGTCGGAGGCGCTGCCGGCGTGCGCCAAATCGACGCCGAACAGCTGCGGGCGGCGCTCGACCAGCATCGCCACCGCGCCGGCGCCTTGGGTCTGCTCGCCGGTGCTGCCCCGCTCGTACTCCGCCACGTCCGCGCTCACGACGATGGCGAGGCGGTCAGCGCCGTCGCTCGCCACGTAGCGGAGAGCGCTCTTGAGCGCGTACACCCCGCCCAAACAGGCGTGCTTGAACTCAGGTACCTCGAGGTAGCGCGAGAGCCGCGGCAGCCCGAGCGACTCGAGCGCCCGATCGACCATCCCGCGAACGATCACGGCGCCGGCCGCGTTGTCGGTGCTCGACTCCGTGCCGAGCCCGAGGAAGCCGACGCGCGTGGGGTCGATGGCGTTCTGCCGAATCAGTCGGAGCACGGCGTTGGCCGCCATCGTGTAGACGTTCTCGTGCCGGCCACAGACCCTGAAGCTGCGGCCGACCACCGCCGAAATCTTCTCCCAGCTGTTGTCGGTCCACGCGCACCAATCTTTCAGATCGACGCGCAGGCGCGGGACGTAGAGGCTCATGGCGCTGACGCCGGGCAGGTCTCGAGAGCTCATGGGGGGGCAGGTTCCTATCACCCGCGGGGCGCCGCGCAAACCACACTGTGAATGGCCTTCACGGCAGGGGGCGCGAGCTGCCACACCTCACGCCAGCCCCCTCGCGCGAGAGCCGCCGCGCGCGCCGAAAACGCAACGAGTCGCTCGCGCGGCGCCTGGTACGCGGCTTGCTGAAGCAAGCACTCGAGCGCGGTGAATGGCCGCGCTCAACGGAGGACAGGATGAATTATCGCAAAGCGGTGGTGGCGGTGACCGTGTGTTTGGCGTTCAATGTCGTAGCTTGCAGCTCGGGTCGGGACGTTGAAGTGAGCGGCAAGATCAGCGCTTCTAGCAGCGTGGTGGTGGGCGACAAGCTGGTGGTGAGCTTCGTCGACGTGGTGGGCGAGGGCGAGGCGCTGGAGAAGACCGTAGCGCACACGACCGAGCTCCGCGCGCTCGGTGACTTCAAGGAGACCGTCTCCTTGGAGGGCGACAAGCTGATCGTGCGCGCTGTCGACGACCGCGACGGCGACGGCAAATGCACGGCCGGGGAAGCGTGGGGGGAAACCGAGGCCGAGATCGCCGACGACAAGGCCCTGGCGATCTCACTGCTCCTGTCGACCGCGGCCTGTCCCTCCGAGTGAGCTCGGTGCGCGGCGCGCCTCGGGGTGTGGAGGCGCGCCGCCGCGCCATTATCGCGATTCGGCGGCTGACAGCGCGTTACACGGTTTCGGCAGAGATGATGGTGGTGGTGACGTGGCGCGCCTGGGGCGGAAGGTGGATGCGGTGCGCGCCGGTGTTGGCGGCTTCGACGCACAGCATGCGTGGCCACTGGTCTTCACCGAAATCGGCCAGGCGCCGCGCCTTGTCTTGCCATGGGTTCCAGAGCACCGTCGTGCTCGAGCTCGTCTTGTCGACGAGCAAGCGCCGCTTGCCGTCGAGCACGCTGACGCGCGCGGCGCTGTCGTAGACGCGATCGGTCTCACCGGAGAGGCGCAGCGGCGCCGGGCCCTCGACGAGGCCGCTCTGTCCGCTCACCTTGTCGGCGTAGATCGCCGACGCGAGCCCGTCGATTTCGACCTCGCGCACGTCGCTGACCGCCAAGTAGGTGTGCAGCGCCAGCTCGTAGTCGAAGGCGACCGCGTCCGTGTTCTCGACCTCGAACGCGACGCTGAGCTCACGACCGAGCGTGACTCGCAAGCGCGCCGCAAAATGATGGGGGAACAGCGCCAAGGTGCCCACGTCACTGTCGAGCGCGAGCTCGGCGGTCACGTTGTCGCCGCTCGCTTCGGAGCCCACGAAGCGAAACTCGCGCGTGCGCGCGAAGCCGTGCGCGGGGTGTGTCGGCTCCGAGGGGTGCGGCCCGAACCAGGGAAAGCAAATCGGGATGCCGCCGCGGATGGCCTTGTCGGGCGCGAACGCCGCGCGCGGGCTGAGCCAGGTGAGCTCGCCGTGCTCGGCGGTGCGGAAGCAGGCGACGTGCGCCCCGTGCAGGAAGACGAGCGCTTCACTGCCTGACGCTCGCAATCGCAGCGCCGGCATTCCATGAGCCTCGATTTGTTCCGTGTGACGGGTATCGATCGCCGACTTATGCATGGCAGCCTTCCAGCAAGGTAGTGGATTTGCCGAGAGCCGGGTTATTCTGCGGGAGCTCCGGCATGCAGATCGTCGATTTTTTCAATCTCGAGAGATCGCTTCAAGATCGCTTCGTCGAAGCAGCCAACGGGGCGGTGCCGCCCACGCCCATCGCCTTCAAAGCGGCGAGGCCGCGCGCCGGCGTGCTCGGTTGGTGGGCGATTTGCTTAGTGGCTACCGTAGGTTCCATCGCGCTGCTCGGCGTGGGCTTCGGCTCGCTGGAAAGCTCGATGGCCCTCTTGGGGCTGCCTTGGGCGGTCGCGCTCGGCGGGCTGGTGGCGCTGGCCGCATTCGCGGCCCTGCGCGCTCTCGCGCTCGATCACGATCGTGACAGTTTGCCCTACCGCGCCGGCGCGTACGTCTTCCCGATCGGCGTGGTCGACGCGCAAACCCAGGTGGTGCGCGTTTACCGTTTTTCCGAGCTGTCGGACGTCACTCGGCGTGACAAGCGAGTCACGCTGCGCTTCGAGGGCGCTTCCTTCGACTTCGACACCGCCGATTCGGCGCTGGCGGAGCAACTGGTAGCGCTCGTGGAGCAGCATCGCCAGCGCGTGTCGGGCGACTTCGGTCCGCCGAGCAGCCGTGAGCTCGCTGGCCTGGATCCGCTGGCTGACACCGGCTTCAAGAGCCCGTTCACTCCCAGCGAGCGGCGTCGTAAGAGCTCGCCGCGCTGGCTGCGCTTCGGCTGGCTGGCGGCCGTGCTCGCCGGCGTCGTGCTCGGGCCGCTGGCGTGGAAGGGTCGCAACCACCTGAGCGAAGAGCGGCTGTACGCGCACGCGCGCAGCCAGAACGACACCGCCGCCTATCGCGCCTACTTGGCGCGCGGCGGCGAGCGGCCCGAGGTGAGGGAGCTGCTCTTGCCGCAAGCGGAGCTGCGCGAGGCAGTCGCTCGAGACAGCGTGGCCGCGCTCGAAGCCTTCCTCGCCCGCGGTCCCCAGCCCAAGATCGAGGCGGAGGTGCAGGCCGCGCTGAAGAAGGCTCTGCTCAAGGAGCTGGCCGCCGTGTCGGCGACGGGCTCGCTCAGCAAGCTGGAAGAGTTCGCCAAGGCGCAGCCGCACCGGCAGCTGATCCAGAACGAGCTGGGGCTGAAGCGCGCCGAGCTCTTTCAGAAGGCGTCTCGCGCGTTCGCGGCGGTGGCGCAGCCGAGCACTCCCGGCCTGGTGGGCGCGATCGGTCGCTTGCTGTTCTACGCGCAGAAGCACGGGCCCGAGGTGCAAGTGGTGTTTCGGCGACGTCAGGCCGAATCCTCGAAGGAGGCGGAGGCCCAGCTCCAAAAGAGCGCGTACTTCATGGGCCCGGAGGCGCTGCCATCGCGGTTCTTCCGCCCCGAAGACTGGCAACCGCGCGAGGCCGACGTGGGGCGCGAGCTGACCGAGCGCCTCAATCGCGAATTCCCCGCGGAGATCTTGCGCTTCGTGCTCGCCCCCGCCATCGATGACGACGGCACGGACGCGCCGAAGCTCGACAAACCCACGCTGCTGATCACGCACCGGACGGAGATGTCGGGCGCCTTCATGAGCAAGCTGCCGCGCGGGGCGTTCGTGGGAATAGGCGTGATGGTTCGCTCGGTGCTGCTCATCCCCGGTGACGATCAGCAGCCGCTCGCCTTCAAGTTCTCGGCCTGGCTCCCGCCCGATCTCAAGCTCTGGGAGCAGCCGGGCACGACTCCGAGAGACCTTTACGAAGCCGTCGCTCGCGAGGGCCTGAGCCGCTACACCAAGAAGCAGCTGCAGTTCTTCCTGAAGGCACCCTAACGTCGCTTCGGATTCTAGCGCTCAGGCTCGCTCCTGAGCGCTCGCAGGCGCCGTCAGCGCTTCTCGGGGTAACGCTCGGCGATGCTCTTGAGCGTTTGCAGCGTGTGAGCGTGGGAGTCGCTTTGGGCCGCGTCTTGGCGCAGGAACCGCTCGAGCTCCGGTTGAGCGGCGATGGCTTGATCGAGGCGGGGATCGGAGCCTTTGGCGTAAGCGCCGAGGCTGATGAGGTCGCGCTTTTCCTCGTAGGCGGCCAGCAGGGCGCGCGCGCGCTGAGCGAAGGCTTGGTGCGGCTTGGGCGTCACGCTCGGCATCACGCGCGAGAGCGAGCCGAGCACGTCGATGGCGGGGTAGTGACCGCGCGCGGCGAGCTTGCGCTCGAGCACGATGTGGCCGTCCAGGATGCCGCGCACTTCGTCGGCGATGGGCTCGTCCATGTCCGAGCCCTCGACGAGAACGGTATAAATGGCGGTGATCGCGCCTCTTTCACCTTGCCCGCTGCGCTCGAGCAAGCGCGGCAGCTGCGTGAACACGCTCGGCGGGTAGCCACGCCGCGCCGGGGGCTCGCCGGCAGCGAGGCCGATTTCACGCTGCGCCCGAGCGAAGCGTGTCACCGAGTCGACGAGCAGCAGCACGCTCTTGCCGAGGTCACGGAAATGCTCGGCCACCGCCGTCGCGACTTGGGCGGCGCGCAGACGTTCCACCGGCGGCGCGTCGCTCGTCGCCACCACCACCACGGAGCGACGGCGCCCGGCCTCCCCCAAGGAGTGCTCGAGGAACTCGCCGACCTCGCGCCCACGCTCGCCCACGAGCGCGACGACGACGACGTCCGCGCTCGTGCCGCGCGCGATCGCGCCTAGCAGCGTGCTCTTGCCGACGCCCGAGCCGGCGAACAAGCCGACGCGTTGCCCTACGCCGAGCGTGATCAGTCCGTCGATGGCGCGCACGCCGGTCTCGAGCGAGGTCGCGACGGGCCGGCGGGTGAGGGCGGGCGGCGGCGCACGATCGACCGGCACCGAGATCAAGCCGGTCGGCGGCGGGCGGCCGTCCATCGGGCGGCCCAGCCCGTCGAGCACGCGCCCGAGCAGCGCCGCGCCCGCGCTCACCGTGAGGCCCTCGCCGGTTGCTTCGACGACGTCGTCGGGTCCGACACCGACGGGCTCGCCGAGGGGCACCGCCAGCGCCTCGCCTTGCGCGAAGCCGACAATCTCGGCCAACAAGGGCTCCCCGCGGCGCCGAATCAAGAGCACGTCCGAAACCCGCGCTCCCGGCAGCTGCACGCGGAGCAAGAGCCCCGTCACGCCCACGACGCGGCCTACCGGTCTGAGCGCCGTCGTCGCCGACAGCCGTGCTCTGAGCGCCTCGAGATCCACGCGCCTACGCTAGTGCGCCGCTGCCCTCGTGAATAGCCGCTCGCCGCCGGCCGTGCCCCAGCGGGCGAAGCTGTGTTAGGCTTCGAAGACGGCTCGGGGCCAGGTGGTGGTAATCTTGGTCCAGACTCGTGTTTTTTGCTCGATACGAGGCACCCATGATCACCGCTCGTACCTGCGTCGCGTTCGTTGCTCTCGCTGCCGCTTGCGGTGGAAGGTCCGCGCAGCAGGGCCAGCCCCTGGGCAGCGACACGGGCGGAGTCGGGGGCACGCCGAGCGGCGCGAGCGGTGCGGGGGCGTCGAGCGTCTCCGGCACGAGCAGCAGCACGACCGCCGGGCAGCCAAGCGCAGCCGGGGGCGCGCCGAGCGGCGGCAAAGGCGGGCAGTCGAGCGCGGGTGAGGGCGGCGCCGAGCCCATCGCGGGCTACGCGGGCGAGGCTGGTCAGGGTGGCGCGCCGGCCTGCGATCGAGCTGGTGACTGCGAGCTCGAGGCCGAGCTCACCTACGAATCCCGCAGCTGCCCCAGCTCCGCGCTGACTGTCACGGGGGAGGCCAGCTTCTACATCGGTGGTTTGAACCGCTTGGATCTCGACTTCGAATGGAAGTGCGGGAGCGTTTTTGCGCCGGGAGACCCGTTGCGGGGTGCGCTGCGAGCTCGCCTGCTCGAACCGCTGGTGCCCCCGCTCGATGGCGCCAGCCGTACCTTCTCGTTTCCTCTTCCTACCTCGTCGAGCATCCCCGACTACCGGCCTAGCGAGGCCAAGGTTTGGCTCGCCGGCTCGGGTGTGCCCGAGATCGAAAATCCGCTCGACCCGGTCGAGAGCACGCTCACCATTCGCGTCGAAGCTGGCAACTTCATCGGCACCATCCATTTCGTCGGCACGACGTCGAGCGGCGCGCGTGCCGTCATGGCTGCGCCGTTCGAAATCGCCGTGCCGCCGTGATCGTCGTAGCCCTCGCGGCTCGAGCACGCCCGTCGCGGCGCGCCCCGAGCCGTGAGGCTCAAGCCAGCAGCGACTCGTACTGACCGGACTGCGCCGTCTGCGCTTTCGGGTCGGTGGTGCCGAAGCGATCGAGCGGCACGCCCATGGCGTTGACGAGCGTGGTGAGCAGCTTGTTGTGAGGCGCGCCGCGGTTGTCCTTCGGCTCTGCCAGCTTCACGTACTGGCCTTGCTTGAAGTAGCCGCCGGCCGAGCCCGCGATGATGAAGGGCAGGTCGAGGAAGCTGTGCGCTTTTCCGTCGGATAGCTCGTTCGCGTAGAGAATGGCGCTGTTGTCGAGGATCGTCTTGCCGTTCTCCTCCACGTAGCTGTCGAGCTTGGCGATCAGCCGCGCGTACTGCTTCATGTGCCAAAGGTCGATGCCCGCCAGCATGCCTTCGTAGCCGGAGACCGCGTCTTCGCAGCCGCTGTCGCAGGTGGTGCCGTGCGAGAGCTTGTGGTGGTTGTACTCGTGGTCCATGCCGTCCCACTTGAAGGTGGGGCCGCCCGAGCCGCGATCGAAGTGGAAGGTAGCGACGCGCGTGTAGTCGCAGGCCAGCGCGAGCGCGTAGATATCGAGCTGCAGCTCGGTCAGCTTCACGTAGTCGCCGTACTGGCCGTCGAAGTCCTTGCCTTCGCCGCGGTCTTGGTATGATTCCGCCGCCGCTTTGGTGGCGTCGTCGAGGCAGCTCACCAGGCCCTTGGTCATCCCCGACTCGAGGTCGCGGATGAACGAGAAGTGCTGGTCGAGCTTGTCTTTGTCGGCCTTGCTGAGCGGCCCGCGCTTCAAGTCGTCGAACTGTTCGGTCACCAAGTCGAGCACGCTTTGGCGGCGCCGCGCCACGCGCGCCTCGGCCTCGGCCGCCTCCGCCGTGTCGACCGACACGCCCAGGTTCATGAACTGCTTGTAGGCGGTCCACGGGTTGTTGATGGCCTGCACGGCCTTGCCAGGGCCCGAATACGAGACGTAGTCGAGGCCCTTGTAGTTGGCCGAATAGCCCACCATCAGGTTGAGCGGCGGACGACGCGCGCCATCGGGGCCGGGGTTGATCTGGCGCGCGAGGAAGTAGTCGACCGACTCGCCCTGCGCGAGCCAGTCATCCTCACTCGCGAACTGCGCAGTGAGCTTGTGGGCCATGCCCTTGCCATGGTCGTCGCCACCGCCGCCATCTTGATTGTAGCCGCGCGGGCTCATGTGAATGCCGCGCGGGTAGAGCAGCTTGGCGAGGTGGGGCGTGAGCGGCTCGGCCGCGGTGCCCGTGAGCCCGGCCGCGCTGAGCGCGCCGGGGCCGCCGGTCGGGAACCACTTGCTCATGTTCACGCCGTTGCAGCAGAAAAACACGCCGAAGCGTTTGACCGCCGCCGTCGCTTGCGCGTGCGATTCCTTGGGCGCGAGCGCCTCCAAGAACGGCAAGCCGACGACGACGCCGCCCATGCCCCGCAAGAATGCACGCCTTCTGAGCTCGACTTTGCGCGTCATGTCGTTCTTCTCACTCTGCGGGGTTCGGGGCACGGAAACGGAAGGCCTTGCTGCCCGTCAAGCGCGCGACCACGGACAACGTCGGCAGCGGCCCCTCGGCGAGGGCGGCTTGCGCTTCGGCGTCGGCCGGTGTCTTGCTGCGGCCGTAGGCGTACTCGAGCAGCTTGCCGATGTAGCAGGCGCGCACCTCGGCGCTGATCGCCAAGGCTTGCACCAGCTGCTCGGCGCCGGTGAAGGCCAGCTCTTGGCCGTCGATGGTGGCGACGCCGGTCACGTCGATGGGCACGTCGTTGTCCGTCGAGCGCAGCTGGCCGATCGCGTCGAACTGCTCGAACGCGAAGCCGGGTGGGTTGATCATCTGATGACAGCCGGCGCAGCTGCCGGTCATCGTGAGGGCCTCGATCTGCTGGCGGGTGGTCTTGATGCTGTCCGACAGCGGCGGCAGCGGCGTCATGCTCGCGCCCGGCGGCGGATCGGGGATGGTGCGACACAAGAGATCGCGCTGCACGAACAAGCCGCGGTGAATCGGGTCGGTGCGGATGGCGTAGGCGTTCGACGCCAAGAAGCCGGCTTGCATCAGGTATCCCGCGCGCTCGCCGGGGTTGAACGAGATCTTCTGGAGGCCGTTGCCCGTCACCGGCTTACCGTAGATGGTCGCGAGGCTCTCGTCGGCGTAGGCGAACGGCGCGCTCAAGAGCTCGCTGATGCCGCCTTTTTGCTCGAACACCACGTCTTTCACGAACAGCTTCGCCGCATCTTCGAGCTTCGCGGCCAAGCCTGCGGGCGCGTTCGGGTACTTGCTCGCGTCCGGCGCGACCTTCTTGAAGCGCGCGAAGCGCAGCGCTTGGCCGTGGAACGAGAGCATCGACGCCTCCGCTTTGGGATCAGCCAACATGCGCTCGGCGGCCGCCGCGACGTCGCCGGGCGCCGAGAGCTTGCCCGTCTCCGCGGCCGTAAACAGCGCGGCGTCGGGCATCGAGCCCCACAAGAAGTAGGACATCCGCGACGCCAGCTCCCAGGCGTCGACTTGAATCAAGCCGCCCTCGCCGACGCTTTCGCTGAGCTCGGTGCGATAGAGGAACTGCGGCGACTGCAGCAAGGCCTCGACCACGAGCCGCACGCCATCACGGAAGGCGTTGCCAGAGCCAATGAGCTCGGCCCCGCGCGCGAACAGCGCGGCGAAGCGCGTCTTCTCGGCGTCACTGAGCGGACGACGAAACGCGCGCTTGCCCAGCTCCGCGATGAACTGATCGGAGCAGCCCGGCGCCTGCTCCGCGCAGGAGACGACGCGCGACAAGAAGCCGGCATCAGCCGCGACCTTCTCGGCCAGCTCTTCGGCGGCGCCGCGGTACTGCGGCCCCAAGCGCCCATCGACGCGCAGATCGATGGCGTTGTCGAAAGCGTAGCCGTCGGAGGCGTCGGGCGCGAACGAAGCCGCGGGCTTGTCGGTGACGCCGAGCAGCGCGCCGACCGTGCTGTCGTACTGAGCGTGTGTGAGCCGGGCCACGCGCGTGATGACCGGCACGCCTTGCACGACGGCCGCGCTGCCGGCGACGCCGGAGCTACCAGCGGTGGGCGCGGCGCTGTCGCTCGGAGCGCCGAGCTGGGCGTCGCAGCCCGCTGCGAGCACGGCGGCGACCAGCGCGCACAACCCGACGCTGACGCGCCCTCGCGAGCAAGCGCTCACTTATCGCACCCTGTGTGCTTCGCCGGCTGGTTGTCGATTTCTCTCATCTCGGAAATTTCTCGTGCAACTTGCGAGGTGGTCTGGGCACGTCGATCAGATGTACCCAACACAGGCGCGAGCGGCTCAACTTTGCGGGTGCCTACGCCGAAAATGCCTGCAAAATTCCGCAGAACGGCGCGACTGCGCGCAGTTTACACCCTAACTCCCCCGGGTGAAACCCGAACCACCGCACGTGGTCGCAGCAGCGTCCTCGGGTAGACCCCGCCCATTCGAGCGCGCCTGCTGGACCAATTGCACCCTCTCTGGGAACTTGTGACCAGCATGTCGCCCCGCCCCGCGCCCGAGCCCGCCGAGACGAAGCGGCTCCCGGAGCCGCGCGGCGTCGTCTTTTTGGGAGATGACGGCGCGCTCGTCGCCGGCGTGCGCGCCGGTAACGGTCTGGCGATGGCGGCCCTGTACGATCGCTACGTCGGCGACGTGCGTCGCATTTTGATGCACACGCTCGGCCCACGCCTCGATTTGGCGGACTTGGTGCAAGACGTGTTCGTCAACGTGCTGACCTCCGTGCACTCGCTCCGCGAGCCCGAGGCTCTGCGCGGTTGGCTGTTTCAGGTGACCGTGCACACGGCGCGCAAGCACCTGCGCTCGCGCTCGCGCCGCTGGTGGCTCTCGCTGTGGCCCGAGGGTGACGAGGTCGAGACGCAGCCGGCGGTGATGCTCGAAGAGAACGCCTCCGACGCCGTGCAGGCTACGTTCGCGATTTTGGGGCGCATGGCACCCGAAGATCGGCTGGTTTTCTCGCTGCGCTACGTGTCAGGGCTCGGCCCGACCGAGATGGCCGAGGCGTGCGAGACGTCGCTGTCGACGCTCAAGCGGCGCTTGGCGCGCGCCGAACAGCGGTTCTACGCCGAAGCGCGAGAGCACGCGGCGCTCTGCGGTCTGATGGAAGAGGGTGGAGCATGAAGGCGCTCGAACGACTCGGACAGCAGCTGCGCGAGGATCTGTCGCGGCACGAAGACGTCGAGCGGGCCCGCGTGCGTCGGCAGGTGTTGCTGCGGATGACGGGCGGCCGGCGGCGCAAGCGCGCCGGGCTGGTGCTGGCAGCGGCGCTGCTGGCGGCGGCCTGCGGGCTGCTCTTCGTCTGGTACCCGCGCGCCGAGCAGGCGCCGCTCAGCTTTTGGATCGAAGATCGCCGGGGCGCCGTCGATGAGTGGGTGACGGCGCGCGACTCCGAGCAGAGCTTGCGCTTCTCCGACGGCTCCAGCGTCGTCGCAGGGCCGCGCACCACGACGCGCGTCATGCAGGTGACGCCGGACGGCGCGCGGCTCACGCTCGAGCGCGGCCGCCTCGACGCGCACGTGGTGCACCGCGAGGCGTCGCGTTGGCGGGTCGCGGCCGGGCCCTTCGTGGTGCACGTCACCGGCACGCGCTTTCGGGTGTCGTGGGATCCGCACGCCGAAAGGCTCGCCGTCAGCGTGTCGGAGGGCCGGGTCGAGGTGACGGGCGGTCGTGAAGCCAAGCACGTGCTCACGGCGGGCTCGAAGCTCGAGCTGTCGGCGGCGGCGACGAAGGCACCAGCGGCCTCTGCGTCGCCGGCAGAAGCGGCCTCGGCCGTCGCGCTGCCCGAAGCCGCCAGCGAGAGCGCGCGGGACGAGGAAGAGCTGATCCGCTCGCGCAAGCCGGTCGAGCGCAAGCCCGACTTCCGCGAGCTATCGACGGCGGGTCGTTACAAAGAGGCGCTTGCCTTGGTCGAACAGGCGGGGTTCGCGACGGAATGCGAGAGCCTCGGCGCGCGCGATCTGCTCACGTTGGGCTCGACGGCCCGCCTGGCCGGGCGCGCGGATCGAGCTCGCGAGGCCTACCTGGCCGCGCGTCGCCGCTTCCCGAGCAGCTCGGAGGCGGGCATCTCGGCGTTCTCGCTCGGGCGCCTAGCGTCCGATTCAGGTCGGACGGGCGAAGCGGTCGATTGGTTCAAGCGTTACCTCGCCGAGCAGCCGGGCGGACAGCTGGCGCGCGAAGCCGCTGGCCGGTTGATCGAGCTGTATCGGCAGACGGGCAAGACGGAGCAGGCGCGGCGAGCGGCGAGCAGCTATTTGAAGGCGTACCCCACGGGGCCGCACGCCGCGCTGGCTCGCAGTATGCTCGACCGCCCATGAGCGGTTCGCTCCGGCTAGCTCGAATGCTGATGCTGCTGGCCTTGCTGGTCGCGTTGCCCGCTCGCTCGAGCGACAGCGCCGGTACGATCTTGCTCATCGTCGACGAGCGGGCGCAGGCGCTGGCGACGCGCGTCGCGGCCGAGCTGTCGTCGCTCGGGTTCGAGGTGAGCTCGCAGACGCGCGAGCCGAAGGCGGCCGAGCTCGCCCGCGAGGCGCGGCGCGCGGGCGCGTTCGCGGCGATCGGCATCGGACCGACGGCGGAGGGCACGGTCGAGATCACCGTCCTCGATCGCGTCACCGGCAAGTCGCTGCGGCGCGAGGTGCTGGGGAGATCATTGACGGATCCGACCACGCGCGAGCTGGTCGCCCTGCGCGCCTCGGAGCTGCTCCGCGCGAGCCTCATGGAGATCGAAGCCCCGCATCCGCCCCGCGGCGAGGTGCCGGCTACGCCCGTCGTCGCGCAGGTCGCGCGCGCCCCGGAGACGATCCGCGAGCCCGATCGGCGCGCTCGGCTGGGGGTGCAGAGCGGGGTGCTCTTGGCGCCAGGGCTCTCGATGGCTCCAGTGCTGCAAGCGACGGTGGGCGCGCGCTTGACCGGCCTGCTCGAGCTCTCGCTCAAGCTCGGCAGCCAGCTCACGCCGGGGGAGCGGGTGGAGAATCAGGGGCGCATGGAGACGACCGCGCGCTGGCTCGGCGTGGGGCCGCGTTTGATGGTCCTGCCGCGTCAGGCGCGGAGCCGCGTGGCGCTCGGCGTGGGACTGGACGTCGAGCTGCTGGCCCTGTCGGCGTCGGGCTTCGCGGCGGACGCGGCCCACCGCGGCAGCTCCGCGCTGGCGTGGGCCCCCGCGCTCGAGCTGGGGCTCGAGTCGAAGATTCGGCTGCACCCGCAGCTGTGGTGGTCGCTCGACCCCGGCGTCGGCTTTTCGCTGCGCGAGCTGTCGCTGCGCGCCGACCGACGCGACGTGCGGATTTGGGGCCGACCCTGGCTGCGCTGCGCGACGGGGCTCGAGGTGGAGCTATGACGCGCGCGCTCGCCGTGTGCGCGGCGGTGTGGCTGTGCTGGGGCTGCGGTCGCGAGAACCTCGATCTGCTCGAGACCACGACGCGCAGCGACCCGTGCGCGCTCCTCACCACCGAGGCTGAGTGCCGAGACAACGCGAGGCTCGGCTGCTTCTTCCAGCCGAACCCGGAGGGCTGCCTGAGCACCGATCCGAGCTGCTCGCCGGGCGCCTGTCGCAGCGGAGATCCGTTCGTGCGGCGGGTGGACAAAAGCTTCTTGCTCAGCGGCGCGCCGTTTCGCTTCGTGGGCGTGTCGAGCTGGGCGCTGCTCTTGCCGGAGCCGTGCATCCAGGTGCCCGATCAAGCCGCCTGGCTCGCGGCTGCGTTCGACGATTTGGTGGTGTCTCGCAGCACCGTCGCGCGCATGTTCGCTTTCCAGAGCAGCGCCGGTCCGACCGGCGAAGACTTTTCTCTGTTCGACGCCGCCGTGCGCGAGGCGAGGCGCGCCGGGGTGCGCTTGATCTTCATGCTCGAGCACTCGAAGGGCGACTGCTCGCACGCCGCGCAAAGCGCGAACGGCACACGCGACGCCGCCTGGTACGCGGGCGGCTTCCGCCAGGTGGAAACCGGCTACACGCTCTCTTATCAAGCGTTCGTGGAGAAGCTCGCGAGTCGTTACTCCAAGGAGCCGACCGTGCTCGGCTATGTGCTGATGGAGGGCACGGGCGAAGCCGACACCGAGGCCGTCGTCGGCTTCGTCAACGCCGTGGGAGGGCTGCTTCGTGATGTGGCTGGCAGCCAGCTCGTATCGCTCGACTTGAGCTGGCCCATCAACAGCGGTAACGGCGGCGCGGCCTACCGCGGCCTGCAGTCGCTGCCGGTGGTCGACTACGTCGACGTCGACGACTACCAGCCGAAGGACTCGCAGGTGCCCATCGACGAAGCGCTGCTGGGCATCCTCGCCGAGCTGGACAAGCCGGCGGTGATCGGTGAGGGCGCGGTCGAGTTGAAGAGCGACACGAGCGAGGCCTTCGTGGAGCGAGCCGAGCGCGTCCGAGGCCGGCTTCGCGAGTGGCACGACTTGGGCTTCGCGGGAGGGCTGCTCTGGGCCTATCAACCCGGCTGGGTCGTGGTGTCCGAGGAATTCGACGCCCGACCCCAAGATCCGCTGCTGCGGCCCGGCGGCGTGCTTGCCAGCGCGCCCTGGTAACTTGCCCTCGCGGCGCAAAAGGTGACACGATTTCGCCGTGAAAGCTGAAGCTCGCCGAGTGGGCGCCGGGGCGCTGGCGCTGTGCCTCCTTTTGGGCTGCAAGGCGTCGATGAGCGCGGATGCCAACGCGAGCGGGCATGCCAGCGGCGACGGTGACCGGGCGGGCTCGGCGTCAGCTTCCGCGTCGGGAGAAGGGGAGCTGGAAGGCGAGGGCGAAATGATGCGCCACGAGCCGAGCGCCTCCGCCCGTCTCGTCGCAGGCTCCGGCGCCGACGGCTCCGAGACCGAGCTCGGTGCTTCGCGCGTGCTCTTGGGCGCGCGCCACGATTTGAAGCTCGGCCCCGGCAAGGGGACGGCGAGCTGCAGCTGTCTTTCCGTCGCGCTGGGCGGCTCGCGCAGCAGCGGAATGCTGTGGAGCGCGGCCCCGCCGAGCATCGACGACTCGAGTCAGCTCACGATCGCGCTGTCCTCGGACGGTGTGGAGTGTCAGGGCGAGCCCAAAGGTAGCCTTGGCGCGTCGTACTGGGGTTACCGCATCTCCGGTAGCGACGTGATCGTCTTGGTCGAGTCCGCGCGTGGCGGCAGGCCGCTCACCAGCGGCGCGGTGATCCCCAAACCGGTCGGCGCAGGGCAGGTCTTCGTCGCGCCCGCCTCGAAAAAGCTGCCGTACGGTCGCCCCCTCGGTAACGCCAAAGGCCTGTGCAAGATTGGAAACCCGGGGCCGCTCCGCTCCGCTGCGTTCACGCAGCTCGAGCTGGGCGTCGAGCCAGCCCGTGATGGCGGCCGCGCAGACACTGACTCCTCGGTCTTCGGCGACACGCCGACCACCATCGAGTTTCCCGCCAACTGACGCTGCCGCCGGGCGGCCTGCCCTGATAGCCTAGCGCGCGCATGTATCGAGCCCTGTGGATAGCGACCGCTGCAGCGGCGCTCGTGAGCTGCGCCAAGAGCCAAACTGCGGGTCAGTGCGCGCCCGAGCGCTGGGAGGGCGAGTGCCAGCTGATCAGCGTGACCAAGGTCGAGGACAAAGAGTTTCCGATCCCGCACGTCGTGATGGAAGCGGTGTACCAGCCCGTAGCCAACTCGGCGCACCCGAGCTTCACGCCGGGCGCGCTGGCCGAGCGCACGATGGCCAAGTCGCAGTACGAGCTCGCCCTCTACGACTACCTCGAGGCTCACCCGCGCGTTGCCTGCAGCGCCCGCGCCCCCGCCGGCGCGTGCGTGGCTCCTCAGTTGAGCATCGCGCTCGCTCCCTTCGACGCGGAGAAAGCCGAGCGCGCGAGCGCGCTGCCTCCGGCCACCGGCTGCGCTCAGATCGAAGCTACCAGCAGCCAAGACGCCGTGCGCGCGACGCAGCAGGCCAGCACCGTCGTGCCCGAGCGCATCGCGTTCGCCGAGCACTCCGCCGAGCTGCCGCCCGACGCTGACACGCTGACGGGACAGGTCGCCAAGCTGCTGCAGGACAAGGCGGGCATCGAGTGCCTCGGCGTCGTCGGGCAAATCGCCAGCGGTGAGTCGCCCGCGCTGGCGGAGCAGCGAGCCAAGGCCGTGCGCGATCTGCTGGCCGCGCACGGCGTGCCGCTGAGCCGCCTGTTGACGATCGGAGCGACGGCCAAGGTGTTCGGCAGCGGCTCGCGCCCCGCCGAGCCCGATCCGAACGATCGCCGCGTCAGCTTCTCGGTGCTGCTCGAGCGTACTTCGCCGCCATGAAGCAAGCTGCGCTGCGGCTGGCCGCGCTCTTGGCGTGCGCGGCGCTGTCGGAGACCTCGCCGTCCGTGAGCGAGCCGAGCCCACCCGAGATGCGGATGGTTCCCGGCGGGACGTTCACCATGGGCGCTGACGGCGTCGGCGAGTCCGACGAGCAGCCGGCGCATGCCGTGACGCTCGAGGGCTTCTACCTCGATCTCACCGAGGTCACGAACGCGCGCTACCTCGAGTGCGTGCAAGCCGGAGAGTGCGCCGCGTTCCGCGACAACGTAGCGCGGAGCTTCGGCGCTGGGGGCGAGTCGGGCTTTCGCGGCGCCGACCAGCCGGTGGTGGGCGTGTCTTTCGCCGACGCGACGAGCTACTGCGCGTTTCGCGGCAAGCGCCTGCCCAGCGAGGCGGAGTGGGAGCGCGCCGCGCGCGGCGACGACGCTCGCGTCTTCGCTTGGGGCAACCAAAAGCCAACGCCGGAGCTCGCCTGTTACGGCCGAAAGCCCGGCGCGCCCGGCGCGACCACGGATCCTGTCGGCGCTCACCCCGCCGGCGCTGGACCCTACGGCCACCTCGATCTCACGGGAAACGTTTGGGAGTGGACTGCCGATCTGTACGACCCCTACGCGTACCGCCGCCCCACGGCCGACCGCGGCATCCCCGCCAGCTGCGAGCAAATCCTGCAAACCCAAGCCCACCTGCGCAAAACCAAGCAGCAAGGCTTCACCGGCAAGAACCCGATCCCCACCGTGTGCGAGCGCGTGCTCCGCGGCGGCGCCTTCAACTACGACGCGGTCGGTCTCCGGGCTTCCAACCGCGTCCACCACCCCGAATCCTGGCGCATGCTCGTCGCCGGCTTTCGCTGCGCCAAAGACGCCGAATAGCGCCCAGGGCCTGCACGCCGCGGACGCCGTCGCCACGCTCCGGCGCTATCCATGTCGCAGGCTGGGCCGATCTGTGCCATGGCCCAGAGCGTCGAGGGCGCCGTCGCCCGGCAATCACGCTCTCACACGCGGGGCACGCCACCTGCAGAGCGAACGGCGTGGACACCAAGCTCTTCGCCACGCTGGGCCTGCTCTTCACGCTGGTCGCCGCCTGCGGCGGCAAGGCGCTCGACCTCGATGCGCCTCCTGAGGGGTCGGGCGGAGACAATCAGGCCGGCTCCGGAGCGGCGGGCAAGGCGCACGGCGGGAGCGGGCAAGGCGGCAGCGGCACCGGCGGCTTCGGCGCAGGCGGCAGCATGGGCGGCGTGGGCTCGGGCGGCAGCGGCGGCGCGGCCTGTTCCGCGTTCGACGACGCTTCGCCTGGCTTCATCCCCGTCGAAATCGTCAACGCGACGAGCTCGACCCTGCACCTCGGGCAAGACACGCTCAGCTGCAGCGTCGAGCCGCTGTTCTCCGTCGGGAGCGACGCCGGTCCCCTGGGCATCGAAGGCAGTTGCCGTACCTCGTGTAGCGCGCTCCGCGCGGGCGGCCCCGTGGGCTGCCCCGCCATCTGCGCTTTCCCGAGCACGGTCAAGCTGTTGCCTGGCGAGACCTACAGGACCAGCTGGGACGCTCGCTACTTCGTCGCAATCGAGCTGCCTGCCGCCTGCGATGCCGGCTACGGGCGCCAGTGCAGCCAGGCGCGTGTCATTCAGCCCGGCTCGTTCACCTTCACCGCCAAGGCCGGTAGCAGCATCGATTGCCCCATGGCGCACGACGCGAGGTGCGCGCCGTGCCAGCCCACCGAGAACGGTGGCTGCACGACGCCGGGCAGCTTCATCGGCGGAACCTTGGCCACTGCCCACACGAACGTCGTGCTCGACGGCTCCTACGGCATCTACGGCAAGCAGTTGCCGATGCCCCGACCGGACATTCCTGACGCCGACTTCGCCCCTCCCCTGAGCCGCGTCGTGCGCATCATCTTCGGCGATTTGCGTTAACCGAGCGGCGCTCCCATCGGCGGCGCCCCCGCGTCGACCTCTCCTGCCGACCTTGCCCGCCGACCTGCGGCTCGGCTCCGAGCGCGGCCGCTTCTCGCTATTTCTCCGGGAAATCGCGGTGGCTGCGCGCCCTTTCGATCCGGGTTAGGCTGCGCGCCCCGTCATGTCGAGCGCCATCGAGCCTGCCATCGTTCTTGCCGCCTACGCTGAGCCCGTCGCCAGCGGTCGCCGCGTGTTGTTCATCGGCCCCGCGACCTCGGCGCTGCCCGAGCGCCTGCTCGAGCGCGGCGCTCGCCTGGTTCACGCCTGCGATCCGAACGCCACGCGCGTCGCAGAAGCGACCGCCAAGAACCGCTCCGGCAACCTGTCGTTCTCGGCCCTCGCCGACGGACATTTCGCGCTGCGCGACGGCGCCTTCGACGTGTGCGTGGTGGAGGACGCGGGCATCAGCGATCCGGTGCCGCTCCTGAAGCGCGTTCGGCGTGCGCTCTCACCGCGCGGCGTCGCGATCTTGGCGACTCCCAACCCCGAGACCCGCGCGCCGCTCATGCCTTACCGCGCGAGCAGCGCGGTCGCGCTCGACTACTACGCGCTCTACGACGCGGTGAAGGGCGAGTTCAAGCACGTACGCATGCTGGGCCAAGCGCCGTTCGTCGGCTACGTGATCGCCGATTTTGCGCCGGAAGGCGCGCCGGAGCCTTCGCTCGACACCGCGTTCGTGCCGAGCGGCGCCGAAGAGCCGGAGCTGTTCATCGCCGTGGCCTCTCAGCATCCGGTGGAGCTCGACGCCTTCGCGGTGGTCCAGTTGCCGTATCGCAGCGTGGTGTCCGCCAGCGCCGACGACGGCGACGCGCTGCGTAAGGCTCGCGGCGCCGAGCAAGCTGCTCGCGCCAAGCTCGCGGAGCTCGAGGCAGGCAAAGCGGCCGAGCTCGAGGCGGGGCGGGCCAAAGCCGCCGAGCTCGAAGCCGCCCGCGCCAAGCTCGCGGAGCTCGAAGCGCTGCGCGCCAAAGTCGCGGAGCTCGAAGCGCTGCGCGCCAAGCTGGGTCAGCTCGACTCGACGCGGGCCAAGCTGCGTGAGCTGGAAGGCACGCTCGAAAGCGAGCAGAAGGCCGCCGCTGCTCGGGAAGCCAAGCTGCGCGAAGTAGAGACCAAGATCTTCGGTCGCGACACCGAGCTCGCAGCGCTGCGGCAAGAGCTAGATGGCAAAAATCAGCTGATCAAGACGCAAGAGGCGACCGTGTCGGAGCTCAATCGGAAGCTCGCGCAAGGGCCGTCGCCGGAAGAAGCGAGCGCGGCCGCGGCCGAGGTCGCGGCGCTCGAAAAGGCGCTCGCGGAGCGCGGTGAGCACGTGCGACAGCTCGAGCGCGACCTCCGTGAAGCAGAGCGCATCGGCAAAGAGCTGCTGCGCCAGGTGCAGCTGCCCTCCGCCGACAGCCACGCCGAAGCTGTCCGCAGGGTCGCCGAGAGCGAGCTTGCTCAGAAGCTGGCCAAGAGCCAGGCCGATCTGATCGCGACGCGCTGGGCCCTCGAAGCAGCCGTAAAGCGCGGCTCATCCGAGAATCCGAACGCCTGAGCCGCGCGGCCGCGAGCCTCGACGCTCCTTGACACCCGACCAGCACGATTTAACTTCCGCGGGTTTTCCCGCCGAACGCCGTCCATGAGCTTACAGCATGAGTGAAAAGCGCGACTTTTACGAGGTTCTCGGGGTCGCGCGCGAAGCGAGCGATGATGACATTCGTCGCGCCTACCGCCAGGCCGCCCTCAAGCATCACCCCGACCGCAACCAGGGCAACCCGGAAGCGGAGGTGAAGTTCAAAGAAGCCACCGAGGCCTACACGGTGCTCTCCGATCGCGAGAAGCGCGCAACCTACGATCGCTACGGCCACGCGGGCCTCGGCGGCGGCGGCTTCGACTTCAACAACGCGGGCGTCGGCGACATCCTGAGTCAGTTCCAGGACATGTTCGCCGACTTCTTCGGCGGAGCCGGCGGTGGCTTCGGTGGCGGCGGTCGCCGTCGTCGCCAGCCCGATCGCGGGCAAGACGTGCGCGTCGAGCTCACGCTCACGCTGGCCGAGGCGCTCACCGGTGGCAAGCACGAGGTCTCGCTGCATGGTGCGGTGCCGTGCGACACCTGCCACGGCAGCGGCGCGAAGGCGGGCACCAAGCCGGAGACGTGCAGCCAGTGCCGCGGCACCGGTCAAGTCACCGCGCAGCGCGGCTTCATCATGTTCTCGAGCCCGTGCGCGCGCTGCCGCGGCACCGGGCAAATGATCAGCTCGCCGTGCGAGACGTGCCATGGGCAAGGTGCGGTCGAGAAGCAGCGCAAGGTGCTGGTCAACGTGCCCGCCGGTATCGACTCCGAGCAGCGGCTGCGCGTCCCCGGTCAGGGGATGCCGGGGCCGAACGGCGCGCCCTCGGGTGATCTCTACGTCGACGTCGAGGTCGAGGCGCACACCCACTACGAGCGCCACGGTAACGACCTGGGTACGCGCCTCACGTTGACGTTCGCCGAGGCCGCTCTCGGCACGAGTACGACGCTCGTCTTGCCCGACGATCGCGAAGTCACGGTCAAGGTCGACGCGGGTTGCCAGCCCGGCAGCATCGTCGTCGTGAAGGGAGAAGGCGCGCCGCGCCTCGACCGCGCCGGCCGCGGTGATCTGCACGTGATGATCGCCGTGCAAGTGCCGAAGAA
The DNA here is from genome assembly GCA_023431345.1 of Pseudomonadota bacterium. Taxonomy (GTDB): domain Bacteria; phylum Myxococcota_A; class Polyangia; order Polyangiales; family Polyangiaceae; genus PMG-095. Next base: position 108,775 of record JAEYWK010000105.1, read on the forward strand.
GCTCAGCAAGACGGCCAAGCGCCTGCTGCAAGAGCTCGAGCAAGAGCTCAAAGCCGACGCCTAGGGAGTGTCCCTGAATTGGGATTGCTCGCGCGTGCCCGTAAACGTGCCCGTGCCCGTGCCCGACGGTCCGTGAGGGGTCGTTGGGCCCGTTTGTTGGTAGGCCC
>JAEYWK010000134.1 GCA_023431345.1 Pseudomonadota bacterium
CCCCAAACCGGAGGAGTGGCCGAGCGGTTTAAGGCACCGGTTTTGAAAACCGGCGTACTCGCAAGGGTACCGTGGGTTCGAATCCCTCCTCCTCCGCCGGGCCCCCTCATGGGGCCCCGGGGATGAGGAGGTCTGGTCGGGCTGCCTCCAGCTCGCTGCGCTCACTTCCGGGCACGAATCCCTCCTCCTCCGCCAGAGAACGCGCGATTCCGAAAGGTTCGCGCGTTCGTGGTGTGCGCGTGTTACCGCGCAGCGTGGGTGAGGATCGGACGGCAGATTTCGCGCAAAGTATGTTGAACTAGCGAAAGATCACCCAATGAGTGCCGTCCCCAGGCTCAAGCGCGCGCATGTGCAAGCAGCGCTCAAGCGAATCGATCGCGACGGTGTGCCGCCACGTCGGGAAGCCACTCGCTTTCAGCTCGTGGCGGGAGGGAAGCGCTACCCACCCAAGTACGTCGTGTCGCTCGCGGCCCAGGAGGCAGCCGGGCGACAACTCCGACCTGACGAGTTTTCGGGCGGGGTTGAGACGAACAGCGTGCTTCAAGCGCTCGGCTACGAGATCGAGGGCGCAGAGTCAGAGCCCGTTATTGCGCGCGTGGTGACTCGCGGTAGGCGGCCATCCGGCCATGAGGTCGCAGCGGTGCCGACGGCCCTCCCGCACCCCCACAGCAGCGCATGCCGTGGGCCTGCCTCGCCCGCGACTACCCGTCCGTGCGGCGCTACGCCTCTGGGATCGGGTACTGCGCCTGGCAGGGGCGGCCACGGCGCACGCTGGCGGACGTGCTGACGGGAACGCGAAGCGAAAGCGGCGTGGTCGACGTGGTCGTTCAGTCCCGATAGCGCCGGCTAAAACACCACCTAAACAACAAGTCACGCTGCACAAAATGCATTGATTTCAAGCGCTTGTAGGCGTCTAAACCACGATCTAAAGAACACTGGGCAGGCGATAAGCCCTCCAGCGCCGCAGCCCGACCGCCTCCAACTGCCCAGCCTTGACCATGCGGTCCAGCAGCCGGGTCGCTTGAGGCTCCGTCAGCTGGCAAAGACGGGTGACATCGGGGCGACGGACTTCACCGTGTGCCCGGACGTGACTCAGCACCAACTGCTCTTGCTGGTTGCGGTCGAACCCAGTCTGCCGAGTGTACTGCACGGCCTCTCCAACCTCCCGATAGACGCGCGCCGAGAGTGTGTAGGCCCTACCCCGCGAGTTGCCACGCGCCTCGACCAACCCTGCTTCAACGAGCGCTTCGAGTGTACGTTTCGCGTCCGCTCGATCTCGCTGGATCATCGTCGCTAACTCGTCAACAGCCATGCGCCGTTGATCACGCAAGCACGCCAGGGCGATCAAACTGTCGATGGGTAGCGGCCCTCCCCGCTGTTCCTCAGCATCCAGAACCAGACGAAGGAAGCCAACGTCGGCTTTGGACGCAGACATCCGCAAAGCCACGGACGTGGGGCTGCTGCCCGAGTAGTCTGGGAGCCGTCGACCGTAGCGGAGCAGACCTCGATAGATAAGGTCCACGCCGCGCCCCGTTCGTTCAACGATTCCCAAGCGCTTGAAAGCGTCGGCCAGCACCGGATTGCGTGCATGTGGGGCTGTCGTGAGCAGATTCGCCTGCGTTACACCCTCCACGAACCCGCCCGGATTGCTGATGGTCAGCGACTCTTGATCGAGCTTAACGTGCACTGTGCCGAGGCGCGTGTAGTCACGATGGGTCACGGCATTCGCAATGGCCTCGCGAAATGCCGACCGATCGACTCGCGGCACACCTACCCGAAACAGGCCGACCTGGACTTCTTCCTCCAGGTTCAGCGGCGCGAACGTAGTCTCGAGCCAATCAAAAGCACGGAGCAACGGTGCCCTTGTAAACTCGTTCATCCGCACTTGCTCGCCGTCGAGCACTTGAAAGGCGATCTCGTGCGTGGGCAGCAACTCGCTCAGCGCTGACTCGCGACCCAGCAACAACATGCCCGCCAGAGACGGCACTAGCTGGTCTCCCTCGCGCACGGCCAAATGCAAGGCACCATCCAGCTCGGTGTCCGACAGAGCGAGGAGCGCCCGATCACCCTGAAAGCGCTCCACGAGTTGGCGTAGCCGCGCCCTTTCGGCGGGGTCCAGGTGCTCGAGTCTGCCGCCAGGCAGCGGTAGCCGCGATGCGTCCAGCCTACCGATGTTGGACAGCCGAGTCGGCACCTCGTGCGAAAGCAAAGGCACGCACTCAGGCATGCCGTCGGCGCCGATGCGTCGTCGCTTGGTCAGTCCCTGGCTCGTGCTCACCACGTGGTTGGCCTTGGGGACCCGTACGCAGACGACACGTAGCCCGTCGAGGTCCAGCGCCTCGACGTCAACGACGACAGCAGGTGCGGTACGATTCGCGACGAGGGCAGCTAGCCCCGTCGGTTCGGGGCGATTCACGTGGAGACCCGTTACCGCCCCGTCGTCCTCGACACCAATGTACACCTCGCCGCCTTCGGTATTTGCCAAGCAAACAACGGCTTCGATCAGCTCGTCGTCGCCCAGTCGCTTGCGGTGGTCGCTCTTGAACTCAACCGTGAGCGACTCACCGGGGGGCACTTTAGGGAGGGTCATGTCGTTAGGCACCGCGAGGCGTCGCGCGAGGGTGGGCTGATGGAGCTAGCAGAAACGCGCGGCCGTCGCATCGTAACTGGCTGGCGTCCTGACAGGACCTGCCAGAGCCCGGAACATCCGATGCCGCGAGCGCCACCGCGACGATGCCGCCGCTACGACCGCGGCCGCATCCCAAAGAAGGAGGTCCAGTCCGCCGCATTGCTGCGCCTCGAACGCCGCTCGAGGCGCGCTCAGCTCCCGGCCTCCAGCAACATCATCAACATCATCGCCACAAGGACCACAGCAGCAGCAGCAGCAGCACGACCAATCCTCCTCCGGAGTTCCCACCATTCTGGCAAAGATCCTGGCATGAGTAGCGTTCACCGGGGTCCCGATCGCAGTGAGTGAAGAAGCGGTAGTTGGTCGGGCAAGTCCCCCGACTTGAGTTTGTCGGCCGCCAATCGCAGTGGCGCTCGCCAACCTGAGGCTCATGGTCGTCTTCGGTGGCACGACTAGCGAGGTGGGACCCAACCTCTGAGCTCCGTTCCGACCTTCAGGCGATCCAGGTACGCGCGGTAGGAGAAGGAACGGTCGCGTTTTTTTCCGGTGACCTCGACGAGCATGCCGGCGGCCACGAGCAGCTCGACGGCCTTGCCCGCTGTCGGCTTGGTGGTGTCGAGCAGCTTCGTCACGGAGGCGACGGATACGATGGGGTGACGCGGCAAGAGCTCGAAGAGCCGAATCGCGGCGACGGAGGCCTTCTCGCTCGCCAGCAGGCGCACCCGATCCTGTGCGACGAGCGCGAACAGCTCGCGCGCGGATGCGACCGCCTCGTTAGCAATCGTGGCGACGCCCTCGAGGAAGAAGTCGAGCCAACCTTCCCAATCACCGTCGATGCGCACGGCGGTGAGGCGGCGGTAGAAATCGTCGCGGTGCCGTTTGAAGTGGAGGCTCAGGTAGAGCAGCGGTTTCGTGAGCAGCTGCCAGTGCTCGAGTAGCAGCGTCACGAGCAGGCGCCCGATGCGACCGCTGCCGTCGAGGTACGGATGGATTGTCTCGAACTGAACGTGCAGGAGGCCGGCGCGGACGAGCGGATGCACGGCGTCTGCTCGGTGAAGATACTTTTCGAACGCGGTGAGCACTTCGCCCAGCACGTGCGGAGGCGGCGGGACATACATCGCATTCCCCGGTCGGCTACCGCCAATCCAGTTCTGGCTGCGCCGCACTTTGCCCGGGTGCTTGTCGGCGCCGCGGACGCCAGCCATGAGCCGCCGGTGCGTCTCGTTCAGGAGGCGCATCGAGAGCGGCAGCCCGCGTGCGTCGGCGAGCTGCTCGCGCGCGTACGCGAGCGCTTCGAGGTAGTTGCAAACCTCTTCCACGTCGGCGGTCGGTGACGCCACAGTCTCACCGCAGTCGGTGGCGTCCTCGAGCGCCTCGAAGTTGAGCAAGTCCACGAGCGTGGCCTGGGTGCCCTCGATTTGGGATGAGACGACCGCCTCTTTCCGGACGAAGGCGTAGATGAACCAGTCGAGCGACGGGACCATCTCGCCAGCCAGCTCGAGCCGGATGAGCGCCTGCTCGGCGGCGCGCAGGCTGGTAGTGAGCGCCGCCGACAGCTCCACCCCCGGGTCCGGCGGGAGAGCGAGCGGAACGAAGGCCGCAACCTCCTCACCACCCACGATGGTCCGCTCGTATCGGCCCGTGACTCGCTTCGACATCCTGTTGCCCGCTGGGAAAGCTCGCTTGGCCAGCTCATCGCGCTAGGAAGCTTTCCTTGCCCAGCGTGACCCACTAAGAAAGAAGTCTTTCTTAGTGATGGTGCCTCGTCAACAATGCTTTCCTATTGCCATCTTGGCGACGAGGAGGTCGTGATACTAAATCTAGTTCTTCATTATCTCTGACCGCTGTTTCGTATCATGACCGGCACGCGAACCAAGGCTCAAACGCTGCTCGAAATGGTTCAAAATGGGCCCATTCGGGCTCGGGATCTCGAGGAAGCGGGCATCCCGCGGGCCTACCTGCGCCGAATGACCGAGCGTGGGCTGCTCGAGCACGTCACCCGCGGCGTGTACCGGCTGAGCGACGCCCCGGTCACCGAGCTCCACTCTGTCGCGCAGGTGGCCGCGCGCGTGCCCCACGCCATCATCAGCCTGCTCAGCGCGCTGCAGCTGCACGGCCTCACGACGGAGTCGCCGCACGCCGTCTGGATTCTGATCGACCGTAAGGCATGGCGGCCGACGCTCAAGAATCCCAAGCTCGAGATCGTGCGAGCCAGCGGCAGCGCCCTCACCCACGGTGTCGAAACGCGCACCATCGAAGGCGTGCGCGTCAAGGTCACCACGCCAGCCAAGACGGTGGCTGACTGCTTTCGCTACCGCCGCCACGTGGGTCTAGACGTGGCGCTTGAAGCTCTTCGTGACTACCTGCGGCAGCACCGAGGCGGTGTCGACGCGCTCGTCGCCGCTGCAAAGGCTGACCGCATCTACCCGTTCATGCGGCCTTACCTGGAGGCGCTGACATGAACAGGCCACTCAAGGATGTAGGCGCGTCGGCTCGTGCACGACTACTTCAGCTCGCGAAGCACGCGGCGATGACGTTCAGCTGCTGCTCACGCGGGACGCCAACGAGCGCCTGCTCCACAGACTGACCAAGTCGCAACCCGCCGGCCTCTTCCTGCTCAAGCGGCGCCCCAAGCGACGGACGTGATTGGGAGTGGCTAGCGAACGCCAGTGACGACCGATCCCGCCCTGGGGCTTGAGCTCGCCAGGGCCCCGGATGTCACCCTCGCTCGTGTCCTTCGGCGCCACCGCTTACGAGAACGCAAGTTTCATCCGAGCTTTCCTCACAGGCTGGGCAACTTTCCTCGGAGCTTGGCCCGGAGGGCCTATACTCAGCGCCATGGGTCACGGTGGGAGGAAGAACCTCACGCAAGAGCGCAGCGGCGTCGCCATCAGCTGCCTCGTGCTGCTGATGGCGGTGGCGTGCGGGGGCAAGAGTCACCGCGGCGCGGATGGCAGCAGCGGACGCGGCGGTGTGCCGACGGGAGGTGGCGCAGACGGGGCTTTCGGTGGAAGTGCGTTTGGCGGGACGGGAAGTGGCGGCGGGGTTACATCAGTTGGCGGCACATCCGGTGATCAGCTGGGCGGCGCGAGCGCCGGCGGTTCGATGGTCGGCGGTTTTGGCGGCACGCAGGTGGGTGGCCAAGGTACCGGAGGTGGCGACGCCGGTGGCGCGGGGCAGAGCGCCGGCGGCCCCAGCGTGGAGCCGGGCTGCGAGGGAGCTCACGTTTCGGCCGGGAACGTGCGCTTGGAAGCGCAGGGCGACGTGGAAGCGCTCCGCGACATCAACGAGATTGAAGGCTCGCTGGCGATCACCGGGGGCATCTTCGACCTCCGCGCGCTGGAGTGCCTGGAGCGCGTTACCGGGAAGGTCACCATCACCGACGCTCCTGCGCTGCAGAGCCTGCGCGGCCTCGAGTCGCTGGTGAAGGTGGGAGGAGATGTTCGCATCGGGAACTTGCCCGCGCTGAACGCGCTCACGGGCTTGAGCGCGCTCACCACCGTGGGCGGCACGATCGCGATCTCTTCGAATCCGAAGCTCACGAGCCTTCAGGGCTTGGCTGCCCTGTCCGAAGTCGCTGGCGGCGTTACGGTCGCAAACAACGTCTCCCTGTCCAGCCTGTCGGGCATCGAGGCGCTCGAGGACGTCGGTTGGATTACGGTGAGCGATAACCCAGCGCTCACGGACTTGGAAGCGCTCGCGAGAATCGACGACACGTTCGTCAGTGTCTACAAAAACGAGGCGTTGCGGAGCCTCGAAGGGCTGCGCGGGCTCAAGCACGCCAGCGTCAACGTGTACGGCAATCCTCGACTCGAAAGCGTGGCAGGCCTCAGGAATCTGACTGAGGCTTCCGTGCTTCAGCTCTTCAGCATGCCCGGGCTAACGAGCCTTCACGGGCTCGAGAATTTGCAGACGGTCGGCGACCTGTTCGTCGTCGAGCTCGGCATCACCGACCTGCGCGGCCTCGATGGCCTCGAACGCGGCAGCGGCAATCTGCAGATTTCCAATCATCTTTCGCTCGCGAGCTTGGCCGGGCTCGAGCAGTTGAAGTTCGCGCAGCGCTTGTACCTCGGAGCCTGCCCAAAGCTCGCTAGCCTCCAAGGTCTGAGTGGGCTCGAGGAAGCAGGGCGCCTCGACCTCGTCGACACCTCCGTAGCGGACCTCGAAGGGCTAGACAGCCTGACGCGGCTGGGGACGCTCGTCGTCAGCGATAACCCCCAAGTCTCGAGCCTACGCGGACTCGAACAGGTGCGCGGCCTCGACGGGGATCTCACTGTCACCAGCAACGCCCGCCTTTCGACCCTGCACGCTCTCGATGCGCTGGACCACGTCGGCGGCGCCTTCGTCATCACGGACAACCCGAGCTTGCCGACGTGCGAGGCCGAGCGACTGCGTGACCTCGTCGGCACCACGCACATCGGGCTGCCACCAGAAATCGACGGCAACGACGACTCCGGCGTATGCCCGTGAGCCCCGCACAGGCTGTACCGCGGCACGCATCGACACGTCGCGGAGAGCGGCCACGGGCGGCAGATTTGGCGTGGCCTCACGTGCTCCGGGCGATCCGGCGCCGGACGACTACTTCGCTGCGAGGTGCTCGCTGATGCCGATGCTGGCGCAGCAGAGCAGCACGGCGGCGATGGCTGGGTACTTTCGCTCGACGAGGGTGGCCATGATGGCTACCACGCACGCGATGATGCCGAATGCGCCGAAAGCGGGTTCGTGGGGGCGCAGGATGCAGACGGCCACGAGCGGGATGAGCAGCAACGGAATGACCAAGCGCGCTCGTTTGGAATCTTGAAGCAGCACCGTTATACCCACGACGGCGTAGCCAAGGGGCGAGAGCACGGCGTTGATTTGATCGAAGGTTCTGGCCTGAGACGGGCGGAGCAACCAACCGGCCACGATGCCGAGCGCGCCCGTCAACGCAAGGGCGAGCCACCAGCGCGCAGGCCGGCGTGGACGAGCCTGGAGGGCAGTCATGGATTCTCGCAGTCGTAGTAGGCGCGCAGGTCTTCCCCGCAGGTAACGCTTTGGAGAAAGGTGAGCGAGATGCTCGAAACGGGCTGAGGCATCGAAATCCTCCTGAGCCCTGTCATCGGCCTGCAAGCGCCCCCGTTGCTCAAATAATGCGAGCCTCTGAGAGAATGCGAACCTCTGAGAGAATGTGCCATGCCCCGGAAGCCACCCCGCTGCCCCGACTGCTCCTCGACCAAGGCTGGCTGGCCCGTTCGTTGCGCCCTCGCCCGAGGAGCAACTCCGCTATCGGCCCGATCGGCGCGACGCCGTTCTGGCGGCCTCCGCCAAGTCGGGCCAGTACCCAGCGTGGGAGTGTCCGGACTGCGGCCAGTGCTTCGGCGACCCCGCGAAGCCGCAAGCCAGGCTTCCAGTGCGATCCGTCGCCGAATGGACTGAGCTGGTCAAGACCATGCTGCCGCAACCCGTGACGACCAACGAGGCCGGAGACCTTCTCGGCGGCGATCCGGCGGTCGTGATCGTGCGCGTGACCGCCGACAAGCTCGTTATCCTGGAGGCCGGCTGGGACTGGGCCGACAGTCATCGTGTGGTCCGGAAGGGCCAGCCGTTCGCGAAGGTACCGCCACGCTCATCGCCCACGCGGGTAGCCGAGCTGATCGCCATGGCTTGGAGCAAGCGCCTCTCGCAGTATCGCTGGTGTCCCAGATGCCAGCGTCGCCGCGAGCCCGAGTTCATGCACGCGTCGATCTGCGGGGGGTGTGCGGAGAGAGTACTGGGGATCGTGCACTAGCTAGTGAGCTGCCCAAAAGCTTTGCCGGACTCGGCCGAACGAGTTCCTCCGAGACTGACCCCGACTTGGCCGCGCGTCGCCGAATGTGCTCGCGCCTGACGAATCGCGGCTGGCGGCTGCATGGCAGCATGATGGCGGTTCTCGGTGCATGGCGGGCACGCCCGAAATTTGCGGCCTTGGTCCTGATTGGCCTGTCCGCGCTCGCTTGCGGCAACACGAGCCACAACGTCGGCGCCCAGGGGGGAAGCGGGGGCTTCGAGCAGCCCCATGACGGTGCCAGCACAGGGGCCGCTACTGCCACCGGCGGCGGAGCGGGAACGGGAGGAGCCGTCACCCTGCTGAAGGGCGGGCCCAAGCTGATGGTCCTCACGAAGTCGGAGTACCTGAACGCCGTCTCCCGCGTGCTGGGGACGATCGAGACCCTGCTCGATCTCCCCGACGATGTGACGTTGCGCGGGTTCGTCTCCATCGGCGCGTCCGAAGTCGCGATCAACTCCGAATCGGTAGCGCGGTACGAGGCGGCAAGCCGAGCCGCCGTCTCCGAGGTCTTTGCCGAAGAGGACCGTTGGCAGAAGCTGGTGGGCTGCGAGCCGAACGAGGCGCTGAACGATGCCTGCGTCGTTGGCTTCATCCGCAGCGCGGGCAAGCGGGCCTACCGACGCGACCTGACCGAACCCGAGGTGGAGCGATGGCTGAAGGTCGGACAAGACGCGGCCGCGCTGCCAGGCTCGAGCGCCGTGAACGGCTTGGCCACCATCACGAGCGGCTTGCTTCAGTCGTTTCATTTCCTCTATCGCGTCGAGACGAACGCGCTCGACCCCGAGAGCGGCCGGCTCCGGTACGACGGCGCATCGATGGCGACGCGCCTCTCGTTTCTTCTCACCGGCGCCCCTCCCAGCGGCGCTCTGCTCGCGGCGGCGGAGGCCGGCGAGCTCGACACCCAAGACGGTGTGCGAAGAGCAGCGGCGCCACTGCTGGATGACCCGCGCGCGCTGACTCGCATGGGCGAGTTCTTCCAGGAAGTGTCACGAGCCCAGCTGGTTTCACTCGTCGAAAAAAATCCGCTGCGGTTTCCGAGCTTCAACGCGGCGTTGAAGAGCTCGATGCTGAGGTCGACTCAGCTCTTCATCGAAGAAGTGGTGCTCGCGCCAGGGAGCGACGTGCGCTCCTTCTTCGATAGCGATCAGACCTTCGTCGACGCGCTCTTGGCGCCAATCTACGGGCTCTCTCCACCGACCGCCGGCTTCGCGCGACGAACGGTCGGCCCCGAGCGCGCCGGCATCTTGGGCCAAACGGCGGTGATCGCGGGCAACTCCCAGCCCGAGTACAACTCACCCACTCGTCGCGGGGTGTTCATCCTGAATAGCCTCCTGTGCGAGATACCGCCCCCCCCTCCCGATTGCGTGATCACGAGCGCACCCGTGGACGAGACCGGCCTGACCATGCGTCAGAGATTGGAACGCGTGGTCGCCGACACGCCCTGCGCGGAATGTCACGCCACCTTCGATCCGCTGGGGTTCGGGCTCGAGCATCTGGACGCCATCGGCCAATACCGCGCCACCGAGGACGGCTTGCCCATCGACGCCACTGGCTCGCTCGACGGAGTGGCGTTCGACGGTGCGGCAGAGCTCGGAGCCGTGCTGCGCGACAATCCCCGAGTCATCGCCTGCCTCGTGCGCAACTTCTACCGCCACGCCAACGGGCGCGCAGACGACGAGCCGGATCTCCCGCAAATCGACGCGCTCAAAGACACGCTGGCGTCGAAGGACTACGTCTGGCGCGACCTCGTTGCCGAGTTCGTCGTCAGCGACGCGTTCCGCTCCGCTCCCGCCACCGTGGGAACGCAATAGTCATGGAGTTACTGAGAAGCTGAAGATGTGGCGGCGCAGCGCGCGGTCGGCGTACGACTAGCTCGCTCCGGTTACTGGGCCATCAGGCTGTTTTGCTCGGCGATGACGCGGCTGTCTTTGCAGAAGGTGCAGCTCGGGCCGTAGAAGTATTTGCGGTTGGCGGTGTCGTTCATGAGGTGCACCCTGAACCAGGCGGCCGCCGATGAGAGGGATACGCCGCCCGCGCCTTGGTACACCCAACTACCGTGGTCCGCGTTCAGCTCGTTGAGGAAGAACGCGGGCTGGTTCGTGACCGATTGGAAGACGGTCTTCACGCCGGAGCATTTGACGGTCGTGTCCTTCTCACCGCAGAAAAAGAGCATCGGCGTGTGCACGCCGGTCAGCGCGCGCGCGCCGCAGATCGTCGCGAGCGCCTTGTAGCGGGGCTCGGCCGCGGACATGCACGTCGACATTCCGCCGTACGAGTGGCCGAGCTGGCCGATGTTGGCGGTGTCGAGATGCTGATAGTACGGGCTGGTGGGGTCCGCGGCTTGCGCGACGATCCAATCGAGGCCAGCGATCGTCGGGAGTGGATCGCCTTCGGCCGTGGCGGTGCTGAGCGGAGCGACCACGACGAAGCCGTGTGAAGCGAGGTGATTCACCAGCGGCGAGTACTGACCGCACCAGCGACCAGCGCCCCCGTCGACGATGCAGTCAGGCGGGTTCTGCTCGGGGTTGTCGCGGTACCCGTTCGCCCAGATCAGGATCGGGTGACAGTAGCCAGATTGAGCCAGGTTGCTCGGGCGATACACGTTGAAGCGCTGCTGCTTGTTGCCATAAATCGGATCGGGCACGACGCCCGCCAGCGGCCCCACGTTCTTGTCAGCGCCCACCTGAAACGGGCCTGCTTTGGTCGGATCGGCGGTGGGCCACGCCTTGCCGACGCAGTTGCTCATCAGCCCTCCACCACCGGAGCCGGCGGAGCCACCCGCTGCAGAGCCGCCACCGCCCGCGCCGCCGGTCTGGGTGCCGGCTTGGCCGCCGCCGCTCATCATGCCGCCGCCGCTCATCATGCCGCCGCCCGAAGCGCCGGCTGCGGACACGCCACCGGTGTCGCTGCTTCCGCCGACGCCGCTCGCTTCTCCGCCGGAGGCCGAGCCACCAGATGTCGTGCCACTCGCGCTGCCTCCGGTCAGCTCGCCGCCGCTGGCTCCCGCCGTGGCCGGAGATCCACCCGACGAGCCACCAGCAACGCCGCCGGAGGGCGTGCCGGCGGACCCGGAGGGCCCGTCATCGCCCGAAGAGCTCGCGCAAGCGACCGAGGACGCCAGCAGACCGATGAACAGAATTGAATGCCTCATGGAGGGACCTTCGCAGTGGGATTCCCCGAACGCCCGAGGCTGATCGGAGGAAACGAGAACGGATCCGAATGCGGCCGCGACCGACGGCTGCTTCGGCATCGACGCATGCTAGCTGCGCTGGGATAGCGCGGCCGGTGCATTTTCAGCCCGTCGCGCCGAATTTCGTGACGAAAATCCCGAGGCGGAGACACCGCACCTTCGCGACACGCACTCAAGGACACGAGCGAGCCAACGCCTGGCGACCGCCACAGCCGCGTCAGCGCACTTCGATGCGCTTGGTGGCGCCGAGCGCCGCAGCGGCAGAGACGTAGCCGACCGCGCCGGGGTTGTTCGTGACGAAGCGGACGACGGCTTCGTCACTCTCGAGCTCCGGCGGCGGCAGCTCACGGCCGGCGAAGATGCGCTGCGTCCAGTAATTGCGGACCGCTCCCACCGGGCGCTTGAGCACGTCGACCGAGAAGGCCTGGCGCACGGCGGAGCTGGGCCGCAAATCGACCGGTACGGCGCGCTCGCCGCCCTCCCACCGCGTCACCTTTTTCAGAAAGATGTCGGCGAGGAGCGTCCGGCTCACGGAGCTGGCCGCGCTCTTTTCATGCACGATCACCTGGTACGTCTGCGGCCCCTCGGCGCCCGCGGACGGAACGAAACCCCACGACGCGAGCAGGCACAGCGAAGCGACGCCCATAAGGCGGCGTGCGAGCCTGCGGGGCGCTGGGAGAAGCGCGTCGGTGCGGGAAAGGCGTCTCATGCTCACTCGCTCATCCGCTAAAAGTAGGCGGTCGTCTTGAGGAGAAAGGCGGCCCAATCTTTCTCCAGGAGGTGGCGCTCTTTGCCCTCGTTCAGCGACGGCTCGAGCGCGGCCGTACCGTTCATCCAATGACCTTCCGCCTTCAGGAGCCAGTGCTCGTTGACGTCGAAGCGCAGGCTGAGCGCGACATCGTGCTGGTAGGCGGCGCGACCGTGGCGCTCCTTTCGGTCCGGGTAGTAGCCAGAGTAGTAGGCGCCCGGCGTGAACCACGGCGTCACGCGGTAAGAGACCATGCCGTAGAAGCGCTCGTTGACGATGCGGGGCGGGAGCAGCCGCGGAGCGTCGCTCTTGAAGCTCCCCTTCCAGCGACTGTACTCGGTGGCGAGCGCCAAGTTACCCACCTGGTACTCGAGCGAGGCGACCCAAAGTTTCACGCGGAACTGCACCGGCAGCGTGCCGCCGAAATTGGCCGGCAAAAGCCCGGCCGTCTGGAGCGGTCCGATCAGCTCCGGCATCACGTGGTAGTTCCAATCGAAGCGCAGCGCTTGATAGCTGCCCGCCGCGACGAGGCCTTCGACGGGCGTGTGCCACATCAAGCGGCCGCCGTAAACGTAGGGCACCTTGAAGTTGCTGACGAGGATGCCGGGGTTGGGAGCCGTCGGCACGCCGAGATCGAGGACGCCGCCGTAGGCTCGGTACTCCAGCTCACCCGCTTCGCCCAGGCGCTGATTGCCGTACGCTTCGCCTCCCGTCTGCGCGAGCAAATAGTCGCGATGGTCGATCGGATAAATCGACTGAGGCAGCAGGATGGGCACACGCGCGGCGTCGACGTCTGCGCTCTCGTTGTAAAGCCCGAAGGGGATCTTGGTTCGCCCGGCGCGCACTCCGAACCAGTCGAAGAAGCGGTAGTCGAGGTAGTACCAATCGAAGGTGGGCGCGTAGTTGCCGATCGGGCCGAGGTCGTGGCCGTAGAGCTGCATGCCGATGCGCAGCTTGTCCGAGACGGACTTGGCGAAATTGATCCCCACCTCCGTGAACTCGAAGCTGCCGCGCTCCGACTCTGCGAGGTAGTTATTCGCCGTCGTCTTGATGAAGCCTTGGCTCACGAAGGCGTGCACCTGGACCGCGTCCGGATCGGGCTCGGATTCCTGCGCCTGGGCCGGCGACGAGGCCAAGGCGCCGCACATCGCGGCCGCGAAGGCGAAGACGCGCGTCCAGCGGCGCTGAGTTGTCGGTAAGCAGCTACTTTCGAGGTGCGCCATCGAGCGTTCGCGACACGACTATCCCGCCCCGAGCACGTCGCCAGCCATCCAACCCAGCTGCCGACTGCGCTCGAAGAGAATTTTGACCTTAGATCGCCTCCCCTTCGAACGTCAACAAGCTGGGCGCTCGGGCGACGCCTGCTTGCGCTACGCTCGGCGAGTGAACCAGCTCGGCAAGGGACTCATCCTGCTCGGCGTGGTGCTCGCCGTCGCCTGCGTGGTGCTGGTCGTCGGCAGTAAGCTCGGACTCGGGCGCTTGCCGGGTGACATCTCGATCGAGCGCCCGACCTTCAGCTTTCATTTCCCGATCGTCACCAGCATCGTCGTCAGCCTCGTGCTCACGCTGCTCATCAATTTGCTGCTCCGCCGACGTTAAACGCGGGTTACCAGCGACAGGAAGCGCCGGGCGTCAGCCATCGCCGAAGACGGCGCGCTTCAACTTGCCCGATACGTCCCACTCCACGAGCTCGTTGAAGCCGCCGACGGGCGCCCCCGCCACGAAGACGATCGGCAGGTCATCGTCTTCGCACGCCGCCTCGCGCATCACGAACGCGACCGTGGCGGCGTCACCGCTGACGTCGAGGGCGGTGAACGGAATCTGCTTCGCGTTCAGCAGCTCGCGTACGCGCTCGATCAGCCGCTGGTTGCGATCTTTCTCGAAGTACATCACGACGGGCGCGGGCGCGCGCTTCGTCGTCACGGCCGCCCCGGCGGGGCTGCGTTCGGGCAAGTCGGGGCGACGAACGAAGTCGTTCAGCTTCGAGCGGATTCGGTTGAGCACCACGCCAGCGCTTGTACAACGTCGGGCGCCCACGTCAGAGCAGAATCGAGCCGCGACCGCGCTAGGGCGGCGGCGCCGTGGGAATACGACGCTCGAGCAGCAGCGCTCATGAATACTGAATGACGGTGCGGATCGACTTGCCCTCGTGCATCAGATCGAAGGCTTCGTTGATGCGCTCGAGCGGCAGCGTGTGCGTGATCAGCGGGTCGATGGCGATCTTGCGGTCCATGTACCAGTCGACGAGCTTGGGGACGTCGGTGCGGCCGCGCGCGCCGCCGAACGCGGTGCCCTTCCAGACGCGGCCCGTCACGAGCTGGAAGGGGCGCGTCGAGATCTCCTGCCCCGCGCCCGCGACACCGATGATGATGCTCTCGCCCCAGCCGCGGTGACAGCACTCGAGGGCTTGCCGCATGAGCGTCGTGTTACCCACGCACTCGAAGCTGTAGTCGGCGCCGCCGTCGGTCAGCTCGATCAGGTGCCCGACCAGATCTTTGCCGAGCGTGGCCGGGTTCACGAAATGGGTGAGCCCGAACTGCCGCGCGATGGCTTCACGCTCGGGGTTGAGATCCACGCCGACGATCTTGTCGGCCCCCGCCAGCCGCGCGCCTTGGATCACGTTCAGCCCGATGCCGCCCAGCCCGAACACGACCACGTTGGCCCCCGGCTCGACCTTGGCCGTGAAGAGCACCGCGCCAACGCCGGTGGTGACGCCGCAGCCGATGTAACAAATCTTGTCGAACGGCGCGTCTTTACGCACCTTGGCCAGCGCGATCTCGGGCAGCACGGTGTGGTTCGCGAACGTCGAGCAGCCCATGTAGTGGTGAATCTTCTTGCCGCCGATCGAGAAGCGGCTGGTGCCGTCCGGCATCAAGCCCTTGCCCTGCGTGGCGCGAATGGCGGTGCACAAGTTGGTCTTGCGCGAGAGGCACGATTTGCACGCGCGGCACTCGGGCGTGTACAGCAAGATCACGTGATCACCCGGGGCCACGCTGGTGACGCCGGGCCCCACCTCTTGCACGACGCCCGCGCCTTCGTGGCCGAAAATTACCGGGAACAACCCTTCGGGGTCAGCGCCCGAACGCGTGAACTCGTCGGTGTGGCAAACGCCGGTGGCCTTCAGCTCCACCAGCACCTCTCCCGCTTTCGGGCCCTCGAGCTCGACCTGCTCCACGACCAAAGGCTTGCCCTTCTCGTACGCCACCGCGGCCTGGGTCTTCATGACCGCGCATCTCAGCCGCTTCGGTGCGGCGTTGCAACCGCCTTCGCTGCTACGCTGCGATTCCGCGATGCAAGACGGCGACGAGCGCGAAGAAGAGGCAGAAGAAGGCGAAGAGCCAGCAGATCCCGAGCAGCTGCTGGCGGAAGCGCTCGCGTGGATCGCAGAAGAGCCGGACTCGGCCGACGCGCACTACGAAGCCGCCCTCGCCTACGAAGACCTCGAGCGCGAAGCCGAGCGCCGCCGCGAAATGCTGGTGACGCTGACGCTCGACGCCCGCGCCGAGCTTCCGCCGTGGGCCGATTGCGACGACATCATCGCGGACGAGGTGGAGCAGACCCTGGCCGAGCTGCCGGCGGACTTCGCCGCGCGCCTCGGCCCCGTGACGATTTTGATCGAGCCGCGACCGAGCCGCGCGCTGGTCGAGAGCGGCGTCGACGCGCGGCTGCTGGGCTTGTTCGAGGGGGCGACGTCGGAGGAGCTCTCGGGCACCGACGTGCCGCTGACGACCACGCGCATTTTGATCTTTTCCCACAACTTGCGCGCCGCCTTCGAGGACGAGGCAGAGCTCCGAGACGAGGTGCGCATCACCGTGCTGCACGAAGTCGGCCATTTCTTCGGCCTCGACGAAGAAGACATGGAGCGGCTGGGGCTCGAATAGCCGAGAGACGGCGGCCGAGTGAGTCGTTCTGCGCCTGGCCCGCGAGCTCGCCCCGAGCATTCGGCGCGGCTGCTAGCTCTTTTATCGACGGGCCGGGCGCGCTAACGGCACTACACCAACGTGCGCACCAAAGCCGCAAGCACACTCTCGGGTCGGGTCGATTGGCAGGCGCCGGCGTTCACCTGATGCGCTCCGGACGAAAGGGCTACTGGGCCGCGCTCAGCGCGCTGCTGTTGCTGGTCAGCTGCGGCACCGAATCGCTGCCGCAGTCTCCGCCTGCCGGCTCCTCGGGCGCGGCGGGCAGCGCCACGACCGGGGGCGGCGGCAGCGGTGGCGGCGACGCCAACACCTCGGGTAGCACCGCGACGCTGGGCGGGGCCGGCGCAGGCGGAGCCGGGGCGAGCGGTGGCGGCGGCAGCGCAGGCACGGGCGCTGCGAGCGGCGCCGCCGGCACGAGCACGGCGGGCAACGCGGGTGAAGGTGGCACGGCAGGGACCGGCGGGGTCGGCACCGCCGGCGGGGGCACGGCGGGTAGCAGCGGCAGCGGCGGTACGAGCGCGGAGGCTTGGGTCGGCACTTGGTCGTCGGCGCAGCAGTTGACCGAGGAGGCGAACAAGCCGCCCTCGCCCGGCTTGACCAACAACACGCTGCGTCAAATCGTGCGCGTTTCAATCGGTGGGCAAAAGCTGCGCCTGCGCTTCTCGAACGAGTACGGCTCGACGCCGGTGACGTTGAACGGCGTGCACATCGCGTCCTCGGCGGGTGGCAGCGCCATCACGGCGGCGACGAGCAAGCCGCTCGCCTTCGCGGGCATGAGCTCGGTCACCATTCCGGCCAAGGAGATCGTCTGGTCCGACGCGGTCGATTTCGCGCTCGAGCCGCTGTCGAAGCTCGCGGTGTCGATCCACTTCGGCGCCACTTCCGCTGACATCACGGGTCACCCCGGCTCGCGGACGACCTCGTATTTGCAGGCGGGAAACGCCGCCGGCAACGCCACGCTCTCGGCTCCCGTCAGCACCGACCACTGGTACGTCCTCTCGGGCATCGACGTGATGGCTGCTGACGATGCGCGCGCCCTCGTCATCTTGGGCGACTCGATCACCGATGGCCGCGGCACCACCACCAACGGCAACGATCGCTGGCCCGACGCGCTCGCGGAGCGTTTGAAAGCGAACACGGCGACCGCTCGCGTCGGCGTGCTGAATCAAGGCATCGGCGGCAACGCGATCTTGAACGCCGGGCTCGGCCCCACCGCGATGGCCCGCTTCGAGGCCGACGTGCTGAAGCAGAGCGGCGTTCGCTACGTCATCGTCTTCGAAGGCGTCAACGACATCGGCGACAACGCCGCGGCTGCCGACATCACCGCCGCGTATCAGCAATTCGTCACCAAGGCGCGCTCGGCGGGGCTGCGCATCTACGGCGCGACGATCCTGCCGTTCAAGGGCCACAGCTACTACAGCCAAGCCCATGAAACGGCGAGAATTGCCGTCAATACCTGGATCCGAACCGCGGGAAATTTCGACGCCGTCATCGACCTCGACGCGGCCGTTCGCTCGCCGCAAGCCATGGATACGCTGCTCTCCAATTACGACTCGGGCGACCACCTGCACCTGAACCCGACCGGGTACAAGCAGCTCGCCAGCGCCGTAGATCTCCAGCTCTTCCAGTAGTGGTACGTTCGGCGCGCTGCCGATGCCCGCTCTCTGTGCACGCAACGCCCGCCGCTCGCTGACCGCGGGCGCGCTCGTGACGTCGCTTGCGACGGTGTGCGCGCTCGCCGATGAACCCATCGAGCTGTCGTGGCAAGCGCCGCCCGGCTGTCCACAGCAAGCGGCGGTGCGCGAGCGAGTCCGCGCGCTCGTGCCGCGAGCGACGCTCGAGCGCGGGCGACTGCGCGCGGATGGGGCGATCACGCGCGTGGGCGCGCGCTACCGGCTGCGCCTGATGATGCGCCTCGGCGACGTGTCCGGCGAGCGCAGCATCGACTCTGATTCCTGCGGCGATTTGGCGGGGGCGGCGGCGGTCGCGCTCGGCTTGCTCCTGCAAACCGGGCAGCCCGCGGAGGCTGACCCCGGCTCCGCCACGAGCGCTGGAGCGGCGGGCGATGCGGGCGCAGGCGGCGGCGCGGGCGCGGGTGGCAGCGGCGGAGGAGGCATCTCGAGCGACCCAGCGGCGGCAGCTGCGACGCTTGAAGCGTCGCCCGCGCCGCGGGCCGCACCGCACGACGACGACGATGCTCAGCGCGACGACCCCGGCCGCGAGGGAGCGGCGAACGCGCGACGCCTGCGCGTGTTCGCGATCGCGCCGCAGCTCGCGTTCGACGTCGGCCCGCTGCCGAGACCGAGCCTCGCGCTGGCCGTAGGCGCTGGCCTCGGCTTTCAGCGCTGGGAGCTGATCGGGGGCGCGCGTCTGCCCGCCAAGCAAAGCGTCGGCTTCGCGCGCGCGCTCGGCGCCGATCTCGACCACTTCGCCCTCACGCTCGATGCGTGCCGTGCGTTCAGTGCTCCGCCGTTCGAGGTCGCACCTTGCGTCACGGCCGGCCTCGAGCGGCTCCACGCGAGCGGCACCGGCCCGCTCGAGTCCACGCAGAGCGCCGACGCCACCTGGCTCTCGCTGGGCGTGCAGGCTTGGGGGCGCTGGTATGTCGTCGATTGGCTCGCTTTCGCGGTGGGCGTGGGCGCGCGGCTCGAGAGCGCGCGCCCACGCATCGAAATCGAGGGAATTTCCGAGGCAAAGCGGCTCGGACCGGCGGCGCTCAGCGTGCGCGCCGGGCCGATGCTGGTTTTTTAGACGGACTGGGCCCTAGAGCGGCACTGCACTACTGTTTCATGGCTGCAAGCGCGCTCGGGCACCCCTGGCAAACGACGCGCGAAAGCTCAGCTCCGTTCGCCGTGGCCGACTTCGAAGTCATCTACCAGCAGTACTTCGACTTCGTCTGGTCGTCGACGAAACGCCTCGGTGTCGATGAAGGTTCCATGGACGACGTCGTGCAAGAAGTATTCATCGTCGTTCACTCGCGGCTGCACACGGTGCAGCAGCCCGAGTCGCTGCGCAGCTGGATCTACGGCATCGTGCGCCGCACCGTGAGCGGATACCGCCGCTCCAATCGCGCCAAGCGCGCGCGCGATTCGCAGCTCGCCGCCGAACAAGCGACGCTCGGGCGCGCCGCCGCGTCCCCGCAAGACCACGCCGAGCAAGCGGGCGACGTGGCGCTGCTCACGCAGCTGCTCGCCGGTCTCGACGACTCGAAGCGAGAAGTGTTCGAGCTCGTGGAGATCGAAGAAATGAGCGTCCCCGAAGTGGCGGCAGCGCTGGAAATCCCGCTCAACACCGCTTACTCCCGGCTGCGTACGGCGCGCCAAGAATTCGAAGAAGCTCTCGCGAGGCACACCTTGCGAACCGAAGGGGCACTACGGCGATGTCAGATTTGAGTCCGAAAGCCCAAGCTCTCGTGAGCAGCGGGCGAGCTGCGCTCCTTCCGAGCGGGGAAGATCGAGAGCGAGTGCTCGGCGTCTTGCGCGCGCGCCTCGCCGCTCCGGTGCCGGCGATCGCGCCGCGCGGGCTGTGGGTGGCGGCCTCGGCCGCGGTGATCGGCGCAGGCGTCGCGGCCGCGCTCAGCTTGTCACCGTCGAACGCACCCACGCCGACGCTCGCTTCCTCGCGGCTAGCGCTCCCCGCCGTCCCCGCGTCGGTCCCGGCCCGCCCTGAAGCGGCGGTGCTCGCGTCGGCCGGGCCTGCGACGGAAACGCAAGCTGCCGCGTCGCTCGCGCCGTCCGCGAAGCGCGCGCCCGATCGGCTCGCCGAAGAGGTCGCGATCCTCTCGCAGGCCGCCAAAGATCTGCGCGCCGGGCGCGCTTCCGAGGCGCTGCGCGGGCTGAGCGACCATCAACGGCGGTTTCCCACCGGCTTGCTCGCGATCGAGCGACGCGCGGCTCGCGCGGAGGCGCTCTGCTCGCTCGGGCGCTTCTCCGAGGCCGACGCGGAGCTGGCAGCGCTGCGCCGCGCTGCGCCGAGCTCACCCCTGCGAGTACGCGCCGAGCAGCGCTGCGCGGCGAGAACCACCAGGCCACTCTGAGCTCATCGATGCCGCGACGATCGCAACCGCCTTCATCTGCGCTTTTCGCTGTCCAATTGTCCAATTCGACGCGGGGCGCTTCCAAGATACTTCGCGCAGAGCTCGGTACGTTCTAGGAGCAAGGATCTGTCATGCACTCACGCCTCGTCACTGCAAGCGTTTGGCTCGGAATCTGTGCCTCGCTGTCTGGTTCTTTAGCCTGCTCCAGCGAAACGCCCAATCCGGGTACTGCGCCGCTCGCCGGCAGCTCCAGCAGCGCGAGCGGCGCGGGCGGCATGAGCGCCGGAGGCAACCCGAGCACGGGCGGAGCGAGCTCGGTCGCTGGCAGCTCCAGCGGGGGCGACGTCGGTAGCGGCGGCGACACGGTGGCGGGCAGCGCGAACGGCGGCACCAATAGCGGTGGCGGGGCCGGCGGCAGCGGCGGCAGCGGCGATGTGGTCAGCGAGCCTTACCCGGAGCCGGCTCAAACGCCCGCCGACGAGACGGGCGCCCAGCTGTGGCTCCGCTACGAGCTCGTCAACCTGCCGAGCCGGCTCGCAGAGTATCGCGCCGGGCTCACCCAGCTCGTCGCGCCGGGCACGTCGGCCAGCGCGAAGGCCGCGCGCGACGAGCTGGTGCGCGGCTTGAAGGGGCTTACCGGCGTCGAGCCGGCCTTGGCCGAAGCGCCGAGCGCCGACGGGGCCGTCGTGCTCGCGACCGCTGCTTCGGATTTGGTCAAGTCGCTGCCGCTCGCGAGCCGCTTGGCGGCCGTGGGCGCCGAAGGTTACGTCGTCGAAGCCACGGAAATCGCCGGGCGCAAGGCGATCGTGGTGGCGGGCAACACGGACGTGGGCGCCCTTCACGGCGCGTTCGCGCTGCTGCGCCACCTGCAGCGGCACCAGAAGCTCGACGGCCTCGCGCTGGCGAGCGCTCCGCGCATCAAGCGACGCCTACTCAACCATTGGGACAACATGGACGGCAGCGTGGAGCGTGGCTACGCGGGCCGCTCGCTGTGGAGCTGGAGCAGCCTGCCCGGAACGCTCTCCGAGCGTTACACCGACTACGCGCGCGCCAACGCGTCGCTGGGCATCAATGGCACGGTGCTCAACAACGTCAACTCGAACGCGCAGATCCTCAACGCTTCGAACATCGCGAAGGTCGCGGCGCTGGCGTCGGTGTTTCGACCGTACGGCATCTCCGTTTACCTCTCGGCTCGCTTCAGCGCTCCCATCGAGCTCGGGGGCCTGAGCACCGCAGACCCGCAAGCGAGCGCCGTGCGCCAGTGGTGGGCGGCCAAAGCCACCGAAATTTACGAAAAAATTCCGGATTTTGGCGGCTTTTTGGTCAAAGCGAACTCCGAGGGTCAGCCCGGTCCTCAAGATTATTCGCGCAGCCACGCCGAGGGCGCCAAGATGCTCGCCGACGCGCTCGCCCCGCACGGCGGCGTCGTGATGTGGCGCGCGTTCGTGTACTCCACGAGCGGCGCGGACCGCATCCGCCAAGCGTACGACGAGTTCAAGCCGCTCGATGGCAACTTCGGCGCCAACTCGTTCGTGCAAGTGAAGAACGGCCCGCTGGATTTCCAACCGCGTGAGCCTTTCAACGCCCTGTTCGGAGCGATGCCGAAGACGCCGCTCGCGCTCGAGCTACAGATCACCAAAGAGTACTTGGGTGAAGATACGCACCTCGCTTACCTAGGGCCTCTGTTCGAAGAGGTGCTGAAGGCCGATACGCAGGCCAAGGGCGCCGGCTCGACGGTCGCGAAGGTGATCGACGGCAGCGTCGACGGCCACACCGACAGCGCCATCGCGGGCGTCGCCAACATCGGCACGGACACGAACTGGAGCGGATCGCACTTCAATCAGGCCAATTGGTACGTTTTTGGCCGCATGGCGTGGGACCCGGCGATCACCGCGGAGTCGGTGGCCGACGAGTGGATCCGGCAAACTTTCTCGAACGATCCGGTCGTCGTGCAGCCGGTCAAGGAGCTGATGATGGCCTCGCGCGAAGCGCTCGTCAGTTACATGACGCCGCTCGGCCTCGCCCACATCATGGGCACCGACCATCACTATGGGCCCGCGCCGTGGGTGAACAACCTCAGCCAAGCGAACTGGAACCCCTTCTACTACCACGCCGCGAACGCGAGCGGCATTGGCTACGATCGCACCGCGAGCGGCAGCAAGGCCGTCTCTAACTATGCAGCGCCCGTGGCGACCGTGCTCGGTAGCCGAACCAGCGTGCCCGATGAGCTGCTGCTGTTCTTCCACCGCGTGGGCTGGGACGACAAGCTCGCCTCGAGCGGCCGCAGCGTGTGGGAAGAGCTCGTGCATCGCTACAGCAGCGGGGTAGACGCGGTCGCCACGATGCGCGAGCAGTGGACGGCGGCGAAGGGGCGCGTCGACGAGAAGCGCTACCAAGAGGTCGCGGATATGCTGAAGATTCAGCATCACGAAGCGCGCTGGTGGCGCGACGCGTGCCTGACTTACTTCGCGAGCGTCAACACCAAGCAGCTGCCCGCCGGCTACGCGCCGCCCGCGCACGATCTCGCTTACTACAAGAACTTGGCCAGCAAGTGCCCGAGCAACGCCGCCAAGCCGCGCTGCAACGACGTGTACAGCGGCGAGCCCTCGCCCGCCGTGCTGCCGTAGCCCGAGCTCTTCAGCGCGGCTAAACAACTGTCGAGCCAGAGCGACTCGCGTTACTCTGGCCGACATGGATCAGGCGATGCGGGCCAAGGTGTCTTCGCTGCTGGAGGCGGTGGTCGCCGCTGACGGCGTGATTCGCCCCGAGGAGCGCGACTTCGTGCGGCGCGCCGCCGCGCGCTGGAGGCTGCCCGAGCCGGACGCGCCGCTCAGCCTGCGAACTCTCGGCACGGCTACCGCCGCGCTCCGCGAGCTCGATCCGAGCGCTCAGGCGCGTGTGCTCGCGCTGCTGGTCGACGCCGCCGCGGCCGACCATGACCTGGATCCGCGGGAGCACGCGCTGCTGCTCGCCGCCGCCGCCTCGCTCGGCATCGAGGCTACGGCGCTGGAAGAGCGCTTGATTCAGCGCCTGAACGCGCCCTCCGCCGGATAACCGAGCAGGGTCGCGGCTCCGGGCGGGGCGCGGCGCACGCGGTCGAAAGCGCAAGCGCTGCCGGTTCATGCGAATAGCGCCTGCTCGGTCTCACGATCGGTAGGCGAAGCCGGGCCGGCGCCGATCAAGTCGATGCGTAGGGCGCCGAGCCTTGGCAGCGCGCGCGCCCGGAGCTCGCCCGCAGCGGGGCCGGGGGTGTAGAGCAGGCGAGTCATCCAACTTTCGACCGCGCGTAGGCTCGCTGCATAGCGGCGACGATCGAGCGCATAGCGAGCCGCCGCCGCGTCCCAATCCTGACTTTCGAGCAGTCGCTCCGCGAGCGAGCGCGCGTCCATCAGCGCCAGCGAAAGGCCGCAGCCGTAAGCGGGATCGACCGTCCCCGCGGCGTCGCCCACGAGCGCCAGCCCGCCGGGGAGGGCTGCGCTTTCGCTCTCGCTCAGCGTGGTGTCGAAGGTGGCGAGCGGCCCCTGAAGCTGTGCCGACGCTAGCCAAGAGCTCGGCATGCCCAGCGCTCCGCACGCGGCAAAGAAGGCGGGCTTGGCCGCGTCGCCGCTGAAGCGCTCGCCAGCCGCGTCGCGGCGCCGCACCAAGTAAATGCGCGCGCGGCGTGCGGGTAGCGGCACCCATAGCGCGACCGCACAGAACTCTGGCGGATAGAACAAGCTCAGCTGCGCCTCGGGCCCTGCGTGCTCTCCTACCAAGCAGCCCGTCGTGAGCAGCGGCGACAGCGCTTGGTAGCTCGTCGAGCCCGCCGCGCTCCGCAGCGGCGACTCGCGACCATCTGCGGCCACGACGAGCCGTGCGCTCAGCGAGCGCTGGGCGCCGCCGACGCGGACCTGCGCGATAGCAGGTCGGCCGCGCTCGACGCGCGTCACCACGGCAGCCCGCATCACCTGCGCTCCCGCGCGCTCGGCCGCCGCCAGCAAGGCCTCTTGCAGCTCCGGATGGTGCGCGTCGATCGCCGCTTCGCCGGCGGGCGTCTGCGACAAATCTCGCTCGAAGAGCGGCGCTCCGGCCACGTTCAGCTGCCAGGCGCGCACGGCGCGGAAGCTCGGGCCGCGGAGCACCTCGGCGAGGCCCAGCCGAACGGCTTCGACTACGCCCCACGGGTGAATGTTCTCGCCCCGCACGCGGTCGCGAAACGTCGTCTCGCGCTCGACGACGAGCACGCGCGCGCCCGACTGCGCCACCCGAAAAGCGAGCGCTGCGCCCGCCACGCCTCCGCCCGCCACGATCAGGTCGTAATCCATGACGACAAGCTACGTGGCGCTGCGCGCCCCGCGCCATGGGACAGCTGTCCCATGGGCCGCGGTGTCTAGGTCCCGCCCAAGGCGTCGCGCTCGAACGCGGTCGCGAGCTCAGCCGAGATCGAGCCAGAAGCTGTGCGCCACCGCTTCGGCGCGCGTCGACGCGCCCAGCTTCTCGAACACGCGGCTCAGCTGATTGCGCACGGTTCGATACGAAGTTCCGAGCGCCACCCCGATTTCGCGATTCGTGTAGCCGAGCCGCAAATAGCCCAGAATTTCGCGTTCGCGAGCGGTCAGTTGCTCGGCGGGGCCGGCCCCGTGCCGTGACGCCGCCAGCTCGCAAACCGTGAGCACCGGCAGCGCGAAGCGAAGCCGCTCGACCTCGCTCGCCGTGAAGCGAGCGCGAGTCCGCCCGAGCACCACGCCCGCGACGACGCGCGACTCGCTGCCGAGGTACGCGATCAGCGAGCTCTCGCCCTGGTGCGGGCGCATCACCTCTTGGTACACGGAGGTGCGCTCGAGCTGCCGCGCGCCCAGCACCTCGCGATCGACGACCACGCGCCCCACGCGCCGCGCGCGCGCTTCGACGGGGCGAAAATCTTCGCGGTAAGCAGCCCAGCGTCCGCGCACCTCCGCCCGCACCGCGCTCTGAAAACCCGGTGTGACCGGCCCGAGCACGCCGTGACGCAGGCAAAACGCCACTTCGAAGCCGATCGTGCGCTCCAGCACCTCGAACAGCGCGCGCTCGTATTCAGCGATCGAGCCCGCCGCGTTGGCGGCGTCGATCAGCACCCCGTGCGGCTCGGTGTTCATGCGGCCTCGCGCGATTTCAGCACGATCTGCGCGATCTGCAAACATGCGCGGCGCGGGCGAGAGCTCGCCCCCAGGGCCCGCGAATGGCCCATCGGTCGCGGGCGCTTACGTAGCAATCCGTCTCGACAGCGACCGCTGAAGCCGCGGAAAAAGCCGCCGACCGCCGCAACGACCGCCTTGCGACGCGCTTGCCTTTCCGCACGAATGCGCGCAGCGTGGCGCGTCATGAGCGAAGAAGTGGTCGGCCAAGACGAGTGGGACTTCTACCCCTGCCGCGTGGACGACGCCCCCGCATCGATCCTGATCAACCTTCGCTTCGTCTATGAAGACCCGCGCGAGGGGAACGACCACGTGCACCACGCCTTCATCAAGATGCTGGATTCAGGGCCGCAAGGCGTCGGCACCCGCGCCGAGATGGACCGCCTGACCGCCGTCGAAGATGCCTTGTTCGATCGCGCCGAGCAGGCGGGAGCTCAGCCCGTGGGCAGGCTGCGCAGCCAGGGAGTCTGGCAGATTTCGGTGTACGGCCCCGCGGAGCTGCCGTGGGCGGCCTGGGTGAAAGAGCACGCTGGCGACGACGCCGAAGTGCAGCAAATCGCCGATCCCGAGTTCGAGTACCTGAACGAGTTCCTGCTGCCCGACGCGGAGCGCCATCAATGGATCTTGGACCGGCGCGTGTGCGATCAGCTGCGAAACCAGGGCGACGAGGCGAGCCTGCCGCGGCCCGTAGATCATTTCGTCGAATACGAGAACGAGGCGCCTGCCGCGCTCGTGGAGGCGCTCAAAGGCCTCGGCTTCGACGTGACCGACACCGGCGAAGGGCTCGAGTGCAGCAAGGTGCACGACGTCGAGCTCGAGAACGTGCACGAGATCACCACCGCGCTGTCCGAGCTCGCCGACGAGCACGACGCCGCCTACAGCGGCTGGGGCTGCTCCGTCACCAAAGCGGCCGGCCTCGCGAACTGACACGCTCGATGCGCGTCGAGCGGCGGCGCCGGGCGCGCCCCTCAGCGCGCGCTACCCCGGACAAATGAAGTCCGGGGTGAAGAACACGGGCGTCTTCTGCAAGCTGAGCTGCTTGCCGCGCCGCAGTAGCTGCACGACCTCGACCACGCTGTCTTCACCGCTCGGCGCCGTGAGCAGCTCCAGCTGCTGGTCGGCGTCGAAGTCGAACGCGAGGCGAGGCGTGAGCATGTAGCCGTCGCGGTCGACCACGCCCAGCGGGCGCAGGTGGGGCGCGCCGAGGTTGTGCTCGAACAGCAGGCTCAGGCTATTGCCATCGATCTCACCGTTGCCGTAGCGGTACGCCGACACGTGCACCCAATGCTTGCCGTCACGTGGACCGAACGACACGGCCGCGGGCTCACGCTCGTGCCACGCGCCGAGGCCACCTTTCGCCGTGAATGAGGCTTGCAGCGCTCGGTACTCGCTCGATGCGCGGAAGGCCCGGCGCGCCTCTACCAGCGCGACGCCGGCGAGCGACTGCGGCAGGTACTGCGGCTCGGGCGGGGCCTCTGCCGCCCACAAACCGCGCGGGCAAGGCGGATCGAGCTCGCCGAGCACGTAGGTTCCGTACACGTGGTCGAGCCGTCGAGCGCTGCGCACGGACTCGAACGCAGGCGTGGCCGAGCTCGCCAGCTGGATATCGATGATGCGCGACTCGCAGACCGGCGGCAGCGGTTCCCCCGCGCGCTCGGGCGAGACGGTGACGAAGACGCGCTTGCCCTTCATGGCGCGCACCTCCGGCGGCAGCACCACCTCGCTCGCGCCGAGCGGCCCTTCCTCGGGCAGCTCGGCGCTTTCGCCGCCGTCGTCGTCGTCGCGAGGCGGGCTGCGCACGAGCTGGCTCGAGCGCAAGCGCTCCGGCACGAGCCAAGAGTCTTCGACGCGGCTACGCAGCACGACCCCGCGCGACGCGACGGCGAAGAACCCCGGCAGAGCGCGGGCGCTGCCGCCGCCGCCGTCCACCCGCACGCTGCCCATCTCCTCGCGCACGATGCGCAGCCCATCGCCGCTCGAAGTCAGCACGAGCAGCTTGCGGCCCGTGTCACGGTAGCTCGGGCTAGAGAAGCCTTGCTCGAAGCTCAAGAGCCAGCGCGCGCCGGACTTCGTCGCGCTCAGCTCGCTCACGCTGACGCGAGCGCCGCCCGCCAGCATCGGGCGTCGATCCGCGAGCCAGCCCGGACGATTGAAGCGGAAGCTGGCTTCGCCCACGCGCTTCACGCCTACGAACGAGTCCGCATATAGCGCCGAGTAGGCCAGAAAATTGCCGCTATTTTGCGCCTCCGTCCAGGTCTCGAGGAAGGCGCGGGCGGCGCGCTCTTCGGGGTCGAGGATGAGCGGCGCCGCGCTGCTGGCCGTGCTCACGCTCGCGGGCGGGGCGAGCGGCGCAGGCGCGGCAGCGAGGGCAGCGCTCGCTGAAGCCGCGATGGAAGGCCGCTTCTCGGCGTCGCGCTGGCAACCGAGCGCGGCCACGACCAACGACCAGCCCATGAGCCTCGAGCCCATCCTGCAGAGCGATTCGCGGACCAAGCGCGACGAGGATACACTCGGACCGGTGAGCCGCTTTCCGTTTTCACCCGCTTGCGTCTTGGCGCCCATGGAGGGCGTCACCAACGCGGCGGTGCGCTCCGTGCTCGCCGGCTACGGGCCGATTGGCCTGGTTTGCACCGAGTTCGTGCGCATTGCGGGCGAGCAAATTTCGCCGCCGTACCTGCGCCGCCAAGTGCAGAAGGTGCCCGGAGTTCCGCTCAGCGTGCAGGTCATGGGCAACGACCCGGAGCTGATGGCCGAAGCCGGCGCGGTCGTGGCGCAGGCCGGTGCGGACGCGGTCGATCTGAACCTCGGTTGTCCGACGCACACCGCGGCGCGCAAGGGCGTCGGCGCCGCCTTGCTGAAGCAACCCGAAAAGCTCGCGCTGCTGCTGAAGACGATGCGACGCGCTGTCCCCGGGCTGCTGTCGGCGAAGCTGCGCGCCGGCTTCGACAGCACGAGCGACGCGCTGCGAAACGCGAAGCTGGTCGAAGACGCAGGGCTCGACTACCTGGCCGTCCACCCGCGGCGGCGCGTCGACCACTACTCGGGCACGGCCGACTGGCGCATCATCCGCCTGTTGCGGGACGAGCTGACGATTCCCGTGATCGGCAACGGCGACGCTTGGTACGCCACCTCCGCGCTGCGCATGATCGAGGAGACGGGCTGCGACGCGGTGATGCTCGGACGCCCAGCCCTACGTAATCCTTGGATTTTCCGTCAACTCGGCGAGCTCTTGGCCGGACGTGAGCCGTTCCGCCCGTCGGGCGCGGATCTCGCCGCCCACCTGCGCCGCTTGTCGCTCGCGCTCGCCTCCCAGCTCGGCGACGGCGTCGCGCCGCTCGGTCGACTCAAAGAGCAGCTCAACTACTTGAGCCGCGCCATCCCGAACAGCGCGGCGCTGCAGCGGAGCTTGCTGCGGCAGACCGAGCTCGACAGCTTCCTCGACGCGGCCGAGTCGGCGTTCACGCCGCTGCCCGCCGCGGCGCTGGATCTCGGCCCCGCGCCGCTCGTGAGCTGAGCGGGCGCAGTCGACGCCGCACGGTGCCGGGCGGAGCCGCGCGACGCCGGGCGGAGCCGCGCGACGCCGGGCGGAGCCGCATCACCCCCGCTCAGTTGCTGCGCTGGCGCAGCGCGCGCTGCACGATGCGCTCGGCGCGTTGCAGATCCGTACGCCGGAAGGCGTGGCCGGGCCGCGACAGCTCGAGCATGGCCGTGAGCTCTTTTCCCACGAACACCGGGATCATCGCCACCGCACCCGAGCCGCCTTTGCTGCCCGCGAAGCGCATCGCCAGCGCGTCTTCGGTCGGACCGTAGGGTGGGCCGAAAACGGGTCGCCCGAAGCGGGCCGAAATCAGCACCAGATCACTCTCGGGCAACGCATAGCCGAGCCGCTCGGTCGGCATCGGCCCGAGCACCGAGCGCGTGACGAGTGAGCGCCCGAAGCGACCGCGGTAGTGGAACATCGCGCTCTCGGCGCCGGTCGTGACCATCGACAGCCACGTCACGGTGTGGGCGAGCTCCATCTCGTCCTTGATGCGCTCGATGGGGCGGCCCCACTCCGCCAGCTGCTCGGGCGAAGGCGCCTTCGCGCCGACCTTGCTGTTCAAGGCGGAAATCTCGCGAACGGAGTTCAATGTCCGCCAATCGCCGCGGTAAGTGCGCACATGGCAAAACTCCGGCACGCGTCCGGCCTCGACCCCGCGCAGCAGTAGTCCGGTCACGACCGGGCCGACCGTCAAGTCGCCGTTAGTGACGTACCAGAGCGGCGGGGGCTGAACCTGAAAAACACTCTTGGGTAGTTCTTGGAGCTGCATGGGGCTTGGGCCTGTACGGATTGTTTCCATACGCCCGGGCGCTGGCCAAGAAACCCACATCCATAAGCGCGTGCGCCCCGAGCAGCGGCGCGCGAGGCGGGCGCGGCGTCAGATCGCCTGCCGACGGCGGCTCGCGCCGCGGATCGCGTCCGCGACGACTCGGCTCAGATCCGCGACGCGATACGGCTTCTGCACGAAGCCCGCAGCCCCACGCTTGAGCATGGCGCTGACGTCTTGCTCGGCGCCATAGCCGGACCACAGCAGCACCGGCAGGTCCGGCGCGAGCTCGCGCAGCTTCTCGAACGTCGCTTCACCGCTCAGGCCAGGCATGCGTAGATCGAGCAAAACCAGCTGAAAATGGCCGGGGTGGGCGCTCACCTGCTCCACGGCGCGCGCGCCGTCGACGACGTGGGTCACGGCGTAGCCAAACGACTGCAAGGTCGCGACCGCCGTCATGCCGACCATCGCGTCGTCTTCGACCAGCAAGATCTCCCCCTTACCGGGCACGACGTGGCTGGCCACCGGTGCGGTCGCAGCCTCGCCGTCGGAGCACGGCAGGTAGACGCGAAATGCGGTGCCGCCGCGCTCGCTGTTGACGTCGATGCTGCCGCCGTGCGCCTTCACGGTGCCGGCGACCGACGCCAGCCCCAAGCCCGTCCCCTTGCCGATCGGCTTGGTGGTGAAGAACGGATCGAAGATGTGCGGCAGCTGCTCGCGCGGAATGCCGCCACCCGTGTCGATGACCTCAATCACCAGGCACGGCCCGAGCGGCAGGCCCTGGGCGCTCGAGTGCGTGAGCTCCAGGGACGCCGTCGCGACGGTCAGCTTGCCGCCTGCGGGCATGGCGTCGCGCGCGTTCACGAGTAGGTTCAAAATCGCGCTCTGCAGCAGCGCGGCGTCCGCCAGCACCGTCGAGCAGCTGGCCGTGAGCTCGGTCACGATCACGATGTTCGGGTCCGTCGAGCGCCGCAGCAATGAAACGGCCTCGCTGATCACCGCGTGCGCGTCCGTGGGGGTCTGCAGCATGCGTGCTTTGCGCGAGTACGCCAGCAGCTGGCGCGTCAGCTCCGCCAGCCGCTGCGACGACTGCAAGATGCTCTCGGACAGCTCGCGGCCGTCGCCGGTCTCCGGCAGCTCCAGCTTCAAGAGCTCGGCGGAGCCCATGATGGCGGTCAGGTTGTTGTTGAAATCATGCGCTACGCCAGCGGCCAAGCGCCCCACCATCTCGAGCTGCTTGCCCTCCACCGCCATCAGCTCGGCCTCGGCGCGCTCGCGCTCGGCGCGCTCGCGTCGCAGGGTCTCTTGCCGCGCAATCCGGAGCGCGTGCTCCATGCGCGCGACGAGCGCCACCATCATGCCCCCGAACGCCGTAATGGCGAGGAAGGTGACGCCCACCGAGCGCGCCCAAGTCGCGCCCGACGTCATCGCGATGTCGCGCGGGTTCGGCGGCGCGATCAGCCCCGTCACCATCGCGTAGCCGATGGCCGAGACGAGCATCGCCGACAAAGCCGTCAGCGCGATCATCGCCCGACGCCCGAGCAGCAGGCCCGCGAGCATCAGCGTCACCGTCAAGCTCACCCCCGGGCCCGACAGCGTGCCCACGTAGGCGTAGCCCGACACGGCGGTCGAGAGCGCGGGAATCAAGAGCACCCACGCGCGCGCGGCGCCGCGCGGCCGGCCCGTCACGGCCGGAAACCCGACCAGCGCAGCCGCCACCAGCGCCACCGCGCATAAACGCGTGCGCGCGGGGCCGCTCTCCATGGCCAGAACCATCAGCAGCGCGCTGGCCACGAACACCACGAACAGCACGCGGATCAGCTTGAGCGCCAGGTTCGTGCGCCACGTCAGCGCTTCGTCGTCCGCCCCGGGCTCGTGCCCTTTCACGTGCATGTCTCCCCAGAATACTCAAGAAGCGGAGCCACTTCACGCTTCGGAGCCGCCACCACAAAAGAAAAGAGCGGGCGGGTTCAGCCTGCGACGCCCCTTCATGGTGAGAAGGGACTCGCAGAGAGCAACTCCGCCCGCTCGTCGCGCGCGCCGCAATCAGCGAACGGCAGCGCGCGCGGCTCGCGCCGAGGGTGACGTGATGCGCCTGACCTGGCGCCTCGTCAGCTCGGACGCAGCCTTGATGTGCCCTGCGCTCTTTCGCGTCGACTTGCGAGAAGGCTTGCCAGAAGCCGAGCTCTCGAGCACGGGGCCACCGCGATTGTCGGAACGCTTGGTGAAGTTGTGCGGAGCGGTACCCACGCCATCGAGCAGCGTCGTGTCGATGCTCTCGTCGCGAGACGGTTTACGGACCTTCTTGGGTCGTGGAGGTCGGCTCGCTCTGAGCACCTCTGCCATGTACGCTTCTGCCTTCGTCGCCATACAGTCCCTCTTCCTTTCAGGAGCCATGGGGGCCCCGATTGAAAACGTGACTCGTCAGAACGTCGTGAGCGCCCTCCCTCGAGGGCTCATCATACACACCGACACGCCAAGTGCGCTCATCATTCCTTTCTCGGGCGCGAGCTCGGTCTCGTCCTCGGTCTCGTCTTCGGGCGGCGCGAGACCCGGAAGACTTGTTCAGGCCGCATCCGGGAAACGCTACCGCGCCGCCTCGCCCGCGGACTCACCGCGCAGCGTGGCGACGCGCACCTTGAAGCTGCCATCTTCGCCGCGGAGGAGCGTGTACGAAGAAGTTTCCTCGCCGAGCACGCGATCATCTCGGTCGAGGTAAGGCCAGCGAACGGTCGCGATCACCAAATCGTCGGAAATCCAGTCGAGGTGGGTGATTTCTGCGCGGGTGCCGACGATGCCGCGCGCGTTGTACCTATCCTTAGCGCCGGCAAAGAACTGCTCCACCTCGTCCTCGGAGTGCACAACTCGTGCCTCCATCGCGCCGACCACGAACGCCGGAACGCCCCACAGCTTCGTGAGGGTGCGAGTGTCGCCAGCGGTGATGGCCTCGGAATATTTATCCAAGTAGGCCTGCACCGACGCTTGTTCGCGTGCGGCGCTCGTCGGCTTGCTCACACGGTGCGACCCGCTGCCCGGCGCGCGTCGTCCGTCCGCGCTCGCGGACTCACCTGCATCATCATCTCGAGCTGACCGTGGTGACATTTGCGCTGCTCCCGATTGGAGGGTCCGAACACACCACTGCAGCCGTCGTGCCAACGAGACATCACGTCGTGAGTTTGCTAAATTCGTCTTTCTCAGGGAATGAAGCGTGTGCGGACTCTGTTCTTCGCACACACTCGGAACCAGAGGAGGCCAGGTTGGCCAAGGTGAACCCTCACGCGATGGCGCGAATGACGGCGCTATCGCTCGTTCTGACTGCGGGCACGGCGAGCGCCGCGACGCTGCGTGATTTACCGACGGAGGTGCTGTGCGAACTGATCGACGACGCCGAGGTAGCAGACGCAAGAGCGGAGCGCGCCCACATCCTACGGCTCCTCACCTTGGACGAACGCGCCGAGGTGCGGGCGCGAGCGGCCGAAGCCATGTCTAGCCTTTGGCCAGGTCCGGGCGCGGGCGTTACCGACGAGCTGCGCCGGCTCGCCCGTGACACTTCCGACAACGTGCGCGTCTCCGCCGCAGTGGGGCTGGCCCGCGCGCTCGAGCGCGCCAGCGCGCCTGAGCGCATCGATCTGGTGTGCACCTGGGCTCTATCGACCGACACCGACGAGCGGCTGGCCCTCGCCCGGGCGCTGACCTGGAGCACCCCGGTTTTCGTGGCTGATTTGGTGCTGGAACAGCTCGCCTGCGACGAGAGCACGGCGGTGCGGGCCGCGGCGCTGGCGGCCGTCGCCAAGCACTTCCACGAGAACTCGAGCGTCTACGCCAGCATCGTCGGCCGCTGCCTCGAGGACCCGGATCCCAACGTGCAGCGCTTGGCGCGCGCCTTGTTCAAGCGCGCGCGGGGCTGACGCTGCGCGTCGACGTCGGGCCCTCCGCCGCGAACGAGGGCCGAGCCGTCGCGGGCGCTCTCAGAACCTCATGCTGGGCGGCGCCAGGTCGTACGACTCTTGATAGTCGGCGAGCGCCGCTTTCACGACCTCGACGGCGTGGTCGCGCCCGTAAATGCCCGAGACCGAGATCTGGTTCTCGGTGCCCGGCATGAGCTTGTAAGTCGAGAAGTAGTGGACCATGCGATCGACGATCGCCGGCGGCATCTGCGCGATGTCGTCGATGCTCTTGTAATAAGGGTCGTTGTCGAGCACGCCGATGATTTTGTCGTCGGCCTCACCGCGATCGATCATGCGGATGCCGCCGACGACGCGCGCATCCAGCAAAATCTCCGAGCGCGTGATGGGGCGCTCGCTCACCACGCAGATGTCGAGCGGATCACCGTCCGCCATGTCGACGCCGGGCGTCGACAGCGACGCGACGCGCTGCGCGCAGTAGGTGCGCGGAATGAAGCCGTAGAGCGTCGGCGGCTGCGCGGAGCCGCGCTGCGGGCGGTCGACCTTGAGGTAGCCCGTCGATTTGTCGATCTCGTACTTCATGGTGTCGAACGGCGTGATCTCGATGTACGCGGTGACGACACTCGGCGCCTCGTGCCCCGGCTCGAGACCGTGCCAGGGGTGGGGACGAAAGCGATAAAAAGGAGGAGGGGGGACGGTCATGAAACCCGCGGAGCGTAGCTAGATTTTGGCCGCGCACACGCCCGGAGCGCCCTTTGCGCGTGATATTGGCGTTTTCGGCCGCTCGGGATCCCCTGTCGCGCTATCGCAACGCGGTTGTCGCCGCGGCCGGCGAGCCGCTCGAGCGATTCGATACCGTAAGCCTGAAAACAGCTGACTCACGGCGACCCACGCTGCCGACGCGCAACACGCAAGCAACACTCGGCGGGCTCACGGCGGAGAACGCGAGCGTCACGCGACAGCCGATCACGAAACGCGCGCGACATCCGCGACGCAGCGCGCACTCGACGCTTGACCGCCTGGGCTCGCCGGCTTCTATCCCGCGGGTGAGCCAAATTCATTTCGTCGGAGGCGAGAAGGGCGGCGTCGGCAAAAGCGTGGTGGCGCGACTCTTGGCGCAATATTGGATCGATCGCGGGCGCGCGTTCGCGGGCGTCGATGGTGACGCGTCGCACGGCGCGCTCGTGCGCCATTACGGTGATTTCAGTCACTTCGTCGATCTGAGCTCGAGCGAGAGCGCAGACCAAATCCTCGACCGCGCGCTCGGCGCCGATCGGCGCGTGCTGGTGGACTTGCCCGCGCAAAGCGCGCGATCGATCGACGCCTGGGTCGACGGCGCCAACGTGCTGGGGCTCGCGCGCGAGCTCGGCACGCCGATCACCTTCTGGCACGTGACGGACGGCGGGTTCGCCTCCGTGATGCAGCTCGAACGAGCGCTGAATCGTTACGGCACGCACGTCGCGCACGTCGTGGTACGCAACCACGGTCGCTCGAGAGACTTCAGCCAGCTGCAGGCGTCGCCGGCCATGAGCCAGCTGCACGCGCTGGGCGGACACGCGCTCGATCTGCCCGAGCTCGACGCGAACGTCATGTACAAGCTCGACGGTGCGGGCGCGAGCTTCTGGGCTGCCGCCAATGCGCGAGAGGGGGAGCGGTCGCTCAAGCCGCTCGAGCGAGAGCGCGTGAAGCTTTGGCTCGCGCGCGCCTACGCCGAGCTCGACAAGCTCGGCGACTCGATTTGAGTCACGGGTCCCACGGCAGGCCGATGCGCAGGCCCCCGCGCAAGAAGTGCGTTGGGCCGCGCCCTGACCCTTCGAAGTAGTGCTCGTAGGCCACGCACAGGCCGGCCCAGGGCAGCACGTTGCGCCGGCGAAGCGCCGTGAACGCGAAGCCGCCACCGACGCGTACGCCGTAGCTGGCGCGCGTGTTGTCCGCCTGAAAGAGCCCCACCGGCGCGAGCTCGAGGTCGTAGTGCCAGGTGAGCTGCCGGGTGCGAAAAACCAGCGGAATCGCGGGGAAATAGTTGATCACGAACTGCGATGCATTGGTGTTCGGCTTGAGCATCGCGCCGCCGCCGAACTCAGCTCCGAAGAGCAGCGTGTGGCGACCATCCAAGCCCCAGCCGCCCAGCAAGCGCCCGAGGCCGCCGCCGCCGAAGGTCCAGCGCTGCTCGGTGTAACGGAGCTGCACGTTGCCGCCCGATTCGACGCTGAGGGTGAAGCGCTCCCGATCGGACTGCAGGCCCTTGAAGCCGCGCTCGGGTCGAATCCAAAACGGACACTCGGAGGCGCGAGCGATCGCGGCCTCGAGCGCGCGCAGCTGTCGCTCGATGGTCAGCGCTCTCGCCGCCGCCGAGGTCATTTCACCGCGTTCACGGAAGCGCTCTTCTCCGCTGCCGAGCTCGCGCTGCTTCTGGCGCAAGCCAGCGAGCGCGGCGGCGCGGGCCTCTGGCGTCGCGCGGCACAGCGACTTCAAGACGTGCACCTCGATCGAGCGCAAGGCTTCGCGGTCGGTGAACCAGTCCTCCGCCTCTTCCGCGGCGACGATTCGCGCGACGTCGTCGAGCAAGGCGCGCGCGCCGTCGCTATCGTCTTGCGCCGCCGCGCGCGACGAGATCACGAGCAACGACGCGAACAGGCCTGCCGTGGGGAGCAGGCAGGCCCTCAGCCAAAACATGGGCCTGCTTGTTGGGGGGCGGCGGCGCCACGTCAAGCCGAACTAGTGCGTATTTCGCACTTTCCAACCGGTGAGCGGGCCCACTTACCCGGGCAGGAGCGCCGGCCGTACGCACGGCGATGAGCAACACCGAGGCGATGGGCCGCGCCTTGACCGACGTCGTGACCCGCGGTGACTTCAGCGTGCCGCCTTACCCGGCGGTGGCGATGCGCCTGCAGCGACTGCTCGCGCGCGACGGCTACGGCGTCGCCGAGGTCGCCGACGTGATCGCCGCGGACGCGCCGCTGGCGACGACGGTGCTGGCCGCCGCCAACTCGGCCGCCGGCGCGGCTGCCGCGCCCATCACCACGCTCACCCGAGCCGTCAACCGCCTCGGGGCTCGCACCGTGGGCTCGCTGGCGATGGCGAGCGGCGTCGCGACCGTGGCGGTGACGGCCGGGGTGCTGTTCGACGTGAAGTTTCGTGTGTGGCGCCGGAGCGTCACCTGCGCCCTCGCGGCGCAGAAGCTCGGCGCGTCGCGGGGGCTCGTGCCCGAAGAGGCGTTTCTGGCCGGGTTGCTGCACGGCTTCGGCCGCTCGATCGCGGTCGCGTCGCTGGAGAAGCTGCTCAAAACGCACGCGCCGCCGCGGCCGCTGTCGGTGCAAGAGTGGCTGGGCATCGCCGAGCAACACCGCGCGCCGCTCGCGCGCGCGCTCGCGCAGAGCTGGCAGCTTCCGCCCAGCATCGAGGCCGCCATCGTCGGCGACCGCCAAGGCGGCTCGCAGCTCGACGAGGTGGTCGGCTACGCCGACAAGATCGCCAGCGATCTCGACGCGTCTCGGATCCCTCAGCCGGAGCGCCCCGGCGATCAGCCGCTGCTCGACCGGGTCATCGCGGAGCTGCCCGCGGCGCTCGAGGCGTTCACACCTGCCGCGACAACCGCCCCGCCGCGACCGACGGTGAAGGACGCGGCCGCCGTCGCGAAGCCGGAGCGCGCGCTGGAGGGCGCCCCCCGAAAGAAGAGCCTGACTGTGTCTGATCGGCGCACCAAGGACGCCGCGCAGGTGACTTGCCTGGCTCTGAGCCCGAGCGGCATCGAGCTCGACAGCTCGCGCGCCTTTCAAGAAAGCTCGATGGTTCGCCTTTCGATCGGTGAAGGTGAAGGTGCCGTCGACCATTGGTTCAACGTCGTGTTGTGCGTGCCCGCCGCGTCGCGCTACCGCGTCGAGCTGCAGCTCTTCTCGCCAACGCGCGAGCTGCGAGAGCGCTGGCGCGCCATGTACGACGCCGCGTGAGCCAGGCTCCTCCGCTGGCTCCGCGGCTCTGACGCTTGCGGCAGGCGCGAACCGCAGTAGTCTGGCGGCATGCTCTCGGGACGCCGCGTCGCTTGCGCCATCGGACTCTTGTTGTGTTGGGGCTGCTCGCGCCCAGCGCAAGACGCCCCCGCCAGCGCCGAACCGAGCGACCAGCCTCAGCCGACGACGGCCGCCAAGACGAGCGCACCGGTCGCAGCCGCGGCGGCGGCAACGGTCGCGCAGCTCGGCGCCCCCGCGCCCGACTTCGAGCTGACTGACCTCGACGGCAAGGCCGTGAAGCTCTCGAGCTTCCGCGGGAAAACGGTGGTACTCGAGTGGTTCAACCCGGGCTGCCCCTTCGTCAAGGCCAGTCACACCAAGGGCTCCCTCGCTGGCACCGCCGCGCGCCACGCAAAGAGCGGCGTGGTGTGGCTCGCCATCAACTCGGGCGCACCGGGCAAGCAGGGTCACGGAGTCGACACCAACCGCGCCGCCAAAGACGCCTTCAAGCTCGAGCACCCCATCCTGCTCGACGAGAGCGGCAGCGTCGGTCGCGCTTACGGCGCCCAGCGCACGCCCCACCTGTTCATCATCAGCCCGGAAGGCGTGCTCGTTTATCGCGGCGCCATCGACAACTCCCCCGACGGCGAGGGCGACTCGCCCACTGGCGGAAAGCTCGTGAATTACGTCGATGCCACCTTGGCAGACCTCGCCGCAGGGCGGCCCGTGGCCGTGACTGACACGGAAGCCTACGGCTGCACCGTGAAATATCCAAACTGAGCTACTGACGAAGGCGCCGGGCATGCGGTGACGCTCGCGGGCTTTGCCTCGGGCGCACTCGAGTTGCTTTCCGAGCCGAAGCACGTCATGAAGGGCTTGGGTTTTCGCTTCGGATGGCAACTGGCTCGACAGTGTCGGTCGAAGAGCGCACGCGCTCCGCGGAGGCGCGTCTGGGCCAAGTCGTGCTCGGGAAGTGGCGCCTCGAACGAGTGATCGGGGTCGGCGGCATGGCGGCCGTGTTCGAAGCCGTGCACGAGAGCGGTAGCCGCGTCGCGATCAAGCTGCTGCACCCGGATCTCGCGGGCTGCGAGGAGATGCGCGAGCGCTTCCTCGCCGAGGCCTACGCCGCCAACCGCGTCTCTCACCCGGGCGTCGTCACGGTGCGCGACGAAGGCACGACCGAGGACGGCGCCGTCTTCTTGGTGATGGATCTGCTGCGCGGACAAACGCTAGCCGAGCGCATCGAAGCTGGCTCGCAGCCGCTGAGCCTGGGCGAGGTGCTCGAGATCGGCTGTCAGCTCCTCGACGTATTGGTGCACGCCCATGACCGCGGCATCGTGCACCGCGACATCAAGCCCGAGAACGTGTTCCTCACGCTCGACGGCCGCGTGCGCCTGCTGGATTTCGGCATCGCGCGCGTGGAAACGGCGGCGCGAACCCACGGCGCGCGCGCCGGAACCACGCTCGGCACGCCCGCTTTCATGCCGCCCGAGCAGGCGCTCGGCCAGTGGCACGAGCTCGACGGTCGCAGTGACCTTTGGGCTCTCGGGGCCACGATGTACTTGCTCCTTTCGGGGGTGCCGGTGCGCGAGCCTGGCAGCGCAACCGAGCAACTCCTCAGCGCGATGACGCGCCCGGCACCGTCACTCGGTGAGGTGTGCGCGCTGCCGCGCTCGGTCATCGCGGTGGTCGATCGCGCGCTCGCGTTCGCGCGCGACGACCGCTTTCCCGACGCGCGCTCGATGCAGCTGGCGGTCCGCGCGCTGCTCGGCGAGCTGAAAGCACCCGACGCCCGCGCAACGCTCCCGCCCGGGTCGATCGAGCCGGTAGCCATCTCACTCCGCACGCCGATTCCGGCCGCGCGCAAACAGCGGCCCAGCGTGCCGAGCGTGCGACCCGTCGCCGCCACCACGACGCCTCTGCCGGCCGCCCCGAAGCCGGGTAAGAGCGCGCTGCCCATCTACGTGTCGCTCGGCTTTGCGGTGGGCATGAGCATCGTCATCGCGGCCCGCTTCACGCTCACGCCGCCGCCGCAAACACTCCCGCTGACGCCGGCGCCCGCAGCCGCTATTCCGCCCGAGCCGCGGGCGCCCGCCGCGCTCGAGCTAGCGCCCGCGCCCGCGACAGCGAAGGCCCCCACGCCCGCCACCGAATCAACGCCGGCGCCGGAGCGAGCACCCAAACCGGAGCCCACGCCCGCGCTGGCCGTCGAGCAAGGGCGTGCACCAGAGCCAGCGCCGGCAGGCGAACGAGCGCCGTCACCCTCGAGCTCGGCGGCCGCCCGCTGGGGCTCGCCATCGATGAATAAGGAGCCGCTCGGCCGGCGCAGCCCGTAGCGCGCGTGTTTTCGCGCGTCAGGCAAAAATCCTCAAGTTTCAGGTGGTTATGGGCAAAGTTGCATGTGGGAGGCATTGCGACTAGCCTTCCGCTCCCTTTCGTTTCGCCTGGAGAAATCATGGCCCGCGTCACCGTCGAAGATTGCTTGGAGAAGGAAGAGAACCGTTTCGCCCTCGTGGTGCTCGC
The DNA here is from genome assembly GCA_023431345.1 of Pseudomonadota bacterium. Classification (GTDB taxonomy): domain Bacteria; phylum Myxococcota_A; class Polyangia; order Polyangiales; family Polyangiaceae; genus PMG-095. The sequence goes on from JAEYWK010000134.1 coordinate 40,168, forward strand.
TTCCTCTCGCGCTCGTTCGTTGATGAAGGGCAACCCCTCCTTGGTGAACGCCAAGAACAAGCCCCTCGTGATCAGCCTGCGCGAGATCGCTGCGGGCAAGGTGCGCTTCAACCGCCCGACGAACGACGCCGTGCTCGAGTACATCAACGAGCTGGGCCGCGCGAACTACTGAGCTGCTGGGCCCCGCGGCTCATCAGCGTTCTGTTGCCGCCGGGCCTACCCTCGGTTTCGGGTTTTTGCCCCGGAGCTAGACAGGGAAGAAGCCGTTGAAGATTCGGTCTTTCGGACGCGCCGGAGACGCGGGTGCCAGCGAGCACTACGCCGACGCCGCGTACTACACGAAGACGTACAAGGAACGCACGCACGACGTGGAGTACTACGTCAGGCGCGCGCGTCGCGCGAAGGGTCCGGTGCTGGAGTACGGCATCGGCAACGGGCGAGTAGCGCTAGCGATCGCCAAAGCCGGCATCACCGTCACCGGCATCGACCTGTCGCAGCCGATGCTCGACAGCCTCGACGAGCAGCTCGAATCGCTGCCAAAACAGGTGCGCGCGCGCGTCTCGCATCACCAGGGCGACATGCGCGAGGTGAAGCTCGCGCAGCGCTTCCCCCTGGTGATCGCGCCTTTCAACTGCGTGCTCCACCTCTACGAGCGCAAAGACATGGAGCAGTTTCTAGCGCGCGTCCGTGAGCACTTGGCGCCGGGCGGGCGCTTCGTCTTCGACTTCTCGGTACCTCACGGTGAGGATCTGAGTCGCGATCCCGAAAAGTCTTTCGGCGCGCCGCGCATTCGGCACCCCACCACCGGCGAGCTCACCCGTTACGCCGAGCGCTTCGAGTACGACCGGCTGCGCCAGCTGCTGCTCATCCAGATGGATTTCATGCCCGAAGGCAGCAAGAGCAAGCCCTGGACGGTGCCGCTCACCCACCGCCAATATTTCCCGCGCGAGATGGAGGCGCTCCTCCACTACAACGGCTTCAAAGAGATCTTCTTCACCGCCGACTTCACCGACCAAGCCGCAGACCAGCACGTCGATTCCCTCATCGTCGACTGCACCACAGATCCCTGAAACGCGAGCGGCCCGGCCGCAACGCCGCCGCTCGCCGCAACGTCGCTCGCCGCAACGTCGCTCGCCGCCCGCTCTCGCCCTGACGCTCTGCCCCCCCGGATCCTGATCCCTGGCCGCCCGCCTCCGTTCCCCGCGCGCCCCGTCTCCGCTCACACCCAGCCGCGAAATGCCGGCTAGCCCCTTGCGACCTCCCCCACCGACGCTTACTTTCCAGCGTCAGGCATGGCCACCGATCTGTACAAGGAGCTAGGCGTCTCGCGGACGGCTAGCGCCGACGAGATCAAGAAGGTCTACAAGAAGCTCGCCGGCCAGCTTCATCCGGATCGCAATCCGGGCGACCAGAAGGTCGAAGCGCGCTTCAAGGCCGTCAATCGCGCGTACCAAGTCCTGAGCGATCCCGACAAGCGTCGCATGTACGACGAGTTCGGTGAGGATTCGCTGCGGGAAGGCTTCAACCCCGCGGCCGCGCGGGCGTACCGCAGCGCAGCGCAGGCGGCGGGAGCGCGGCGGGCACGCGGCGGCGGCGTCCACTTCGAGGATTTCGGGGGCGCAGGGGGAGCCGCTGGATTCGGGGATCTTTTCGGAGACTTGTTCGGTGGGCGCGGTGGCCGGCGCGGCGCCGCGCCGACGTCGAAGGGCTCCGATATCGCGAGCGAGGTCGCGATCGACTTCGTTTCCGCCATCCGCGGCGCCGAGCTGCGCCTGAAGCTGCAAGACGGCGGCGAGGACGTGACGGTGCGCGTGCCGCCCGGCGCCGGCGAAGGCGATAAGGTCCGCGTCGCGGGCCACGGCGCGCCCTCGATGATGGGCGGAGCCCCAGGTGATCTCGTCATCACCGTGCACGTCAACCCGCACCCCTTCTTCGAGCGGGATGGCCTGGACCTCTACCTCAACCTGCCCATCACCGCCGCCGAAGCGCACCGCGGCGCCAAAGTGCGCGTTCCAACCCCTGATGGTCCCGTCACGCTCAGCGTACCGAAGCACGCTCAAAGCGGGCAGGAGGCGCGCCTGAAGGGCAAAGGCGTCAAGCGCGGCGCGAAGCAAGGCGATTTGTACGTGCGCTTCCTCGTGAAGCTGCCAGCCCTCGACTCCGAAGAGGTCGCGCAAGCCGTCGACGTCTTGGAGGCCGCCATGACGGGCGACGTGCGCGGCGGCATCCACTTCTGAGGCGTCGACGCCCCAGCGCCGGCGGCTACTCGGCGCTGGGCATGACGCTCGCTGAGCTGCGGCGAGGCGCCTTTTCGGCAGCCTGAGGCTCACTTCGGAGACTGCCGTCTTGGTCAGAATAGCGATCGAGCTCCGCGGCCACCCGGCGCACCGAGGCTTGCTTCTCGTGGAAGGGCTGGAAGCTCGATTTCACGCCCGCGAGGATCATGCTCTTGATGTCGACGAAGGGCACGCCGAGCTTGGTGTGCACGAGGAAGAGCTCCTTCGACACCGAGGTATCGGTGATCAGCCGATTGTCGGTGTTGATGGTGACGCGCACGCCGAGATCGAAATAGAGCTTGAGCGGGTGCGACCCGAGGGCTTTCACGGCCCCCGTCTGCACGTTGCTCGAGGGGCAGCACTCGAGCGGGATGCGATGGTCGATGATGTAGTGAAGCAGGTCGCCATCTTCGCGCAGGCGACAGCCGTGCCCGATGCGGTGCGCGCCGCACACGTGAATGGCTTGGGCGATCGACTCCGGGCCGTAGGCTTCACCGGCGTGGATGGTGCAGTTGACGTTGTTGTCACGCACGAGCTGGAAGGCCGCGCGGTGGTGCTTGGCCGGGAAATCCGCCTCCGCGCCCGCCAAATCGAAGCCGACCACGCCCCGGCCCTTGTACGCCACCGCCAGCTCCGCCATCTGATACGAGGACTCCGCCGAGATGTTGCGGATGCCGCAGACGATCACGTTGGCCTTGATGCCGTAAGTTTCACTGGCTCGGCGCAGACCCGCCAGCACGGCTTCGACCACCTTGGTGAGCTTCAAGCCGAGCCGCGTGTGCAGCATCGGCGCGTAGCGGACCTCCATGTAGTGCACGTTCTCGCGGTGCGCGTCCTCTGCGAGCTCGAAGGCGATCCGCTCGAGCGCCTCCTCGGTCTGCATCACCCGCAGCGTGATGTCGAAGCCGCGCAAGTACTCGACCAGCGATCCGAAGTTACGCCCGCAGCCGATCGCGGAGTCGAGCCCCTTCACGTCGAGCGCAGGGAGCTCCACGCCTTGCTCTCGCGCAAGCTCGAGGATGGTTTGCAGCCTGAGCGAGCCATCCAGATGGACGTGCAGGTCCGTCTTCGGCAGCGCCCGAAACACCTCGAAAGGCACCTGACCCGGCCCCGGTACGAGGCCCTCATCGTTCGACAATTGAGCCATATAGGAGTGTAACACGGCGCGCGCTCCGAGCACGCGCCGCCCGCGCGCCTAGCCGCCAGGCGCCGCGACGCCCGGGCGCGGCACGGCGCGACGCGCTCCGAAGCGCGCGATGAGCAGCGCGATGAGCACCACGCTCGCCCAATACACGGCGCCGGAGACGCCCTTCAGGCCCTCGCCGCGCGCGGCGCGCTCGAGCGCGTCGGCCACCGCGATGGCGCTCTGCACGCCGAGCAGGCGCTTGCCGCCAATGTAGGTGGTGGGCAGCCCTTCGAAGTCAGAGCCGGTGAGCAGGCTCGACTCTCGCTCCACGCGCGCGCTCGTCGCAGGGGCCAGCATGCACTGTTCGAACAGCTCGGGGTGCAAGCCGAGACCGGCCGCGAGGCTGTCGATGGCCGCGGGCGACAAGTCGCGGGCCGCGAACAGCGCGTCCGCCATGGGCTCGAGCTTGCCTTGCGCTTCTGCGCAGATGCTGGCGCGCGCCGCGTCTTTGGCGCTCGGGTGAGAGTCGAGCGGCTTGTTCAGACGAACGAAGCGCACGCGGTCCCCGAATTCTGCGAGCTCAGGCTTCAAAATGCCGTGAAAACGCCGGCAAGCGGGGCACTGGAAGTCGGCGAACTCGACCACGTTGACCTTGCCGGGCGCGTAGTAGGCGAGCACGCCTGCCGGCACGGGCGGCGCGAGCGCCACCTGAGGCCACACGAGCGGGGCCGCGAGCGCGAGCGCGCCGAACGCCCACCACGCCCACGGCTTCAGGCGCGAGCGCTCCGCGTCCTCCCACACCGAGGGCTTCAGGGTCATCGCGGCCGCGGCGGCGACGAGCGCGGACACGTCGGTCGTCACGCACAGCCAGCAGAAGGTTTGCAGCACGAACGCTTGTACGTAGAGCAGGTACAGCGCGACGGCGCCGCCCACGCCCGCCAACACTTGCGCGGCCCGCCGCGCCAGCAGCGAGGACACGTACAGCGCGGCGAAGCCGGCCACGCCCAGCGCCGGCAGCGGCAGGAAAGAGTCGCCGAGGCTGACGTGACTGAGCGGGCTCTGCCGGATGGCTCCGCAGCCGGAAGCTGCGCTGCAGAAGCTCGGCGCGCCGGCCGTGTAGTCGCTGAGGAGCGCGGCCGAGGCCGCCAAAGCCAGCAACGTCGCCGCGCGCAGCAGGGGTAAACCGGGCAGCTTGGTCACCCGGGCTCTATACCCAACCTGCCGCAGGAGGGGCATGGTGCCCAAAAAGACCGGCAAAAAAGCCCGACATTCTCGCCCGCGGCCGATTTTTCGCCGTTTCGGCACGACGGCCGGGGTTACGCGAGCTATGAACGGCGCCTTCATGGTACGCAGAAAGCCCGAAAAATCCCAGTCTTCTCGCCCCAACAAGGGCTTCGAGGGGCTGCTCAGCATGAACCCGCGCGGGTTCGGCTTCGTCGCGGGCGGCGCCGGCCGAGACGACGTCTACGTGCCGCCCGAGGCCATCGGCGGCGCCTTGCACGGTGATCGCGTGGTCGTCACGGTGGTGGCCCAGAGCGATCGCGGCCTCGAAGGTCGCATCGAAGAAATCGTGAAGCGCCGCAGCCCGCGCGTGGCGGGTGTGCTGCGCCGGCGCAGCAAGAGCGCTTGGCTCGAGCCCGACGACACGCGCGTGCGCGGCCCGATCGTCATCGACGATCCGGGCCGGCAGGCGAAGGACGGTGACGCGGCCGTCGTTGCCATCACGCGCTTCCCCGAGTTCCTGGACGAGAACCCGGAGGGCGAGCTGGTCAGCGTGCTCGGGCCGCCCGGGGACCCGAACGTCGAGATCGCGAAGATCTTGGTACGCGAAGACGTGCGCGAATCGCACTCTGACGCCGCGCTACGCGAGGCCGAGCTCTTGGCCCAGCGCCTGCAGCAGACGCTGGCCGCGGGGCGCACCGATTTGCGCCAAATTCCGCTGCCGACGATCGACCCCGAAGACGCGCGCGACCACGACGACGCGGTGTGGGTCGAGAAGCGTGGCGACGGCTACCGAGCCTGGATCGCGATCGCGGACGTGAGCGAGTTCGTGCAACCGGGCACCGCGCTCGACGAAGAAGCGCTGTCGCGCGGCTGCACCGTTTACCTGCCGACGCGCGCGATCCCGATGCTGCCGGCGGCGCTGGCGGCCGATCTGTGCTCGCTGCTGCCCGAGCGTGATCGCCTGTGCATGTGCGTGATCGCCGATTTGGATCGCGACGGCACCTTGCGAGACTTCGAGATCGTCGAAGGCGTCATGCGCTCGGCGGCGATGCTGACTTACGGGGGCGTCGCGCGCACGCTGGGCTTCAGCGACACGCCGCCGAAGAGCCCGGCGGCCGAAGCCTTCAAGAAGGACCTGAAGGTGATGGACGAGCTCACCCGCAAGCTGCGCAAAGCTCGCATGAATCGCGGCGCGCTCGACATGGATTTGCCGGAGGCGCGCGTGCTCGTCGACCCCCAGAGCGGCGCGCCGACCGACGTCGTTCGGCGCGCGCAAGACGCGGGCGTCAAGCGCGCCTACTCGATGATCGAGGAGCTGATGCTGCTCGCGAACGAGGCCGTCGCGCTGTGGCTCGGCAACCGCAAGTCGCCGGCCGTCTACCGCATCCACGGTAAGCCCGACGACGCGAAGCTCGCGCGACTGGGCGAGGTCGCGGGCCGCCTCGGCGTCGAGTTCGACCCGGAGGCGATGCAAGAGCCGCTGGGCGTGAGCCGCTTCCTCGCGCGAGCGCAGAAGCACGAGCGCAAGCAGGTGCTGGAGATGCTGCTGTTGCGCTCGCTGAAGCAGGCCGCCTACGACACCACCAACATCGGGCATTTCGGCCTCGCGTCGAAGAACTACGTGCATTTCACCTCGCCGATCCGGCGCTATCCGGACGTGCAGGTTCACCGCGCGGTGAAGAAGATCCTGCGCGGAGAGAAGCCGGACACGAGCCCCGCCGCGCGCGATGAGCTGCAGCTCTCGGCCACGCTCGCGTCGGCTCGCGAGCGCGCGGTCATGGACATCGAGCGTGAGGTCGTCGACCTGTACCGCTGCCTGCTCATGCGCGAGCACATCGGCGAGACGTTCGAAGGCACCGTGAGCGCGCTCGTCGGCAGCGGAGCGTTCATCAGCCTCGACGCGCCGTTCGTCGATGTCTTGATTCGCTACGAAGCGATGGGCCCCGATCATTACCAGCTCTCGGATGATGAGCTGTCGGTGGTGGGCTCCCGCTCGGGCGACACCATTTCGCTCGGTGATCGGGTGGTCGTCACGATCGAAGACGTGGCCATCTTGCGCCGCCAGACCTACGGCCGCCGGGTGCCCCCGGAGGCGCTGCTGAATCAGCTGAAAGACGCGCCGGAAATGCCGCGCCGCGTGCAGCGCTTGTCGACCTCCCACGGCGGTCCGGGTCGGCCCGGCGGGCGCTCACCGCGCTACGAGGTGCGCCCGGACTCGACGCAGCAGCGCTCGGGTGGTAGCGGCTCCGACAAACACGGGCGCGGACGGCCGCAGAAGCAAAACTCTGCCAAGGGTCGGCCGCCGACGGCCGCGAAGCCCGGCCGCGGCAAGGCCACTGGCGCATCGTTCGCGCGGAGCGACGCGACGGGGCGCGGCAAGCCCGCGAAGAACCGCGGCGGTCGCCGCAAGTAGCGACGAGTCAGCTCGCGCTGTCGTGGCGCGAGCGTTCGCGGGTCGCACCCGTGGGGTGCGGACGGATGGCTATTGGATGACGCCGAGCGCCTCGACACAGAAGTCGAAGCGATCGGCGGCGAGCCGGATCGCGGGCAGCTTGATTTGCAGGGCGTAGACCAAGGACGGGTCGAAGGCGTAAGGCACGCCGCTGCCGCCCCAGTCGTCCTTTTCCATGCGCGAGAGCAGCAGCTGACCCAGCAAGGGGGGCGCGTCGTCGCCGTCGGGGGGGCCGGGGATTTCGCAGGTCTCGGCGCTACACTCCCCATCGAAGCTCGGATCCATATTGAGCACCCACACTTGCAGCGCGGGGGCCGAGCCGGTGATGCGCCACGCAAAGCCCTTCACGCCGTGCTCACGTGGGTCCCACAGCAGCTTGGTGCCGTCGCCTGCGCTGTTGAAGTCGAAGCCGACCGCGACGCCCCAGTTCGCGTAGTCGAGCCCCGCTTGGCACAGCTTGCCGGAAGCGCAGCGCGTGGCGGCGTCCCATTCCAGCGTCGCGCAGTCGTCGGCGTAGGCGTAGAGCTGGCCTTCGATGCCGAGCTCGTCGTTCACGGCCTCGCTGCTGGGTGCGCGGCTGCCGTCGAGCTCGAGCCAGGTGACGCGCGCCAAGGAGCCACCGCCGCCCACGATGCCTCCGGCGCCCGCGTTGCCGCCGCCTCCGTTGCCGCCTCCGCTGCTGGCGGAGCCAGCCGTGCCGCCGCTGGGCGACGCCCCCGCACCGCCGGTCGCCGATGCGGCGGTACCACCGCTGGCCGAACCGGCTGAGCTGCCGGCGCCGCCAGCGGGCTCGCCGGCGTCGGAGCTAGCGTCACTGCCCGCCGCGCCGAGGGCTTGTCCGGCGGCGCCCCCTTCCGCGGAGAGCGGCGGCAAGAGGCCGGGATCGAAGCACGCGCTGAAGACGGCGCACGTCGTCGTCACCAGCAGCGCCCAGCGCCCCGCGACACGGCGCATCAGAAGCTCCCTCGCACACCGAGCGTGCTCGTCGTCACGTCGATGCCCGGCGCGGGGCTCGAGCTTCCGCTCGACACGAACAGCACCGCGCTGGTGCCGAGCGCGACCGACGCGCCGACCGTGAGCGCCACCGTCACGATGCTCGCGCTCGCGATGGACTCGGAGGCGCCGTTCAGCTCCCGGCGGCGCGCCTCGCTCGGCGCGCGCTGGTATTCACCGTGATCGGCCTGCCAAGCTCGATAACGCCCGCGGTTCCAGAAGTAGTGACCGAGCGCCGCGCCGCCGATGCCCAGCGAAGCGCCGCCGAGCACGTAGGCGACGGCGCGCGAGGTCGAGGTGCCGCGCTCAGACGGCGCGGCCGACGCGGGCTCAGGGAACACCCGCACATAACCGCTCGGTTTCATTGAATTTTCAACGCCGCTCGGCGAGCGCGGTGCGGTGGCTGGCGGAGGCGAGGTCGGCGTGAGCGCAGCTCCAGAGACGCTGGCTGCGGGCGCTGGCGCGCTGACGGGCTCTGCCGGCGACGGCGCTTCGGGAGCGCTCGCGAGAGGCACGCTGGCGGAAGGAACGCTCACGGAGATGCGCGCCAGCGTGGCTTCGACCTCCGCTCGGCGCGCAGCCTCTATCGCCGAGCCGCCCTGATCGAGGTAAGCGCGCAGGCTCTTGGCCGCATCTGTCGATCGGCCCAGCGCGACCTGCGCTTGTCCGATGTTGTAGAGCACGCCGTAGTGCGGCACCGCGGCGTAGGCCAACTCGAACTCGTGGAGCGCCGCCGCGTAGTCGCGCGCCTTCGACAGCGCGACGCCCTGGTCGAAGTGGACTCTCGCTTCAGCGCGCGCCCGCGCGTCGTCTTGCGCGCTCAGCTCCGGCGCGATGAGCGTCAAAGTGAGCAGCGAGAGCGCAGCCGCGAGCTCAGTACGGGTTCGTCTCATCGAAGGTTACGGGTGGTGAGCCGACAGCGCTGGCAGTCGACGGAGGCGAACCGACGCCCCGATGCTCGCTCGGCGCGGGCCGCGGCCGAGTCTTGGGAAGACGGGCGACAGCGCCTGCGGTGCTCGCGGAAGGCGCGGGTGTCGCCGCCGGCGCGGGCTCGACGGGCGGGGCTGCGGCGCCGTGGGGGGAGCGCTCGACGACGCTAGGCGCAGAGGCCGCGTCGCGGGCCGACCCTGGAAGCGGCTCCGTGGCCGACCGCAAAACTTCTGAATTTACTGGCAAATCCACAGCGTTCGTTTCTGCTGGCACGGCCGAACGCTGCCAGATCGCGTAGCCCCCGATCGCGACGAGCAAGCCGGCCACGAGCAACCAGCCCGAGCTGGCGCGCCTCGAGCCGCGCCGCTCCGCGGGGACGTCACCGACCGCGGTCTGGAGCGTGCCGAGCGGCTCGCCACCGCGCCCCTCGGCTTCGCGTCGTCGGGCGTCACCGTCGCTCGTTTCAGCTCGCGTCTCCCCGACGCCGCTGCCGGCGCTCGCTGCGGTCAGGTCCACGGCGTCGGCACGCACCATCACCTCACGTGCAGCGAAGCGGGCGAGGTCAGCCGCCAGCGCGTCGATGGAAGGGTGCCGAGCGGACGCGTCGAACGCCATCGCCCGTTCGATCACGGCGACGAGCGCCTTGGGCAGGGTCGGACAAAGGCGCCCGAGCGGCTCGACCGGCTCAGTCAGGATGTGCGCGAGGATGGCGTTGTAGCTCTCGCCCGGATGCGGCTTCGTGCCGCTGAGCAGCTCATACGCGATCACGCCCAGCGCGTGGATGTCCACCCGCTGATCGACCTGGCGCTCGCCGCGCGCTTGCTCGGGCGCCATGTAGAAGGGAGTTCCGAGCACGGCGCCGCTCTGCGTAACGTCGCCCAGCGCGGCCTCATCGAGCAGCTTGGCGACGCCGAAATCCACGATTTTGAGCAGCTCGGAGCCGTCGGCGCGCGGCACGAGCAGCAGGTTGTCCGGCTTCAAGTCGCGGTGCACGATGCCGGCGCGATGCGCGACGCCTAGCCCAGCCGCAGCTTGTAGCAAGAGACCCAGCACGCGCGGCAGCGGCAAGCGCTGCTCGCGCTGCAGCACGCGCGCGAGGCTCTCGCCGTCGAGCAGCTCCATCACCAGGAACGGCGCGCCGTCGGCGGCTCGATCGAAGTCGAGCACCGCCGCGAGGTGCGGGCTCTCGAGCGCGCCCGCGGCCTGCGCCTCTCGTAAGAAGCGCGCGCTCGCGCCAGCGCTGGCGGCGGCGCCTGCGTGCAGGAACTTCACCGCGAAGCGTCGGCCCACCACGACGTGGCGCGCCTCGTAAACCTCACCCATCCCACCGCGCCCGAGCAGCCGCTCCAAACGGTACTTACCCGCCAGCACCTCGCCCGTGCGCGCACCACCCTGCAGGGTGTCGGCGATGCTCGGCTCTTCGCGGCGGCTCACGGCTCCGCCTCATCGCGCAGGGCCGCCAGCGACACTTCGGGGTGCCCCTGCATCAAGCGGTAGGCGCGCTGTCGCGAAATTCCCAACGATTGCGCAGCCTTAGCAACATTACCACCGAACCTCCGCAGCGCGGCCACGAGCCGAGGCAAGTCCGCCGGCTCATCGCTGGCAGCCAGCGCGGCCGCGTCGGCCGAAGCCTCGCCGCGAGCAGCGGCCGCCAGGGCATGTCGCTCGGGCGCGAGCCGCTCGGGCAGGTGCTGCAGCTTGAGCTTCTCTTCGGCGCCGTGGAGCACGAGCAGGCGCTTTACGACCAGCGAGAGCTCGCGCACGTTGAAGGGCCAGTCGTGCATGCACAGGCGCTCGACCAAGCGCGCGTCGACCGCCGGCGGCCGGCCGCCGGCGCCGTTCAACAGCATGCGCGCGAACAGGTACGGCACCTCCGCCTTGCGCTCGCGGAGCGGTGGTAGCTTCAAGGTCAGCCCGTCGAGCCGCGCGTAGAGATCCGCGCGGAACTCGCCGCGCGCGACGGCTTCGGTCAAGCTGAACTGCGCCGCCGCCAGCACGCGCACGTCGAGCTTGACTGGCTGCGCTTCCCCGAGCGGCTGCACGACTCGCTCTTCCAGCACCCGCAGCAGCTTCGCCTGCAGCGTGAGCGGCAGCTCGCAGACCTCGTCGAGGAGCAGCGTCCCGTGCTGGGCCGCGCGAAAATGGCCCTGATTCGCCTGTTCGGCGCCGGTGAACGCCCCGCGCCGGTAGCCGAAGAGCTCGCCCTCGGCCAGGGCTTCGGGGAGCGCCGCGCAGTTGACGGCGACGAGCGGTCCGCGTCGCCCGCTCCAGGCGTGAATGGCCTTGGCGACTGCCTCTTTGCCCGTGCCCGTCTCACCCTCGAGCACCATCGGCAGATCGCTCTGCGATGCCCGCTCGGCAGACGCGAGGGCGCGTCGCAGCGCCTCCCCGCCGAACAGGCCAGGTGAGAGCGCCCCGAACGGCCCCGCCAGGCGACTCACGACCCCCACCCACCCGCCGACGCGCACGACGTCGTGCTCGGCGAGCACGATGGATCGTACGCGCGCGCCGTTCACCCAGGTGCCGTTGCGGCTCTCGAGATCACGAATGACGGCGTGCGGCCCCTCGGCGCGAATCACCGCGTGCCGGCGCGATACATCGCTGCCGGACAGGCTCAGCGCGCAGTCTTCGTCGCGGCCCACGTACGCTTCGCTCGAGAGCCCGGAGAGCACCAGGCTCGGGCCGTCGGTTTGCGGGAATAGCCACGCGAGCAGCAGCGGCGCTGGCTGGGGCAGCGCCTGACTGGCGGTCAGCGAGCCCTCGGTGGTTTCCCCGGTGGAGCGTGCGGACATGGCGGAGCGCGAGCGGCGACAGCAAGCCTCCGCCCGGTCTCCCCATCATAGCCCAGAACCGCCCTCTGCCGAGGGCCCGAACGCCGCCTCCCGCCCCCACCCCGCGCCCAGCTACGGACCGTACTGGAGGCCTGTCACGCTGAGCGCGGCGCGGCCACCGAGGCTGGAACGAACGCGCACCTCGATTTGATCCGCGGGCAAGGCCGCGTACGGCCCTGCGCCGAGGCCCCAGCAGGTGTCGGGGACCGGCGACAGCGTGCCGCCGACGATGGGATAGATGCAGCCATCTTTACCTCCCGCTCGCACGAGCGCGATCTCGAGCGAGCCGCCGGTGCCGGTGCCGACGATCTTCAAGGAGCCGATGTTCTGCGCCGACTTGAAGCGGAAGAAGATGGCGCCGATGTCGTCCGGCGAGAAGAGGTCGTATTCAGCGACGGCGGCAGTCTCGTCAGCGTCGAACGCCGTCACGTAGTCGCGGGTGGCGTCGTTCGAGAGCACGTCCAGCGCGTAGACTCCGACGGTTTCGCAGCAATCGGGGCAGCTCGTGACGAGGGCGCAGGCGGCCTCGCTGTCGGGGAATGGATTGGTCGTGGTGCTGCCGCCGCTGCCGAGCCCGCCGCTGCTCGTACCCGCGGTGACCCCGCCGCTGCCGAGCCCGCCGCCGCTGATGCTGCCGCCCTTACCACCGAGGCTCGTGCCGCCAGACACTCCACCGGTTGGGGTGTCTTCGCTGCCGCCCGCGCCGCCCTCGCCGACGCTCGCTTCGCCGCCGAAGCCGAGCGCGCCGGCGAAGCCGCCGAAGCCGGCACCCGGGGGCGTGCACACCCCGAGCGGCGCGAAGCACTCCAGCCCATCGTTACAGGTCTGATTCGCGTAGCACAGGCACGCCAGGCTGCCCGTGGGGCAAGCCGCGTCTTTGTCGTCGTCCTTGTCGCCGCCGCACGCCGCCACGAAGCACAGGCCCACGCCGAGCGAAGCCACACCGAGAAGCCACTTGGTCATGCCCAGGCCGGGTGCACGGCGCATGCCGGGATGGCTCAGCGCAACTTGGCCGAAATGGCCCGCCGCCAGCGCCCGCGGACATGTCCAGCACCGGCTCGGGACAGCCCGCGGACGTCCGCGTCCAGCGCTCCGCTACTTCACGCCGCTGATGCGGTCGGTGCCCATGAACGCGCGCAGCGGCTCGGGGATGAGCACGCTGCCGTCGGCCTGCTGGTACTGCTCGAGGATGGCCAGCCACGTGCGACCGATGGCGAGGCCGGAGCCGTTGAGGGTGTGCAGCAGCCGCGGCTTGCCCTTCGGCTCCGGGCGGTAGCGGATCTTGGCGCGTCGAGCCTGAAAATCGCCGAAGGTGGAGCAGCTCGAGATCTCGCGGAACGCCTGCTGCGACGGCAACCAGACCTCGAGATCGTACGACTTGGTGGACGAGAACGTCAGGTCGCCCGCGCAGTGCTCGACCACGCGGTAGTGCAAGCCCAGGCGCCGCAGCACTTCCTCGGCGTGGCTCGTGAGCTGCTCCAGCTGCTCGAGCGCGGTCTCGGGCGTCGCGAAGCGCACGAGCTCCACCTTGTCGAACTGGTGCTGGCGAATGAGACCGCGTACGTCGCGGCCATGCGAGCCGGCTTCGCTGCGGAAGCAAGGGGTGTACGCGCAGTAGGCGCGCGGCAAGTCCGCCGCTTCCAAGACTTCGTCCGCGTGCAGGTTGGTCACGGGCACCTCGGCGGTGGGCACGAGGTAAAGGGCGGAGGGGTCGTTCGGATCGCTGCGCCGGGTCTTGAACAGGTCGTCCTCGAACTTCGGCAGGTTGCCGGTGCCGAGCAGCGCCTCCGCGCGCACCAAAAAGGGCGGATAAACTTCGGTATATCCGTGCTCTTTGGTGTGCAAATCGAGCATGAAGTTGATCAGCGCTCGCTCGAGCCGCGCGCCCGCGCCCCACAGCACCGAGAAGCGCGCGCCCGACAGCTTCGCCGCGCGCTCCAGGTCCAAGATGCCGAGGCTACTGCCGATGTCCCAGTGCGCCTTGGGCTCGAACGAGAACTCGGGCGCGTTGCCCCAGGTGCGCACGGTGGGGTTCTGCTCATCGCTCTCGCCGTCGGGCACCGACGGATGTGGCACGTTCGGAATGACGAGCAGGCGATCTTGCATCTCGGCTTCAATCGCCGAAAGCTCGCTGTCGAGATCTTTGACGCGCTCGCTCAGAGCTTTGAGCTCTTCGCGACGCGCCGCCATCGCCGCCTTGTCTCCGGCCTTCGCCAGCGCGGCCATGCCGTCGTTGGCCGCGTTGCGTTCGGCCTGGAGCGCCTCCGTCTTGACGATCAGCTCGCGGCGCTTGCTGGACAGACTCGAGATGCCATCGAGCAGCGCGGCGGCGTCCGCCGAGCGCCGCGTGAGCATGCGCCGAACTTCATCGAGATTGTCCGCAACGTACCGGGCATCGAGCATGGCGCCCGATTTAGCACGCTCAGAACCCGACGCCGACGCCCACGCCGATCCCGATGCCCACGCCGCCGCTCCGGCCGCGGTAGTTGGCCACCGCGACCAGGTGGGTGATCAAGGTGCAGGTCCGCAGCACGGGTCCGGCGCAGCCACGCCAGGTTCCGCCCGCGCTGCGCTCGCCCTCGGAGTCGTAGTAGGTGACCCGGCCGTCCGGCGTGACCGAAAGCCAGGCTTCGACGGCGCCGGGCGGCGAGGCGTTGGTGACGCCCACCCGCCCCAGCGAAAGGTTGTCGGTTCCGGCGAGGTGACCATCACCGAGCAGCACTGCGTAAGGGTCAAAATCGTCGTCTGCGACGCGGCCCACTCGATCGAGCACGAACGCGAGATCGCCGTCGATGAAGACCTTGCCGTCGGCGCGCAGCTCGACCGGGTCGCCTTCTCGCTCCCATCGGGCCGCTGCGAACGCCAGGGGGGCACCGCCTTCGGCCCAGCGCGGCGGGTTGCGGGGCGCGCAGCCAGCGAGCGCCACCGCCAAACAAAGCAGAGCGGCGCTACGGTCGCGCCTGCTCGAGAAGAGCGGGTCAGCCATCGCCTGAACCATAGCGCACGGCGAGCGGGGCTCGCGGAGTCGGCCAGCGGGCCCACGTCGGCGCAACGGCGTGGCTCAGCGGCTTTTTTGGCCGCGATCCGGGCTTGGGATTAGCCATGTGCGGGTGGGCCATCCGTCGCTTGCGTCCGAGTTTCCGAACGACAACGCCGAGATCTCGAGCGGCGCCATCTGGATCCACACGGATTTAGTCGGCCCTGCCATCGCCCAGCTGGCACCGTTCGCGCCCGTCCCGAGCGAGCGGTTCGTCCTCTACTTCGACGACGACGAAGGCTGCGTCGAGAGCCCTGTCGAGCTTCGAGCCAGCACGGGCGCCGGCGTCAGCTGTGCGCCCAGCATCGTGCCCGAGGCCGACCCAGAGCCCGAGACGGAGACGGAGACGGAAGTCGAGCTCGCGCGCCCGGACTCACCAGCGTTCTCTCGCTTCGAGCACGCCCTCAGCTCCGCGCTCTTGGCGCGAGGCGCGACCCGCGCCGCCGCGCTGTTGCCGCGCCTGCTACGACTCGAGGCGCTCCCGGCGGACGCTGCGCCCACGGACGTGCAGCTCGCGCTGCAGAGCCGCGGCTACCTCGATGACAACGGCCGCTACTCGAAGAAGTACCGCGAGCTGTGCGGAGCTTGGTCGGCGCTCCTGCAGGGCGCCTCGCAGGACTTCTCGGCCTGCGGCACCACCACGCTCGATCGCTTCGGCGCCGAACTGCTGACGGCGCTGCTCGCCGTGCCCGCGACGCGCGCCGAGGAGCTGCGGCGCGCGCTGCGTCAGGCAGGCGTGGCCGCGTTCGGCGTGCTCGAAGCCGCCTAGCGCTCGTCTCGCGCCTAGAGACGCGCGCTGACCAAGTACTCGAACAGCTCCTTCTTACTGGTGCGCCGGCGCAAAGTGCGGGTCTTCACGCGGGAAAATCCGTGCCGCTCGAACAAGTCCGCGAGGAGCTTCTCTGCCGGTACGAGCACGTCGAAGAACTTCGAGTTGCCGACCACGTAGTGCGCCTCGCCGCCGGAGACGAGCACGCGCGACAGCGAGCCCACGTGCCGATCCATGTCGTGAAAGTAGCGCTCGACGTAACGCGCCAGCACTGCGCTTTGCGGCTCGATGCGACGCAGCAGCGGTCCGAGCCGCCGCAAAGCCAGCGCGCCTTGCGGCCGCCAGCTCGACAGCTTGCTGGTCGCCACACCCCAGGTCCCGCCGATCGCCTGCCAATCGAGCTCGCCGGCTTGCCTACCGTCGCCCAAGAAGCCGAGCCAATACATGTAAGGCCGGAGCTCGCGGATGTAGCTCATGCGGTTGACGTAAGGCGGAGACGTCACGACTGATCCGCACGAATTTGCTGGAAAAACCTGCTCCAGCTCGCGGGAGTCGCCCACTGCGACCGAGCCTGCGCTACCGGGCAGCGCCCGCTCGGCGCCGAGGCGCAGGCTCGCAAAGGCACGCTCGAGCAGCTCCGCGACGTCGTGGCCGTCGCCGCGGGCTCGAAACGACATCGATTGGTGGCGGAAGCTCACGTTGCCGGCGTCGATCAGCGCACGACAAAACGACAGCGCGGCGAGGTCGCGCGCTTTGCCGCGCTTACCAGCCAGCTCCGCGTGCGCGCGTGACAGCGCCGACAGCGTCCGTTCGTCCCACCACTTCTCGATGCGATGCAGCGGCGGCACCCACGCGCGCCCTTTGCCGCGCTCGGCGGCGCGGGCCATCTCGGCGACGAGCCCCTCCGCTTTGCGCAGGTCAGCGGCCGTGTAGGGCCGGCTCTTGACCTCCGCGAGCCAGCGCAAGAACGGGTTGATATCGACGGTGTGACACGCGATGCCCTGCTCGGCGCAAGCCGTCAGCGTCGTACCCGTCCCGCAAAAGGGGTCCAAAACCGGCAAATCCGGGCGCGAACGCTGGCGAATGAGCTCGCGCACCAGCTCGACCGAGTAGGCAGGGGTGAGCCGCAGCCAGCCGTGGCGCGTCGAGCGCAGATTGCCGCGGAAGGTAACGGCGGGTGACAGCGCCGCGCGCTCGGCGCGCTTCACGTCGGCACGTCTTCGCCCAAGTAGGCGCCCTTGATGCGCGGATCTTCACGCAGCTTCCGGCTCGCCCCCGACAGCGCGATCTCGCCCGTGACGAGGACGTAGGCGCGCGACGCCGTCTCGAGCGCGAGGCGCGTGTTCTGCTCGACGAGCAAGATCGTGAGCCCGCCGCGCGCGACCTCGACGATGGCTTCGAAGATCTGCTCGACGAGCTTGGGGGCGAGGCCCAGGCTCGGCTCATCGAGCAGCAGCAGCTTCGGGTCCCCCATCAAGGCTCGACCGATGGCGAGCATCTGCTGCTCGCCGCCCGAGAGCGTGCCTGCCTCTTGGCGCATACGCTCCGAGAGCCGAGGAAATAGCTGTAGAACGCGATCCAGACGCGCCGCCAGCTCGCCCGGCTCGCGTTTCAAGAAGGAGCCGAGCTCCAGGTTCTCGGAGACGGTCAGGCTGCCGAAGATGGCGCGCCCCTCCGGCACCAGCGCCACTCCGCGCCCCACGATGCGGTGCGTCGGCACGCCGCGCAGCGCCTCGCCGAACACGCTGATCTCGCCCGAGCGCGTGGGCACGAGGCCGACGATGGACTTCAAGGTGCTGGTCTTGCCCGCGCCGTTGGCGCCGATGAGCGTCACGATCTCGCCGCGATCCACGGCCAGCGAGATGCCCTTCACGGCGCCGATGCCGCCGTAGCTGACGTGCAGGCTCGTGACGCGGAGCGCGTCGCCTTGCGGCTCGCTCATGCCAGCTCCTCGGTCGACTTGCCTAGGTAGGCCGCGAGCACGGCGGGATCCTTCTTGATGCGCTCGGGAGCGCCGTGCGCGATCGTCTCGCCGTGATCGACGACGTGCACCTCTTCGCACACGCTCATCACCACGGCCATGTTGTGCTCGACGAGCACCACCGTGAGCCCCATTTGATCGCGCAGAAAGCGGATTTGTCGCTCGAGCTCGCCCGCCTCCTGGCTGTTCATGCCCGCGGCAGGCTCGTCGAGCAGGAGTAGCTTCGGCTCGAGCATCAGGGCGCGCGCGATCTCGAGCCGCCGCTGCGAGCCGTACGGCAGCGCGCCGGCGACGCACTGCGCCTGCGTACCGAGCCCCATCACCTCCAGCAGCTCGCGAGCGCGCGTGCGCAAGCGCGCTTCGTCCTCCGCCTGGGCTCGCGTGCGGAACATCGCCGCGAGCACGCTCGAGCGGTGCAGGTGGTGGCCGGCCACCATCACGTTCTCTTCGACGGTCATGGCGCGGAACAGCCGGATGTTCTGGAACGTCCGAGCGATGCCGCAGTTGGCGATGCGCGCCGGTGACTCCCCGCCGATGCTCTTGCCAGCGAAGCGGATGCGACCGCCGTCAGGCGTGTACACGCCCGTGATCACGTTGAACAGCGTGGTCTTACCGGCGCCGTTCGGGCCGATCAGCCCGAAGATCGATCTTTCGGGGACGTCGAAGGAGACGTGCTTGAGCGCGCGCAGTCCGCCGAAGATTTTGTCGACTTTTTCCAGCGAAAGCAGGCTCATCGCGCCTCCGCTTTGGAGCGCTTCAGGCGCCCCAAGAAGCCCGCCGTCAGCTCACGGCCGCCGAGCAAGCCTTGGGGCCGCACCAGCATGATCACGATCAGCAAGAGCGCGTAGAGCACCAGCCGGTACTGCTGCAGATCGCGCATCAGCTCGAGCGTCACCGCGACGAACACGCCCCCGACGATCGCGCCCGAGATCGAGCCCAAGCCGCCGATGATGATCATCACGATCATGTCGATTGACTTGTCGAAGCGGAAGTCTTCTGGACGAATGCCGGACTGCATGTAGGCGAACAAGCCGCCCGCGGTGCCGGCGCTGGCAGCGCTGATCGAGAACGCGAGCACCTTGAGACGCGTCGTGGGCGTGGCCATCGCCTCCGCCGCGATCTCGTCTTCGCGGATGGCGATCAGCGAGCGACCCGTTTGCGAGAACGTCAGGTTCCGAATCAAGACCACGATCGTGATCGCCCAGCCGAACACCCAGAAGAACGTGGTGTAGGCGGGCAGCCCCGCAGGGCTGTCGCCGAAGTAGCCGGTAGCGGCGCCGAGGAAGGTGGCGTTATTGAACGAAATACGAATGATTTCGCCGAATCCGAGCGTCACGACGGCCAGGTAGTCGCCGCGCAGACGCAAGCTGGGAGCGCCGACGAGCAGCCCCGTGAGACCGGCCAGGCTCGCGCCGATGAGCAGCGCGACGTTGAACGTGACCGCGTCCGCGAGATCGCCGGGGCCCAGCGCTCCTTGCACCACGGGGCCGAGCTTCACCCCCGCGTAGGCAGCGCCGTAGGCGCCCACCGCCATGAAGCCAGCGTGGCCAATCGAGAACTGGCCCGTCGTGCCGTTGATGAGGTTCAGCCCGACCGCCAAGATGATGTTGATGCCGGCCAAGAGCACGATGCGCTGCGCGTACTCGATCAAGCCCTCTTGCAGCAGCAGACCGACGCCGTAGAGCGACAGCGCGATCGCGCTCGCGATGGCCAAGCGGCGTGCGAGCCGCATCACACCTTCTCCGGTCGCACCACGCCGAGCAGCCCTTCAGGCCGCGCGATGAGGATGACGATCAAGATCACGAACGTGATCGCGTCACGGTAATCCGGGGACAGGTAGCCGGCGGTCAGCTGCTCCGCCAGGCCGATCAGGAGCCCGCCCATCACGGCGCCGCGCACGTTGCCGATCCCGCCCAAAACAGCGGCTACGAACGCCTTGAGACCCGTCAGCATACCCATCAGGGGGCTGATCATGATCTGGTCCAGCCCGAACAAGATGCCGCCGGCGGCCGCCAGGCCCGAGCCGACCGCGAACGTGGCGCGGATGATGCGGTTCGTGTCGATGCCCATCAAGCGCGCCGCGTCGAGGTTGGTAGACACGGCGCGCATGGCCTTGCCGGTCCACGTGCGCTGGATGAACCAGGTCAGCCCGACCATCAGCGCGATCGCCACGCCGAAGATGGTCAGCTTGACGTTGGTGACGATCACGCCGCCGAGCTCGAAGCGCACCTCGCGCAAGATGGGCGGATACGGCCGCGGGTTGGGCGTGAAGGCGAGCATCGCCGCATTCTGCAAGAACAAGCTCACGCCGATCGCGGTGATGAGCGGGGTGAGCCGCGGCGCCGAGCGCACGGGACGGTACGCAAAGAACTCGATCGCGACCCCGAGCAGCGCCGCCACCGCCATCGCCGCGATCAGCACCACCAGCGCCAAATACAGCGGGAAACCCGCGTCGCCGTAGCCCTGGACCCCCAGCCCCAAGGCCGCGAAATAGCCGGCGTAAGCGCCGATCATGAACACCTCGCCGTGGGCGAAGTTGATCAGCTTCAGGATGCCGTACACCATCGTGTAGCCGAGCGCGATCAGCGCGTAGATCGAGCCCAGCGACAGCCCGTTCAAGACCTGCTGCAGGAACGTGCTCATGCGCCAGCCTGCCTCGACCGGCGAAGCGGCGGCATCACCAAGGAACGGAGCGCGCCGAGGAGCTTCACGGATTCACGAGCGCTTCGTACTTCGCCTTGCCGCCGTCGATCTTCAGCACGACCACGCTCTTCTCCGGGTTGCGATCTTTATCCATCGTGATCTTGCCCGTCACGGTGACGAGATCTTTCGTGGCGGCGAGCGCGTCACGGATCGCGGCCGGCTCGACCTTGCCCGCGCGCTTGATGGCGTCGGCGATCACCATCACGCCGTCGTAGCCGAGCGCGCCCAGGCCCGTGGGCTCTTGACCGTACTTCGCCTTGAAATCCGCCACGAACTTCTGCGCCTCCGGCGAGGCCTGGTCGGGCGCGAAATGATTGGAGAAATAGGAGCCGTTCAGCGAATCACCCCCGATGGTGAAGAGCTGCGGCGCGTCCCAGCCGTCGCCGCCGAGCAAAGGCACCTTCAAGCCCAAGCGCGCCGCCGTACGCGCGATCGCGCCGACCTCGGCGTAGTAGCCGGGCACCCAAATCGCTTGCGCGCCCGAGCTCTTGATGGCCGTGACCTGCGCGCTGAAGTCGGTGTCGCCCGCGGAGTAGGATTGCTCGACCGCGATCGTGCCGCCCGCCGCGGTGAACGCCTTTTGGAAGGCGTCGGCGAGGCCGATCGAGTAGTCGTTCTTCACGTCTTTCAAGACCGCGACCTTGTCGAGCTTCAGGCTCTGGCGCGCGAACGTCGCCATCACCTTGCCCTGGAAAGGATCGATGTAGCAGACGCGGAAGACGTAATCGCCAATCTGGGTCACCTTCGGGTTGGTCGAAGACGGCGAAACCATGGGAATTTTGCGGCGCTGCGCGATCGGCCCGCCTTGCAGCGACAAGCTCGACGCGACCTCGCCGAGGATCGCCGTCGCCTTTTCGACGTCGATCAAGCGAGTGACGGCGTTGGCCGCCTCGGCGCCGTCACCGCGAGTGTCGAGCGTGACGAGCTTGATCTTCTTGCCGAGCACGCCGCCGGCCGCGTTCAGCTGCTCGGCCGCCAGGCGCGCCGCCTTGTCGGTGTCTTGACCGAAATGGGCGGTGCTGCCGGTCATCGAAGCGTAGTGGCCGATCACGATTTCAGCCGCGTCAGCCTTGCCCGACGCCCCCGAGCCGCCCGCGTCGTCCTTCTTCTTACAAGCTGAGGCCGAAGCGGCGAGACCGACCGCGAGGAGGAGGCTGACGACTGACCGGCGTTGCATAGCGAGGCTCCTTGAGAGGGGGCGACGCTAACACAACTGCCCTTCGGTCCAGCGCAGCCGGCGCGGTCTCGCCGGACGCGGGCGAGCGAGCTGGCCTCAGGGCCTCACGGACAGGGGCGCAGAATCTTCAACCCGTCCATCTCGACCTCGCACATGCGCGGGGTCTTGGGCGCTACGACTGGCGCCGCGAGCTTGATTGTTACCTTTTGATCCTTCTGGGCCAAGACCTTGGCCTTGCCCTTCAACAGCCCCTTTTCGCCCTGGAGCTCCAGCGTTTCGTTGATGCTGGCAGTGACTTCACAGGGCGTGGCGTCACACACCTGAAAGCCGTTTTTGCTCACGGTGGCGCCCGGTGGCTCGCTGGTTACCTCGAGCTTCACGGTGCTCGGCGGAGCCTGCAGCGACGGAGCGGGCGGCGTGACGGCCGCCGACGTGGCTACCGGCGGCGGCGGCTCTGCGGCCACCCTCGTCGTGTCGGGCGCCTCGGGCGCCTTGACCTGCGCTGGAGGAGTCGACGGCGTTTCGCCGCCGCGCAGAAAGAACGCGGCGGCTCCCCCACCCACGACCAGCACGCCGAGCAGGGCGATCGCGATCACGCCACCGCTGCCGGACTTGCTCGGGGGGCGGGTGATGGTCTCGGCCCCGAGCTGAGTTTCTGCTCGCGAAGCCGCGGCCGCCGTCTCCTGGCGAGGCATCGTGACCGCGGCGCGGGCGGCATCGGTGAGCACCGGGCTCGGCGCGGGCTGCGGCCGCGAGCCATCCACGAATTGCTGGGCCGTCGGGCTCGGAGTGACACCGGAGGGCAGCGCCGAGCCGCGGCCGTCAGCGGCGACCTGGCTGTACGGACCGCGCAGGCCCGCGTATTGGCCCTCCGGGGTGGAGGCGAGCGCGGCGGCCAGCTCATTCATCGTTTGATAGCGGTGGGTGGGGTCCTTGGCGAGCGCGCGCTGCACCACCGCCTCGAGCTCGTTCGAGATTTGCAGGTCCGGATAGACGGCGCGCATCGTCGGCGGCACGTCGCTCAGGTGCTTGCTGAGGACGCCGAGGAACGTTTCTCCCGTGAACGGCACCGCGCCCGTGAACAGCTCGAACAAGATGATGCCCACCGCGTAGATGTCGCAGCGCAGGTCCGCGTGCTTTCCGCTCGCCTGCTCGGGCGCCATGTACTCGGGCGTGCCGAAAATCATGCCGGTTCGTGTGAGGCGGCGGTGCGTCGACTGGGCCGCGGCCTCCTCGTTCGACGGCTTGAGCTGCGCGATGCCGAAGTCGACGATCTTGACGATTTCCTCGCCGTCGCCGGTGCGCTGCAAGAACACGTTCTCGGGCTTCATGTCGCGATGCACGACGCCCTTGCTGTGCGCCGCCGCGAGCGCTCGGCAGATCTGCATCGCGATCGGCAGCGCGCGCGCTGGCGGGAGCACGCGCGAGCGCTGCAGCTCGTCGGCGAGATCGTTGCCCTCGAGGAACTCCATCGCCAGGTAAAAGCAGCCGTTCTCGAGCTGCCCGAAATCGAACACATCGAGCACGTTCGGGTGCTTGATGCGCGACGCGCTGATGGCTTCCTGCTGGAAGCGAGTCACGATTTCGCCCTTGTGCGCGTACTCGGCGCGCAGCACCTTGAGCGCTATCCGCTTCTCGATCGCGGAGTGCTCCGCCAGGTAGACCTGCCCCATGCCTCCTTCGCCGAGCAGCTTGATGACCTTGTAGCGTCCCGCCACGGTCGTTCCGACCAGCGGGTCTGCGGGGGGAGTGGAAGCCATGGGAAAGCCGCGCCCGGTCGCGGACGCAGAAGGGGGAAGATAACACGGAGGCGGGTATCTCTGATCCACGCGGTTTTGCGTCGTTTCCCGGCGCTTGAGGGGTTTCGGCAACGGGGCGCGGCCAGCGCTCAGTCAGTCATGAGGACGCAGCGAGGCGTCGCAAAATGCCGCACTTGCCGCCCCGACCCTCTTCCTAGAGCCGCTCCTGACCGCATCCTGACCGCTCGCTCCACCTGGCCGCTGACCGCTAGTGGCCGCTGACCGCCAACCGCTAGCGCCCGCTAGCCCTGATTTGCTCTCCCCTCCCCTGAGCGCTCACCGCTCACCGCTAATCGCTGACCGCTCCCCTCTCCCTCTGATAGCTTCGTCCTCCCCCATGATCGTCGTGATGGAGCCGGACGCGTCGGAGCAGGCTGTCGAAAGCGTGATCTCTTTCTTGGTGAACGCCGGTTTCGACGTACACCGCTCGAGCGGCGCCTCCACCACCATTCTCGGTGTCGTGGGCGACCTCACCAAGAACGACGTCACCGTCGTCAGCGAGTTCCCAGCCGTTTCGCAGGTAGTGAGAGTCAGCGAGCAGTTTCGCTTGGCGTCGCGGCGCTTCCGCCAGCGCTCGACGGTGGTCGACGGCCCTTGGGGCAGCATCGGCGGCGACAAGCCGTGGATCGCCATCGAAGCGATCGGACCGTCATCGGCTGCAGCCGGCGGCGCGAGCGCGGAAGCGTCTCCGCCGAGCGAGCCGCCTCCATCGCGCGAGCTCGCTTACGAGGTGCGCGCCGGGCGCCCCTTCGACGCCGCGATCACGCGCTCGCCGCGCGCCGTCGACACCATCGGCGCGCTCGTCTGCCTTTCAGTGCACCCGCAGCCATCCGATCAGCGCTTCCCGGTCCACTTCGTCGAACGCGGCCCGAGCTGGGGAGCCAACGCCTGGATCGGCGCGGCGGAAAAGGAGCTCTTGCGCGGCGACAGCAGCATCGTGCTTCTGGAAGCCGGTGGCGAATACCCGAACGGGGCCAGGACGCTTGAAATTGCCGCGATCGCGCGGGCGAAGCAGCGCACCCATTTACCGATCGTCGTCGACGTTCCGAGCATCGCGCAGCGGGCGCGCTACGTCGAGTCGGTCGCTTGCGCCGCCATCGCGGCCGGCGCCGACGGCGTGATCCTGCGCACGTGGATCGGCCCCACGGGTGAGGTGCCACGCTTGCCCGCGACGCTGAGCTGGAGCGACGCCGTCAAGCTCGCGGAGAAGCTGCGCGGCATCGGGCAGGCCATCCGCGGATGAAGCGCGTCGCGATCGTCGGCTTCGGCTTGATGGGCGGCTCCCTCGCCCTCGCGCTCCGACGCAGCGGTCAGGTGCACGTCACCGCCATCGATCGCGCGCCCGTGCTGGAGCGCGCTCAGGCCAAGCTCGCCGCCGACGACCACCTGCCGCTGGAGGCGACGGAGGCGCTGAAGACCGCGCTCGAGCGCTCCCATCTCACGGTGCTCGCCGTGCCGGTGAGCACGATCGTACGTCTGTTGCCGTGGAGCCTCACGCACGCTCCGGTCGTCACCGACTGCGGCTCGACGAAGCGTGAAATCGCGCACGCGGCTCGCGAGCACCCGCGCGGCGACAGCTTCGTTCCCGGTCACCCAATGGCAGGTCTGCCCGACGGTGGGGTCGAGAACGCGCGCGCCGATCTGTTCGAGGGGCGCAGCTGGATCTTGTGTCCCGAGCAGGCCGATCGCGGCGCGCTGCTCGCCGCCATGGACATCCTGTCACTGACCGGCGCGCGCTTCATCGAGATGTCGCCGGAAGCTCACGACCGCGCGGTCGCGGTGACCAGCCACTTGCCGCAGCTGCTGGCGAGCGCGCTCTCCACCCTGGCTGACGACGAAAGCGCCCGGATCGCCATGGGTCCCGCTTTCGAGCGTGCCACCCGCGGTGCGGGCGGTCTCGACTCGATGTGGAGCGACATTTTCGAAACGAACGCCGACGAAGTGGCACGCGCGGCCGAAGCCCTCAGCCGCCAGCTGACGAAGGTCGCGGCCGAGCTCCGGCGATCGCCTCCGGACGTGCAGGGCGCGCTCTCGGTGCTGGCCGCCGCAAGAGCGCGCCGCGGCGGCCCCCACCAGTAGCGCGCTCCGGACCAGTAGCGCGCTCAGGGCCCGTCGCACCGGCGGTGTCGGCGCGCCCGACGAGTTGCTATCATCGTCGCGTGACGCGCGAAGCTTGGCTGTTCTGGTGCGTGACCGGCTGCATCGCCGCGGGCTGCGGCATCAACCCTCAACCCGGTCTGCCCAATGCCCCTGGCACCAGCGGTTCGAATCACGGCGCCGGCGCGCCGGGCTCGAGCGGAGGCGGCAGCGGAGTCAGCGTTGGCGGCAGCAGCGGGACCAACGCGGGCGCATCGTCAGGCGGCATTGACCAGCACGGAGATAGCGGTGGCGCGAGCGTGGATGGGAGCGGCGGCGAGCCCAGCCAGGGCAGCGCTGGGGAGGGGCCGGTTGGCGGCGCTGGGGCCGAGCCGACTGGCGGAGCCGGAGGAGACGCGGCTGGCGCAGCTGGCGCAGCTGGCGCAGCTGGCGCAGGGGTTGAGCTCCGTCTCGTGACGGAAGGGTAATTTTCGAACAGCCGACTGACTCTGGGCCGGGATCGGCGCGCGCTGTGCCATCGTGTGCCGTCGAATCGCCTTGCGCAGTGAGCCGAAGGGAGCAAGCTTGTGGCGCGGTTCAGCGCCTCAACCGGTGCTGACGGTTGCGCCTGCAAAATGAAGTCGACCTGTTTGCGCCTCTGGCTCGCCTTCTCGGCATTGCTGAGCGCGGCAGCGTGCGACTTGAATCCGCAGCCGGTGATCCCCGCCGTCGACAGCGAAGACAGCTCGCGCGGAGGCAACAGCAGCGCCGGCGGCAACGCCGCTCCCGGCAGTGGTGGAACGCTCGGCCTCGGCGGGGGTTCCGGCGGCGGTGAGAAGAGCGATCCGGGCGTCGTCCCACCCGCAAAGGGCTCCGAGGCAGGAGCGGGCGGAGTCGACGATCCAGGCGCGGGCGGCGCGGGCTCCGGTGGCGCCAACGCAGACGGCGAAGACTCGGGCGGCGCCAGCTCGGGCGGAGCAGATGACTCCGTCGCAGGCGGCGGCGCCCACGACCCTGGCTGAGCTCAGCCGGCGGCGGGGCGCGTGAGGTACTGATCCATCACGTTCGAGATTAAATCCGCCAAGATGCCGTCCGCAACGCGCAGGCGGCGGCTCAGCTCACGCGCCAAATTCAAGATGATGATCGCGTAGCTTCGCAGATCGTGGCGATAGAGCGCGTCGAGGTCGGCGGACGAAAGTCGGAGCAGCCGGCTCGGCGCCAGCGCGCGTACCGTCGCCGAACGCGGTTGAATATCCACGATGCTCATCTCGCCGAACCAGTCGCCCGGGCCCAGCACCGCGACGCGCGCCTCGACTGCGCGCTTGCTCTTCTTCAGCACCTCGACCTCACCGCTGATCACCACGAACATCGCGCTCGCGTCTTCGCCCTCGCGGAACAAGGTCGCGCCCGCGGGTGGCATCTCCACGGTGAGCTGGGCCGACAGGAACTCGAGCACCTCGTCGCTCAACGCTCCGAAGAGCCCGATGCTCCGCAGCTCAGCCGGGCCGACGACGCTGGCAGAATCAGTGCTCATGACCGGCCATGATTACTACGAAGGCTCATTCGTCGAAATAGAGCGGCGGCCGGCTCGCGCAAAATTGGGCGATGTGTCCCAACGACTCGGGTGAAATTCGAACGAACGCGACGCCCATCCCGGGCGGGCTGTCTTCCGCCTGAGCGCGCGTCCAGCGCACCACACCCTCCGCGTTCACGACGTGGCCATCTGGCAGCACGAAATAGAGCGTCACGGCGGTGCCGGGCGGCGACACATCGTAGGTCGCGACGAAGACGCCGCCCGTCGACACGTCGAGCGAGATGCCGGTGTAGATGTGCGACTCCGTCGAGAGACCAATCTCCACCTCGATGAAGACGCGCCGGTCTCCCTGCGCGCGGCGATCACGGCCGTCGAAGCCGGAGGGACGACGGAAGCGACCTGTCGGCGCGGGCGCGCGCGGGTAGCCGGACATGGTGCGCAGCTCCCGCGCGTCGGAGTCGGACAATCCACCAGCGGGCAAGCGCGCGCGGCGTTGACGCAGCTTGTGCTGCATCACCGGGTAGAGCAGCGCCAAGGTCTGCGCGAGCACCGCCGCGGCGGCGTCGAGCCGGTGATGCTTCAGGCGCAGCGGACCGATGTCGAGCATCGCTCGCTGCAAGCGCTCGGCGGCGGCGTGGATGTAGCTCGTCGACGCTTCGTCCGTCACCGACTCGGCTTCGGCCTTGTACAGTGCGTTCGACGCCGCCGCGGTCTCCTCGATCGCGTGCTCGAGCGCCGCGTCCGAAATTCCCAGCGTTTGTAGCGAAAGCAGCGCGGGTGCGAGCGTCTCTCGTCCGTGCCTCGCGGCAGCGATGATGACGCCGCTCGCCGTCACAGGGTCTTGTGGAAGCAGACGCGCGGGCGCGCCGGCCCGGCGTAGTCCTCGATGTTCGTGACGCTCCAGCCGGTAGCGCGATGGAACGCGATCGAGCCCTCGTTACCGGTGGTGGTGATCGCCTTCAGGCGCGTGCAGCCGGCCGCGCGCGCGTCTTCCTCGAACGTCTGGTACAGCACCTTGCCGACGCCGCGGCGTCGGTAGTCGGGATGGATGCCGACGAGGTGGACGTAGCCCGTCTTCGGCGGGCCCGGCGCGACGAAGCCGAGCAAGAAGCCGACGAGGATGCCATCGTGCTCGACGACGCGCGCCATCGCCCCGAGCTCGTAAAAGAAGATCGGGTGCGCGAGCGCTGTCGTTGGACCGCCCCACCAGCGATCGATGATTTGAACGATGTGGTCGTAGTCTTGTTTTCCGAGCGGGCGGGTGATCATGGCAGTGTCGCGGAGCCGGTCTGGCCGCTCCTGCCAGCGTAACATGTGATTTTCGACTCAGGATGGGAAGTGGCGTAAAACACTGTTCGTCATGAATTCAGTGATCCTCGCTCCGTCGATTCTGAGCGCCGACCTTGGACGGCTGGCCGACGAGGTGCGCGAGGTCGAGGCGCTCGGAGCCGAGTACATCCACTGCGACGTGATGGATGGTCGCTTCGTTCCGAACATGACGCTCGGTCCGATCGTCGTGAAGGCCGTGCGCGCGGCCACGAAGGCCGTGGTCGACTGCCATCTGATGATCGTCGAGCCCGAGCGCTACGTCGATGATTTCGCCAATGCTGGAGCGGATATCATCACGATACACGTCGAGGCCTCGCCGCACCTCCAGCGCACCCTCCACCACATTCGATCGCTCGGTAAGCGGGCGGGCGTAGTCATGAATCCCCACACACCGGAGGACACCCTCCGCTACGTCATGGACGACGTCGATCTCATCCTCGTGATGAGCGTCAACCCCGGTTTCGGCGGCCAGAGCTTCCTGCCCCAAGTACTCCCGAAGGTCAGAGCGCTCAGAAAGATGATTGAAGCGACGGGGCGAAACATCGACCTCGAAATCGACGGCGGAATCGGGCCGGATACGGCCCGCCAGGTCGTGGAGGCGGGCGCCAACGTGCTCGTCGCCGGCAGCGCCATCTTTGGCCAGAAGGACCGCGCCGCCGCCATTCGAGAGCTGCGGCAGCGAGCGCGCGGCGAATGAAGGCGACCTATCGGCTGGCGTGCGCCGCTGCCGCGCTCATCAGCGTCAGCTGTGCGCCAGCTGCATTGCCGCAGCCGCCCGCGCCATCACCCGCGCCGACCACCGCCGCCACGGCGAAAGCAGGTGCAGGCCCGCAGGGAGCGCCGCAGGACCGAGCGCTCCAAGACAAGCTGGCAGAAGCGCTCCGCTACGTCTCCG
Source organism: Pseudomonadota bacterium (assembly GCA_023431345.1). Lineage (GTDB taxonomy): Bacteria > Myxococcota_A > Polyangia > Polyangiales > Polyangiaceae > PMG-095. The sequence continues at coordinate 69,300 of JAEYWK010000134.1, forward strand.
CGATCCGCGGTCTCTCTGCCAAGTCGCCCGTGGACGGTCGCTCCATCAGCCGCTCCGAAATCGAGCGCTACTTGGTCAGCGAGCTGGAGCGAGCGTCCCCGCTGGACATGGTTCAGTCGACTGAGGCGCTCTTGTACGCCTTTGGCACGGTACCGGCGGACTTCGATTATCGGCAGAGCGTCACCGCGCTGATGACCCAGCAGCTATTCGGGTTCTACGATCCGCGACAAAAGGCCTTCTTCGTGAGCGGCGACCTCTCGGGCCAGGAAGCCGATATCACGCTCTGGCACGAGCTGGTCCATGCCCTCCAGGACCAGCACTACGACCTGACGCGGATCACGGACTGGGAGGCCGACCGCGGGGACGCCCTGGCGGCCGTGCACGCGCTCGCCGAAGGCGACGCGACCAGCACGATGCTGGACGCGATGCTGAAGCCGCGCGGAACGACGGCGCTCGAGGTCCCGGAAGGCCTGATGCGCGCCGAGTCCATCTTGGGCTCGGCGGTCGGGACGGCACCGCACATCTTGGTGAGCTCGCTCGTCGCGCCCTACGTCGACGGGCTCGCGTTCACGAACGCGCTACGCCGTCAGGGAGGCTTCGCCGCGGTGGATGACGCCTGGCGCACGCCCCCGGTCAGCACCGAGCAAATCCTGCACCCCGAGAAGTACCTGGCTCAGGAGCCGCCGCTGGTGGTGCCGCTGCCCAGCGCTCCCCCTCACGCGCCTACCTTGGTCGAGCGCTACCACGACGTGATGGGCGAACAGACGTTGCGCCTCTTCTTCCAAGAGTGGCTGCCGGCGCGGACCGCCATCGCGGCCGCCTCGGATTGGGGAGGAGACCGGCTGAGCGTCTTCAGTGACGCGCCACGCCAGACGTGGGCGGTCGCCTGGCATTTGCGCTTCGATTCGAGCGCCGCTGCCGAGCGCGCGCTCGTTGCCTTCGCCCGCTCGGCCCGATTGATGGAACTGGGGGGGGACAGCGCTTTGGGCCCCGAAGCAGCGGACCAGGTCGTGGCCAAACTGAAAGGCGACAAGCTGTGTCGTGAGCGGCACAGCCAGGGCGCCTTTGCCTTGGCGCGCCGCGGGCCCGATCTTGCTGTCACGGTCGGCCCGTTCCAGCGCAACTCCGTTGCAGTCGCCGCCGACCCGGCTTGCCCGAGCGCCTTGAAGTGGGCGTCAGCCATCGCAACTACTCGGTAAGTCTGAGTAATTCGGCCACGGCCGGAAGGCGATTTTGGTCCGCGGCGAGACCCGTGAGGTCTGATCTGACCTGCCTGGCTGGGTCAGCTGGGACCTGTTTGTCTCGCTCAGGGACGGGGGATTCGCACCGAAACGCTCAGTGGGAGACATTCTTCTCCGTGGCATGAAACCTGCTTCGTATTCGCCACGTAGCTCGAGGAGAACACCATGTCGGACAGCAGCGAATCGAAGAAGCAGGGACCGGTAAGCCGAGCGGCGACCGTCGTCGCTTCGTCGGCTGCAGTCGGCGCATCGTGGATGGCCTTGGTGGCCGCGACCACCATCGGCTTGGGTCACCTCGATCGCGTGCGCGCCGAAGTCTCGATGGACAAGGCGTCCATCGGCGTCGAAGGCCGCTACCGTTTGATCGTTCAGTCCTACGCGCGCGGCAGCGTTCTGACCGGCAGCGTGCCGAACAGCAGCCAAAAACCCCTGGCTTCCGCGCAGCGCTCGGTGACGGCAGAGGAGCTATCGCGGGGCGTCGCCGTCGACGTGCTGCGCCTCGGTGAAGCGGTCGACCCTTCTCAGGTCATCGTGGCGTGGATCGAGCGCGGGGAAGCGAACCTGGAGTTCGACGGCGCGGAAGCCCGTCCGAGCGCGAGCGCCTTCATCGGTACCAGCGAATCGCGCGAGCTCGGCGCAGCGCGCGTCGTGCTCAAAGCCCCCGCCTGAGCGCGACGAACGTCCGGACAACCGTCAACCTCGCGGACACGCTCACGCAGCGCGCGGCTGCTCGCGCGGAGACTTGGAGAGCTCGCGCACTTCACGCAGGAACTCCCGCCGTTCGTCGAGCGATAGCGGCCGCTTGCCGAAGCGTGCCTCGAGGTAGCGCTCGGTGAGCCGCAGGGCGGCGTCGGCGATGGGGTGACCCAGGCCGACGAGCGAGCGCGCGTGGGTCAAGGGCGGGGTGCCGAGGGGGCGTGGGGCGCCGCGCGCAGCCAGGGCCGAGTCGAGCGCGCGGTAGAGCTCCGCCGTCTCGCGCTGCCGAGTCTCGAGCTCGTTGGGGGGCGCCTTGCGCGGTGCGGGCCTGCGGCGCCGCCGGTAGAGGTACACCGCGACCCCGCCGACGAGCAGGAGGCCGACGAGGGTGAGCGCGGCGCGGCGCGGGGACCCGATCATGGTCGAAGCCACCTTGTTCTTCGTCTTGAAGGCGCCGTAGCGGTCGCGCACGGCCCTGAGCAGGCCGACCTGCTGCCGCATGTCGTAGCCGACCACGTTGCGGTCCCAGCGCTGGGCGGCGGCCTCGACCATGTCGCGGACGAACGCCAAAATGCCGGTGATTTCACTCTGGGGAGCGGCGTCCGAGGGCGGCGTGGGGTCGAAGCGCACGAAGCCCTTGCCGTCGATGTAGACCTCGACCCAGGAGTGCGCGTCGCCTTGGCGAACCGCGTAGTAGCGGCCGAAGCGGTTGAAGGTGCCGCCGATGAAGCCGTTGACGTTGCGGGTGGGGATGCCCTGCGTCCGCAGCAGCACCGCCATCGCGGTGGAGTAGAACTCGCAGTGGCCGCGCCGGGAGACGAACAAGAAGTCTTCGAGCGGGTTCTTGGCCGCGCCCGACGGGGACTCGAGGTCGTAGCGATAGCCTTTGCGGAGCGCGGTCTCCACCCTCTTGGCGCTACGCTCGGGATCGGTTTCGTCGCCGACCCACTCCTTCGCGAGCGCGGCGACGCGCGGGGCGAGATCGGCTGGCAGCGCAAGGTAACGAGCGCGCGCTGCGGCGTTGAGCGGCTCGAGGGCGGGCTCGTGGCCGTCGGCCAAGGCCACGTCGTAGCGCAGGCCGCTGTCGTTCAGCGTGCGGTACGTCAACTGACCCTCCTGGCCCACGAAAATGGCAGGAATCGTGCTCGGAACGACGCTGGACGGCGTGAGCAGCGACAGCGCGGCCGCGTCGGGCGGCAAGAACACGACCGCCGGATCGATGGGCTCGAGATCGATGTGCAGCTTCCGGTCACGAGCCGGGTCGGGCCAGCGACGGATGCGCACGGCGGAGCCGATCTGATCCGCGCGCATTTGCGTGTTCGGCGCGGTGCGCGACCACGAATGGCCGTTGTAGCGATCGAACGCCGCGCCCCTCAGGTACAGCGCCAAGCGCACCGGCGGCTCCGCGGGCAAGTTCGGGTGCTCCACGCGCATCACGATCGTCGGGTCGGCGCGCAGCTTACCCACTCCGCCGAGGTCGACCCGATCCGAGAAGCCGACCACGCGCTCGCGGCGCTCTTGCCCGAGCAACAGCAGCGACAAGCCGACGCGCGGGAACATCACGAACACCAGCGCCGTGAACAGGAAGATGGGGATCGACAGCAGGCAGGTGAAGACGAGAAATGGCCGCCCGATCACGCGGCGGCTGCGCAGGATCCGCGGCACATCCACGGGCAAGCCGGTGCGGTCGCGCGCGCCCTGGCGGTAGTTGCCCTCGACCTCACGCCGCAGGTGGCTGAGCACCAACGCGCCCGGAGCCACGATCAAGAAGCCGACGAAGCACAGGCCGTAAGAGATGCCGCTGCCGAGCACGGTGCCGGCGATCAGGTGCATCAAGGCCAGCACGATGACCTGCTGGTCGTGGGCGGCGCCGCGACGCGTGGCGAGCCGCACCACCTGCAGGGCCGCCGCGAACTCCACCGCCAGGGGCAACAGGCTCTCGCCGGAGAACAGGCGGGTGGTCTGCAGCGCGAGCAAACCCAGCGGCACCACCACCGATAGACGCCGCACGAGCGAGTGATCTTGCCAGCGCTGGGGCATCACCACCGCCACGACGAGCCCGAGCAGGGTCACGAGCACGAACCAGCGATTGAGCTCGCCGCTGGCGAGCAGCGACAGCAAGCCGAGCGCCGCCAGCGCGTCGGTCATGATGCGGTGGACCAGCCCGAACCTCACGCGCTCGCCTGCAGCTTCCTGCCGGAAACTGGCGGCTTTTCGGCTTCGGGGGTCGGCTCGAGCAAGGCCAGGTAGCGGAGGAGCGGGTCGGCGCCGACGGCGCTCGTGACGCGGACTCGCGCGCCGCCGGACGCGGTCACCGATACCCCGTCTCCGCGCTTCAAGTGCGCCACCGCGCGGGAGGCCACGTCGCGGATGCGGCGCTCGAAGCGCGCGCCCCAGTCTTCGTCGGGCGTCTTGCCCGTGTACGTCGAGTCGATCACGAACGAGACGTCGCGGCGCGTGTCCGTCGCGCGCTCGCGGAGCACGCGCTGGTCGGGCAGCGTGCTCTTGCGCCAGTAGATGTCGCGCGGATCATCGCCTTCACGCATCGGCCGCAGGCCGTGGATCTCGTCGCCGTTGCCGCGCCCGAGCGAGCTCTCACCGCCAGTGCGATCGCCCGCGTCGGTTTGCGGCAGGCGCACGGGGTCGACGGCGGGGTAGATGATGAGCTCGTCGTCGGCGCTGACTTCGCGCGATTTTTCGAACAAGCCGAACGGGAAGCGCGTCGCGACCCGGAAGCCCACGTGACGGTCGCGGCCGCGCCGCGCCGGCGTGCGCCGGTAGGCCGCCACCTGCGCGGATTTTGGGCTGATTTTCAGGAAGAAGCAGCGTTTGTCCGCTGGCTGACCCGCGCGCAGATCTTCGACTTCGATGGCGTAGGAGGGGACCCGGCTTTTGTGATTGTAGACTTCGATCTCCACCAAGTGCGGGCGCCCGACTTGTGCGCGAGGCGGCAAGCGGCGCGTGACGGTGAGGTGCCGGAGGCTCATCTCGCTCAGCACCCCCGACACGATGATCAGCGACAGCAGCATGCCCAGCAGCAAGTACAGCAGGTTGTTGCCAGTGTTGATGGCGGCCACGCCCACGCCGAACGTGATGAAGATGAAGTACTTGCCTTCACGCGTGAGCTTGAGGCGCCGCTGCCACTGCCAGCGGCCGAATACTCCGGCGCGCGCTCTCGACTTCTTTTTGGGCGAGCGGGGCGGCTCGGGATCGAGCGGGGGCGACACCGCGGAAGCGGCCGGCTTCGTCCTCGACGACGGCACTGGCGCCCCTGGCTTTTGCACGGTTTTCAGAGCGGTACGGGCACGCGCGCCACCACGTCACGCACGGCCGATTCGGACTCTTCGCGCGACGGCGCGTAGCCTTCGGCGTGCGCGGCGAGGCGCACGCGGTGCGACAACACCGGCACGGCCAAGCCGTGGATGTCGTCGGCGATACAGTAGTCACGACCGGCGAGCAGCGCGCGAGCGCGTGCGGCGCGCGCCAGGTTCATGCCCGCGCGCGTCGAAGCGCCGAGCGACAAGGTGGGGCTGGTGCGCGTCGCGGTGATCAGCGCCTGCAGGTAGGTGCCGAGGGCTCCGTCCATCGACACGCGCTCGACCTCGCGCTGAAGTGACACGAGCGCGTGCGGATCCAGGACCGGGCTCATCAGCTTCACGCGGTCCACGTCGGGATCGAGCATCAGCCGCGTCTCGATGTGCGCGGGCGGGTAGCCGATGTGAATGCGCATCATGAAGCGGTCGAGCTGCGACTCCGGCAGCGGGAATGTTCCCGCGAAATCGCTGGGGTTTTGCGTCGCCACGACCACGAACGGGTCGGGCAGGGGCAGCGTACGGCCGTCGATGGACACCTGCTCGTCGCTCATCGCTTCGAGCAGCGCGGACTGTGTGCGCGGGCTAGCGCGGTTGATCTCGTCCGCGAGCAGCACGTTCGCGAACACCGGCCCCTGACGCAGCACGAACTCCGAGGTGCGCTGGTCGAAGATCACGACGCCCACGACGTCGCTCGGCAAAAGGTCGCTCGTGAACTGCACGCGGCGCATTTCGCCGCCCACCGCCCGAGCCAGCGCGCGTGCCAGCGTCGTCTTGCCCACGCCGGGCACGTCCTCGATCAGGATGTGACCGCGCGCGAGCATCGCGACGAGCGCGAGCTCCACGACCTCCGCCTTGCCCTCGAGCGCGCTCTCGACGGCGCTACGGAGCTCAGCCACCCGCGGCGCGTGATCCGCCGGCAGAGCCAAGACAGAAGACGACATATCCGGGCGAGCGTAGCATGCAACGGCCAGATTCGGTGCCGAGGACGAGGAGCCCCGAACAGGCGGGAAAATGGCGCTCGATGTGGGTGCGGCTGGCCTTGGCTCGAATCGACTCGCGGGCGCGGGAAATCGGCCTCTCAGCGCCCCTGCTTGCCAGTACGGGCGAGCAGTGGTCACCTCGGCCCCGATGCAAGTTTCGCGCATCGAAGTGCGCGGCGTGACGAGGCGATTTGGTGCGACGTTGGCCCTCCGCCAAGTGTCGACGACGTTCGAGGCAGGCACGCTCACTTTCCTCGAGGGCCCGAACGGCGCCGGAAAAAGTACGCTGTTGGCTATCGTCGGCACGGTGCTGCGGCCGAGCTCGGGCAGCGTGCGTTACGAGCCGTTTGGTGAAGACGCCGAGCTGGCGCGCCGGCACATCGGCTGGGTCGCCCACGAATCGCACTGCTACCGGGAGCTCTCGGGGCGTAAGAACATCGAGCTCGTGGCCAAGATTCACGGAATGACCACGAGCGCAAACGTGGAGGACGTGATCACGAGGGTAGGCGCGGAGGCGTTCGCAGATCGGCCGGTCGGCACGCTCTCACGCGGTCAGCGGCAACGCATCGCGCTGGCGCGCGCGCTGGTCCACGAGCCGGGCGTCTTGCTCCTCGACGAGCCGTGGACCGGCCTCGACTTCGCCAGCGCCGATCGGCTGGAAGAGGTGATCAGCGATGAAGTGGCGCGCGGTTCGTTGGTGATCGCGGTGACCCACGGCGCGGGGACGGCCGAGCGGATGGGAGCGCGCCGGCTGCGGATTGAAGGGGGGCGCGTTGCCAGCTGACGGGGGAGATTGAGAGGGGTCACAGGAAGGGTGGGAGGGTGGGGTGAGAGGGAGCGGGCGAGAGGGCGCGAGCGAGAGGGCGCGAGCGAGAGGGCGGGAGGGCCTGAGGGCGAGAGGGCCTGAGGGCGAGAGGGCCTGAGGGCGAAAGGGCGGGTGCGAGACGCGTGTTGGGGTGGGGGTGAGCTGCGTGAGACGCGCAATCCGGACTTATCGATGCGGTGGAGACGTCTGGTTTCACGGTGCCGCGCGGTAGAGCGGGAGTCGGGCGGCGCGAGGGCTCGGCATTCGCGAGCGCATTCAGCCGTGTGCCATCCGGAACAGAGTCGCCGGCATGGGCGGAGGCCTCGCACACTGAAGCGGGAGACGACACCACCACCCGGCGGGGTCGCTGCGCGCGCAGCAGGCGACGTGCGATGATTTTCGAAGACGCGTACAGCGCCGAGCGGGCGCATGGGGCGCTCGCGATGAAGCCCGTATCGCGCTACAGCGCTTCTGGCGGCCGTTCCCGACGCGGCTGCCGCCTTTGGGCTACCCCAAGCCACTTCGAGGTGTGGGTCGCGCTAGCGGCCGCGTTCGATGGAGGAGCGAGTTGGTCACAGTAACCACGCCCTCGAACGCGAGCTCACCGGCATCGAGCCGTGAAGGCAGGAGGCGGGTCTACTTCGCTGATGCCTCTCTTGAATTTCCTCGTCGACGAGCAGCGCGCGCGATCGACGATGTGGCCCGACGTCCCGAGCTTGGACTCATTGCGTTCGTCACCGGTCACGTGCTGGGCGCGCGTGAAGTAGCTGCTTCATTCGCTTGTCACCCCTGTCAGCCGGACAAGTGTCGCCGAGGTCACCCCTAATCACGCTTGCTCAGGCCCACGGGGGATGGTTGCGCGCCGGCATCCGCCAACCTCCTCGAGCGCGTTGCGGAGCGGGTGGTTCCCTGCCACCGGTTTGAGTGTTCACGGTCGGCGACTACTCGCAGCTTGGCCGTTCGCAGGCCCTCAGGGCGAGGCGGCGGGTGGTGAGGTCGAGGGGGCGAGGGCCGACGCGCGGGCCTTGGCGCTGCATTGGGCTCGTGTTCTGGGAAATTCTGCGCGGCGCCAGCGGGCGCAAGCGACTCGCTACGGATCGTCGGGCGCGGGCACGGGAACGCGAGCGGATTCGACGCGGGGGCGGAGCTGACAGGGACGCGCGGGAGGAAAGGGCGTCGGGCGGTTGCTCACCGAGGCCAGCTGGCCGCGTGGGAACTGGGCCTACCTAGCTGGACTTAAAAGAGGGGTACTGGCAAGCCAAGCGACGGTGAGTGGGGCCTCTGCGCGAGGGGGGATGACTTCGAGGACGGGGCTGATGCCAAGATGCTCGAGCTCGGCGGCGTTGGTGCCGGTGCTTTGATCGGCGGGTCGCGAGCACGAGAGGACGAGCGCGTCGGGACGGCGCGGCAGAGCGCGCAGGGTGGTGGTGACGTCGTGGAGCACGCCGAGGGCGTCGGGGGCGACGAGGAGCCAAAGGGCGGGCGCGAGCTCGCGCGCGAGGTCGAGGTTCGTCACGCCCGGCGCCAGCGGGGAGAGTGCGCCGCCGGCGAGCTCGACGAGGGTCGTGTTGGCGGGGGCGAGTCGTTCTTGTTCGGCGACCCACGCGGCGACGTCGCGCGTGGAGAGCGTGACGCCGGTTTCGCGTGCGGCGAGGTGAGGGGAGACCGGGCGGCGGAAGCGCCACGGCGAGAGAGCAGGCGCGTGGCCGGCGGCGCGAGCGATGGCGCCGGCGTCACCGGTGAGGTCCGGTTCGACGCCGCTCTCGATGGGTTTGAGCGCCAGGACGGGTGCGCGCCGCGCGAGCCCGCGGGCAATGGCGGCGGTGACGTAGGTCTTGCCGACGTCGGTGCCGGTGCCGAGGATCACGACGCGCATGCGACCTCGAGGCCTTCTACGATGCGCGCGACGGCGTCTTCGGGCCAGTCGGCGTGGACGGTGATTCGGACCCGGGCGGCGCCGGGCGGGACGGTGGGGGGACGGATGGCTTGGGCGAGGATGCGCCGAGCACGCAGGACTTCCATGGCCTTGAGGGCGCGCTCGTTTGGGCCGAGCACGATCGGCACGATGGGGCTGTCGGGGTCGCCCAGCGCGGTGAGGCCGCGTGCGGACAGCGCCGCGCGCAGCTCCCGGGCGCGGACGGCGAGCTGCGCGCGGAGCGGGTCGGCGGCCTGTGCCAGGCGAACCTGCTCGAGCACGAGGCGGCACAGCGCGGGGGAGGGGGCGGTGGAGAAGACGAACGAGCGCGCGCGGTTCCAGAGCCAGGTGCGCATCGCGTCGCTGCAAGCGACGACCCCACCTTGCGCACCGACGGCCTTCCCCAACCCCGCGACGAGCACATCGGCGTGGACGCGCTCCGCGGCGGCGCGTCCCGAGCCGCTCGGGCCCATCACGCCGAGTGAGTGCGCCTCGTCGACGACCAGCCCGGCTCGGAAGCGGTCGCAGACTTGGCGCAGAGCGGCGAGGTCGGGGCTGTCGCCGTCCATGCTGAAGAGGCCTTCGGTGACGACCCACGCTGGGCCGGGGCCCGCATGCTGGGCGAGCGCTCGCTCCACGGCGTCGACATCGAGGTGAGGCACGATCGCGACTCGAGCTTTGGCGAGCCGACAGCCATCGACGATGGAGGCGTGGTTGAGGGAGTCGGACACGACGAGCGACCCCGGCCCTGCGACGGCCGGAATGAGGCCGACGTTCGCGGCGAATGCGCTCAGCGTGAGGAGGCTCGTCGGCATGCCGAGCCAGCTCGCCAGCTCCTGCTCCAACTGGCTGTGTTCGTCGAAGGTGCCCTGCACGAGCCGCGACGCGCCGGCGCCGATGCTCGCGCCATCGAGACTGCTCAAAGTTTCACGTGAAACAGCGCGGCGCCCCAGACCAAGGTAGTCATTCGAGCAGGCGTCGAGCATCGGCGCGCCGGAGCTCGCCAGCGCGCGACGCGCATCGGCGTCGGCTGGATCTCGCAGTAGCGCTTCCGCCGACAGCTGTCCGAGCTGCGCCTTCAGCCAAGCGTCCATCAGCCAGCGATAGCCACAACGCGGCGAGGCGTCGAGAGCTGCTTCGACGTTCCGAACGGGGCGAGCGGCGTCTACACCGCTGCCCACATCCCTGCCGCGATCGAGACCGCACCGCCGGAGTGACCACGCAGGAGATGGCGGGCGAGGCCCGCGCAGCTCACGTGGCCACGATCGAGACGGCGCCGCCGGAGCGACCACGCAACCGCTGCCAGTGCCCCCGGCAGCCCAGAACCGCGGCCTCCCGGCGCGAGTGAAGCGTCACGGAGGATCGCCCGGCGCACGCGACTGCTCGCGGCTGAGTGTCGCGAGCAGCGTGCGCGGCGTCGCGTCGACCGGCGCGCACGGCGCTACCTGCATCTGAGCAGCGCGAGCCGCTGGCCCCCGCGAGCGCAGTGAGTGGCGTTTGAACTGAGCACGCCACGGTGCCGTGCGGGCGACGCCCCGCCACGGCAACCGCGGCATTTGCGCTCTACCGCCACGAAACCTGCGGGACCGGAAGCTCCACTCTTGCGGCACCATGGAGGCCACCAGCTCGTCGCAGCGGGCAGGTGAACTCAGGCCCTCGGCTCCGCGCGCGGCTCGGCGAGCGGCGGGGCGAGCCTCAGCGCGCGGCTGGTCGCGCCGCGAGCCGAGCGCGTTGGGGCTGCCCCGTGATCCCGCTCATGGGCAACGAACGCCCCGCTCAGAACGGCAACGACTGCGAGGCGATCAACAGCGCCGCTCCTGCCTCGCTGCCGTGCCCAGTGCGGACCGCAATGCCATGCCACGAGGGCTGTAGCGAAGCGCGGCCCGCGGCGAGCCGCCTGAGCGCGCTCCCCACGAGGCGCCGGCCTGGCTGAGTGCCAGTGGCGTCGCGAGTCTCAGGGAGTGCGCCGGAGGGCGGGCCGCTGGGAAGCACGGCCCGGAGATTCTTCAGTTCACGCCGGCGCTCGGCTTCGGCGGGGTCGCTCGCCTGAGTCGAGCCCGGCAAAGACGCGAACCAGAAGCTGCGCCGCCTGCCGCAACGGGCGCCGAGGCTCTGGCGGGCGTCTGCGCGAGCGCACGGAAGCTCGAGTCTGCGCGGGCTCGCCACATGGCGGGAGAACGCCGAATGGCACGCCGAGTGGAGCAAAGCTGGCGCTGCCGTTTCACGTGAAACTCAGCTTCCGCAGCGGTCGTCGTGCGCCAGCCCGGCCCCAGATTCCGCTCTCCTCGTCGTCCGCGAGCCAGCGCAACGGGCAAGAGCGACGGGTGGTCGCTCGCGTGGAGCGCGGGGTCCAGCGCGCAGCCGCCCCAGTCCCGCTGCTCGCCAGGAAGCGGACTGGACCGAGACCGCGATTACCCCTGCCACTCCCTCAGCCACCGCGCACCCCAACTCCTGCGCTTGTCTCGGTCCGGTCCTCGCTTCGCGTCGCCCGCGTCGCCCGCGTGCGGCTCTGGGCAGTGAACGCCGAACTCGGCGCGCCGCGAGCTCCACTTGGACTGTGATGGCGGCTTTGCCTTGATGCAGGCGCGCCGCGGTATCGGCGGATACGGTCCCGCAAGATCAACACCGCGCGGGTGCCCCGCCACCGATTTGAGTGCACCGGTCAGCGCTACACCCGCATCGGGTCGCCCACGCACCCGCATCGGGCCCACGCACCCGCATCGGGCCCACCACCCGCATCGGGTCGCCCACGCACCCGCACCGAGTCGCCCACGCGCGTCGCTCGTCTGCGGCGGCAGGCGGATCGGCACCGTCGCGGGGGGTCACCTTCGAGGCATCAACCTGGCCCCGCCGGCGCCCACCCCAGGGCCCGAAGAAGCAGCGTCTTCGACGGCCTGCGCAAGCTCGAAGGCGGGCTTCGCGGACTCTCAAAGGGCGGCTTCGCGGGCTCTCGCTCGAGGGCGGCTGCGGGCTCTCGCTCGAAGGCGAGCTTCGCAGGCTCTCACTCGAGGCGGGACTACGGGCTCTCGCACGAAGGCGAGCTTCGCAGGCTCTCACGACGCGGACTGCGGGCTCTCACGACACGGACCGCGGGTTCTCACGAGGCGGACCGCGGGTTCTCACGAGGCGGACTGCGGGCTCTCGCTCGAGGCGGGACTGCGGGCTCTCGCTCGAGGGCGAGGCGCCGGGCAGGTCCGCGCTCGGCAGCCCTCCCGCCAGCGAAGCTCCGCAGAGCGCCGAGCACACCTACGCGGCCCGCCCGCCCCACGCAGGGGGCAAGCTGCGAGCGCCACGGCGGCGCGCCGGGTCGCCACCACGCGTGCGGCGTCACCACTGCCAGAGTGAATCAACCACCCTCCGGAGTCGCTCGCGCCGCCGCCCCAGCGAGGGTCGCAAGGCGGTTGACGCCGGCAAGATGGTGGCGCCGCAGTGGCGCGTCGCTGGCCACCATCCCGGCCCAGGTAGCGTGGGAACGCTCACCCCGCTCGCGCCTGCACGCCCAGCCGGCGCGAAGTCCCGAGCCCCGCCGGCACCCAGGAGCACGCTGGAATCGCTCCTGAGGCAGCGCCGCGGGGGCACCACCCCGGTAGGACGCCAGTCGCACCCGCGGAGCGAGCTGGAGGCGCTCCAAACGCACCGGAGTCCAATCGAGCGGGCTCGGAGCGAATGCGACGGACAGCGGAGGCGCTCCAGACGCACCGGAACCCTCATCCCCGCGACGCCTGTCACCCCGCCAGAGGGCGACCAGGAGCTCGCCCATCACCTGCTCCCGCCTGCGCTCTCCCACGCCTGCGGCCGAGGTCGCCAAGCTCCCTTTTACCTGCGCCCATCACCTGCTCGCGCCTGCGCTCTCCCACGCAGAGCGCTCGGCGCACTTCCTTGCTCCGTCGCGAGCTCGCGTGCGACCGCGGCCGCGCAAGTCGGCCCAGCTCGCTGCATCCTTGATCAGCGCGGCCCGGGGTGCGCCCGGCTCTCCGTCGACGCCAGCCGCTCATGAGCGCAACGAACCGCTTCGCGGCCCGAGGTTGGCGTCCAATTCAGCGCGACGCCGCGTCAACGCCGACCTGGGGCGCCCACCGTTTCACGTGAAACATAAATACGCTTTTGTTCTTTTATTTCCTGCTGGAATTCGACCGCTCGCCAGGCTCCCACCCGCCAGCTCAGCTCCAGCCGCAAGAATAAAAAATAGTTTGTCTTTTTGACGCGCCCATGGAAGGCGGACCCTCTCATCAACTAGCTGGGTTTTTCGCGATCTTCCTGGCACAATTGGGACACACGCGTCCCAATGAGCCGCTCCGTTCAGCTTCCAGCGCCCGGAAGAGGTGCTTACGACCGCTCCTTGTCGCGCATGGAGCGTGACAAGCAGCATCGGGAGCGCCTATTCGTGGCTGCCGCGGAGGTCAGCGCGCTAGGTGCGCCCACCGTCGCGCGCATCGTTGAGCATGCGGGCGTCGGTCGCAGCACGTTCTACGAATTCTTCGACAGCCCGGAGCATCTCCTGGAGCAGCTCGAGCAACGCGTGCTGCGCGGAGTCGAGGCGGCGCTCGCCGAGGCGTTGACGGAGGCCCGCACTCCGCTCGAACGCGTGCGCGCGCTGGCGAGACACTTCATTGGCGAGCTCGAGGCGCACCCTCTCGAGGCACGCTTCGCGCTCGCTCATCGCCTAGGCCGGCCGGTGCTCTCGCCGGCGGCGGCGCCGCTCCATCGAGCCCTTCAGCACGTCGCCGAGGGGGCGCGCGCCGAGGGGGTCGGTTGGTTTCGCGGAGCCGACGAAACGAGCCTACTCGCGGCGGCCGCCGCCATCGAAGGCTTGGCGCGACACCACCTCGGCCCGGCCCCGATTCCAGACGCAGCGAAGGTCATGGCCGACCTGATCATCAAGCTCTTGCGCTAAGGGCCGGTGAATCGCCGAACCCGTCCATGAGCGCGGTCGAGGCGCGGCAATGGCGGGGCGCGGCGATGGCGGGGCGCGGCGATGGCTGCAGGCTGTAGCTGAGGAAGAACGAAGCCAGAAGAGAGGCGTCGGCCGCGAGGACGCCTAGCTTGGCCCTTCGCGCCCCATAAGTGCCCGTGACGTCACGGAACCCGAACCAACCGCCCCCCAGGCAGGGCGGCTCGCCGGCCGCTTCTATAACTCACAAGCTGTGCACGGGCTGTGGACAATCTGCGCGCCCCCCTGTTGTGCGTCCGCGGCCGTCGCTCCGAGGCGCGAACGCGCCGAAACTCGCCATTTCCATGCGTTCAGCCCGGTGCTACGGTCCGCACCCAATGGCAGGCAGCCCAGTCGAGCTCAAGGTGGGGGGCCAGACGTACCGCGTCGTCGCCTCCGCCGAAGAGTCGGAGCTGAAGCGCCTGGCGGACCTGGTCGACGCGCGGCTGCGAAGCTTGAGCGCGCCGGGTCGCCCCATCTCGCCGCAGTCGATGCTGCTGGCGGCCATCTCGCTGGCCCACGATCTCGAGGAAGAGAAGCGGAAGCGCGCCCAGGTCGAGGCGCGCTCGAAAGAGATGCTGCGCGGCGTGCTGGCGCGCATCGACGCAGCCATCGAAGCGAGCGACGAAAAGGCCGATGAAAAGGCCGATAGCGATGGCCACCCCAGTGAGCCACCGCCCCCGGTCGAGATGCTCGACGAATTCGAGCTCTGACGGCGTCCGCCACCGCGCTTCTACCGCACGCGACCTTTGCACCCGCGCGCTGGCGTCCGCCGTTGGCGGCTCGCTGGCGTCCGCCGCTGGCAGCTCGCTGGCGCCCGCCGCTGGCGTTCCCTCTCCTGGACTGGCTACGCCGCCGCCCGCCCGCCGAACCGTAGCCCCCGGTGGTTTCCGCCCTTCAGAGCCCGCCGTCGAGCCGCCGCTCGATGGGCGGCAGGGGCGGTAGCTCGAGCACGACGCGCCACTTGCCGTCCTCTCGAACGCACTTCACCCGATCGACCGCGCCCTCTTCGCTCGTCACGGTGACCTCCGCCCAGTCGCCGTCGATGCGCGCTTCATAGCGGCGCGGCTTGCGATGGAGGCTGAAGCGCGACGGCGGCAGCATCTGCTCGGGGGCGATCTCGCGCCCCGCGACGTCGCTCGCGCGCTTGGCGCGCTCCGCCAAGTTGCGCCGCGCGTCGCGCCACAGCAGGTCGTAAGCGTTGCGCGCGAGCTTGCGATCGCCGTGCACGCGCTGCATGCGGTTGATGAACTCGGCCACCACCCGGTCCGGCTCGCCGTCGCTGGCCTCTTCCTCACAGCCGGCGACGAGGCCGCCCAGGGCCGTGAGCCCGAGCCACGCCGGCACGAACAGGACCCCTCGACGCCCGCGCATTTCAGCCGGAAACCCGCTGCGAGGCCGTCGTCAGGCCCATCACGTCGTGCACCTCTCGCATCGTCTTCTGAGCGATGACGCGAGCCTTCTCGCCGCCCGCCTGGAGCACGTCGGTCACGAGCTGGGGCTTGGCGCGGAGCTCGACGTAGCGCTCCTGTAGCGGCGCGAGATCCTGGACGATCGCGTCGCGCAGGCGCATTTTGCAGGTGCCGCACGGCAGCGCGCCGCTGCGGCAGTCGCGATCGATCTCCGCCACGGCCTCGGGCGAGGACGCGGCCTTGTGAATGGTGAAAATGTTGCACACCTCGGGGCGCCCCGGATCGCCGAGCGCGAGCTTGAGCGGATCGGTGAACGCGCCCTTCAGCTTCTTCTCGATCACCTTGGGAGGATCCTCGAGGTCGATGGTGTTGCCGCGCGACTTGCTCATCTTCTGCTTGCCGTCGAGGCCCATGATGCGGGGCGCGCTCGAGAGCCGCGGCGCTGGCTCCGGGAACACATCCCCGAAACGGTGGTTGAAACGCCGGCAAATCTCGCGCGCCAGCTCCAGGTGCTGCACCTGATCTTCGCCCACGGGGATGAGCGTCGCCTTGTAGAGCAGCACGTCCGCCGCCATCAGGATCGGATACGTGAACAGGCCTGCGTTGTTGTTCTCCTTGTGCTGCTCGCTCTTCTCCTTGAACTGAGTCATGCGGCTCAGCTCGCCCATCATGGTGATGGTCGTGAGGTACCAGCTGAGCTCCATGTGCTCCTTCACGTCGCTCTGCACGAAGACGATGCTGCGCTCAGGATCGATGCCGCTCGCCACGTAAGCAGCTGCGGCTTCGAAGACTCGCTTCGGGAGCTCCTTCGCGTCGTAGCCAACGGTCAAGGCGTGCGCGTCGACGACGCAAAAGATGCACTCGTTCTCGGCGTCGCGTGAGAGCGCGACCCACTGCTTCAAGGCACCGTAGTAGTTGCCGATGTGGAGGCCGCCCGTGGGCTGCATGCCGGAGAAGATGCGATTCATGAGAAGGGCGGGGAGGCTAACAGCGGCCGGAGGGCCTGCAAATGCACCGAAAATTTAGCCGGCGAACGTGCCGCCCCGATACGATCTCGATCGAGCATGCAGCCCCGCATTTCAGCCGAAAAACCGCTCGCCTCCGCCCGCGCCGCGCAAGGCGCGACCGGCCTCGAGCTCGTCCGTAAGGGCGATCCGGACTGCGTTCTCCTGGCCGGCGACAACCTGACGGCGCTGCGGCTGTTGGCCGAGCGCCCGACGCGCTTCGCGCTCGCCTACCTGGATCCCCCCTTTCTGACTGGCCGCGAGCACGCGCGCGTCGTTCGCACGCGCGGTGACAAGGGCGAGCTCGTGCGCACCCTGAAGCCGGCCTTCGACGATCGCTGGGACTCGCTGGAGGACTACTTGGCCGCGCTCGAGCCGCGCATCGCGGCGGCCCGCGACCTGCTCCTCGAAGACGGTTGCCTGATTCTGCACGTCGATCCGAAGACCAGCCACTACCTGAAGGTGGCGTGCGATCGCCTCTTCGGCCGCGACTGCTTCGCGAGCGAGATCATCTGGCGCTACCGGCGCTGGCCCGCCAAAACTCCCAACTTTCAGCGCGTTCACGACGTGCTGCTCCGCTACGTCAAAAACTCGCGCGTTATCCCGCGCTTTCAGCAGCTCTACGAGCCGCTCGCGCCGTCCACCCTCGCGACGTGGGGTACGAAGAAGCAGCGCGCCGTCACCGACGAGAGCGGGCGCCGCACGCGCTCGAGCAGCACCGCCGACGCGACGCCGGGGGCGCCGATGGGAGACGTTTGGGAAATTGGCATCGTGGCGCCGGTCGCGAAAGAGCGCACCGGCTACCCGACGCAGAAGCCCGAAGCCTTGATGTCGCGCATCGTCGAGAGCTGCACCAAGCCCGGCGACTGGGTGCTCGACTGCTACGCCGGCAGCGGCACGACGGCCGCGGTCGCGCGCAAGCTGGGGCGAGCGGCGCTGTCGATCGATCAAAGCGTGGAGGCGCTCGACGTGGCGCGCCGACGCCTGAAATTGGCGGGATTTCCGGCCTACGAAGAGCGCGTTCAGCAGGCGACCTCGCGCGTTGCCCCCGCGACCGAGGCGCGCGTGGTGGCGTGACTCTACCTCAGGCCGCTCTCTCCGCTGACGGGCTTGGCCGCGCCGGCGGGAGCGCTGCTGCCGCTCGGTAGCGGCGGCAAGCTGCGCGCGCTGGGCTCCGGCGCCGCGAACATCGCGTCGGGGACCGTTGTGAGGAGCTCGGCGTCGAAGGCGGAGACGCGCTGCCGACGCAGCTCCTGCAGCAGGGCGCGGCGAGCTGCTTCGAGGCGCTCGCGCGTGAGCAGCGTGCGGATGGCCGCGGACTCTTGCTGCAGCGTGCGGCTGATGGCGGGCAGCGAGCCGCGTCGCCACACCACCGCCAGACCGGACGCCGTCTTCACCGGCGCGGGCGCGAGCTGACCATCGCTCAGGCCGTCGACGGCCGCGAAAAGCGCGGGATCGACGCGCACGCGCGGGCTCTCGGTGCTGCCGTCGGGCCGCACGAAGCCCAGGTCGCCGTCACGAAACTTGGTCGCGTCGTCCAGCGAGTGCTCGCGCGCGAAATTCGTCCACTTGGCGGGCCCCGGAGCGCCCTGCGCTTCGATGATGATCCGCTTCGCGAGCGCCTCGTCCTTCACGAGGATGCGCCAGATGCGCACGCGCCGCGGCGTCTCGAAGCGCGCTCGGTGCTCGTCGAAATATTTCTGGAGGTCGGCTTCAGTGACGGGCTGCCGCTCCGCGGTCTCGCGAGCCAGCTCCGCGTCCATGGCGCGCGAGTAGAGCTCGCGCAGTCGATCCGCGGTTCGCGGGCGCTTGTCGAGGCCGCGCGCGCGCGCCTCCGCCGCGCCCTGCAGCTCGGGCACGAGTCGCTTCTCGACGACCGCGCGGCGACGAGAAGCATCGTCGGGGCCGAGCGCCGCTAGCTGAAACGCAGGAACCCGACTGATCGCCCGCGCGACCGCGGCCGCATCCGCGACTTCGGTGCCGGCCCGCACGACGGGCCCTGCGGGGCCCGCGCCCAGTGCCGTGGCAGTGGCCAAAAGAATAACGATTACAGAGCGTTGAGGACGCATCAGCCTTGCTTACCGGGGGTGGGAAGCGGGAAGCCGAGCTGCTTCAGCACGCCGCGCAAGATGACCTCTTCATTGCGCGCGCGCGCTTCGTAAATGAGAAACCGCTCGGGGTGGCCTTCGGCGGCCGCGTCGGCTGCGCGCTCGTAGTTCTCGAGCATGAGCAATAGGTGCGGGTGCGCCTGTACGACTTCCTTCGGAACGTGCATGCGACTGGCCGCGTCGAGGCGCGCGGATGTCACGGCCCACACCAGCTTGGCCAGCCCGCGGTCGTTGAGCCGTGCGCGCAAGTAGCCCGAATCGTGAGTGGCGGACGCGATCAGCAGCACGGTGCTGTTGAGATACGTACCGGCGTGCGCTTCCGCGATCAACAGCAGCGGCGACAGCGCCGCCAACCGAAGCAGCGGGCGGCGGCGCATCACGGTGGCGCCCCTTCGACGGGCTCCGTTTCGACGGGCTCCATTTCGACGGGCTCCGCCGAGGCGGGCTGGGCGAGCGCGACCGCGGCCGCGGCTCGCTCCGCCGCGCGCTTCGATTTGCCGCGCCCTTCGCCGAGCAGGCGGCCTTGGTGCCGCACCTCCACGCGAAACCAGCGGTCGTGCGCGGGTCCGCCCGTCTCCACGAGCTCGTAGCTCGGGGCCACGCCGCTCTGAGCCTGCAGCCGCTCCTGCAGCTCGCTCTTCGGATCGAGCTCCGGGCCAATGGCCCTCAGCGCCGGCTCGGCGATGGAGCTGCAAAGCGAGCGCGCTGCATCCAGACCGCGCTCCAAGAACACCGCCGCCACCAGCGCCTCGACCGCGTCCGCCAAGACGTTCGTCGCGTCGGACAAGCCAGCCGCCTCGGCGCCGCGACCGAGCCGCAAGGCCTTCGAGAGCTCGTGCTGCCGCGCCCAATGCGCCAGCGCCTCCGCGCTCACCAGCTGCGCGCGCATGCGCGTGAGCACACCCTCGTTGGCGTTCGGCTCGCGCACGAACAAAAGCTCCCCAACGCAGAAGCCGAGCACGGCATCGCCGAGGAACTCGAGCCGTTGATTGTCGGGCAGATCGCGCCGCTCGTTCGAGTAGCTGGGGTGGGTCAGCGCTTCCTCGAGCCGCGGTACGGAAGGCGACAGGCCAACCAGGTCCGCGATGCGTTCGCGCTGTTGCGGGAAGTCGGTTCTCAACGGGGGGCCGACTTTAGCATTGCCCCGTTCAGGTGCGCCTATGCCGCACTGCGTCATGGCGCTCTTCGGCTGCGGTGGGTCCGGCTGCCTTATCGGTGCGGAGCTCGAGTATCCTGCCGGGATGGCGGCGCTGCAGGCCTGCCCCTTCTGCCGGAAGCTCTACACCAGCGACGAGGCCCGCGTGTGCCCCGAGTGCGACGTGGCGTTGGTCGGCATGAGCCAGCTGCCGCCTTCGCTCGACGCGCTCGAAGACGAGGCGGAGCAAGGCACGCTCACGCTCCCGGAGAACCAGCTGCTGCCGAGCACGTACCTCGGGCGGGGCCGCGGCGCGCTGGTGGGGCTGTCACTGCTCGGCATGGTGGGCTTCTTCCTGCCCTGGGTGGAGCTGCGCATGCCGGACATGGCTGTCTATAGCGCGTTCGACTTGGCGCGCGGACGCGCCGGTTGGCTGTGGGGTGGGCTCACGGCGTGGCTGGTGCTCATCCCGCTCGTGCTGTCACGACGCACGATCGCGCGCTTGCGTGGCGTGCGGGTGGTGGCGGCGATGTTCGCGGCGATGACGCTCACCGAGGCGCTGATGATGTGGCTGATGCCGCCCCGCCGCGGCCTCGCCCCGCTCGAGCTGCAGTTTCGATATGGCTTGTTCTTCAGCGGAGCCGTCTCGCTCGCGGCCTCGCTGGTGGCGGCGCGTCTCGGAGGGAGCCTCGACAACCTCCCGAATTTCCTGCTGGATACGCGCGAGCTACCGGAGCCCACGCGACCCGCTGCGAGGCAAACGAGCGACGGTCAGACGCTTCACTGACGGCGCGCCGCATTGCTGGCGCCAGCTCGCGTGCTAGCTAGCTTGTATGGGCGCGCTCCGGACCCCGGTACCGCGAGCTCCGTCACGACCCGACGTCGAGCTCGACGAAGGGGCGCTGGACTTGTCCGAAGTGCCCGCGGCGGTGGTGTGCGCGACGTGCGGCATGCCCGAGTGCAGCTGCGAGACCGACCGACCATCGGCGTTCTCGGGCGTGGTCGCGATCGTTCCCTGGGAGCGGCCCGGTGGCACGTTGCTCTCTCGGCTCTGGCAGACGGCCCGCCTCAGCACGCTGTCGCCGGGTGGATTCTTCTCGGCGCTGCCGCCGGGCGGCGTGGTCGCGCCGCTCTACTTCGCGCTGCTGTCGGAGCTGCTGGCGGCGCTCGGGTTGTGCGCGACGTTCGGCGGGCTCGCGCTGCTGTTGGTGCCATCGCTCGGCTCCGAGCTACTCGTCAATCACGCGCTCGGCGCGTGGCTGCTGCGCGGCGTGGGCTTCGGCGTCCCCGGCTTGGCCGTCGCGATGGTGCTGCTGCATCTGGGTCACGGCGCCGCGCTCGACGCTGCGGCGAAGCGCGAGGGTTCACGCGCCACCGCACGGGGCGCGCGCTTCGGCCTTTATAGCTGCGGCTGGGACTTGGTGACGCTGCCGCTGGGTTTGTTGGTGCTCACGTTGACGGACGGACTGCTCACCGCGCTCCGGCATTCCGCGCGCGGGCTCACGGCACCCAACACGGCCGCGATGTCGTATCTGGCCCACGTGCATCAGCTCGAGCCTGCGGCGGCCTTGCGGGCGTCGCGGCGCGCGGTGGGGCTCGTGTTCGTACCGCTCTTGCTCGTCGTGATCGCGGCGTTCGTGCTCGGGCTGGCCTGGGCGGCGAGCTGAGCGCGCGAATCAGAACATCGCGCCGACTTCGAACGAGAGCGTGAACTGCCGGTCTTCGCCGGCGAGCGCCTGCTGGTCGGCGGCGTCGTTCTGCGCGTCTTCGGGAGGAACCGCGTCGATCGCGAACTGCCCGCCGATCATCACCATCTCATAGCGGTAGTTGAGGCCGAAAATCAGCCGGTGCCGCTCGAGCCGCGCCGCCTTGAACACCGTGTTGTTGTTGAAGTCGAGTGGCGAGCCACCGTTGCACACGGGCTGCCCGCTGTTCGGCAGGTTGAACGCATCGCCGGGTTGCGCGCTCGGATCGGTGTTGCCCGGCGCGTCTTGGCCCGCGTAGTTGCAGTAGCGGAGCGCGTCGGTGCCGGGCGTGAGATCGATCAAGCCAGAATCCGCGAAGATCCACAGGTACTGGTAGCCGAGGTAAGGCGTCAGCACCTGCGAGTCTTGAATCGGCAGGGGCTTGCTGATCTGCACGTCGAGGCCCGCGACCGTGAGCTGAAATTGCGGCGTGCCGGTGATGGTGCGGACGCCGGCGCCGACGGAGACGTCCGGCAAGATGCCGCCGATGCCGGTGCGAAAACCTTCGAGGAGGCTCATGCGCACGTCCGCGCCGCCGGAGATGATGCTCGTCTTCGGCATGAAGCCGACCAGGCCCGTCAGCTCGAGGCCGAAGCCGAAGCCTTTGCGGAACTTCAGCGAGTACAGCTGGAGCAGCGACTGCGGGGAGCCGTTGTACGTCGACGAAGCGTTGTTCGACGGATCGACGGCGCCTCGTGTGCCCAGCTTCCAGTACGAAGCGTCGCTGGAAATGCTGGTGTAGTCAGCCTCGAGCGAGAGATGGAAGCCGCCGTAGCCGGTGGTGCGCGCCGAGCGCATCGCCGTGGGCGCAAACGCGAACGCGTACTGGCTCATCAGCTTCTTGAAGCTGACGTGGTCCGGCCTGCAAGCCTCGCTGGCCGCGGGCGGCTCCGCGTCGTTCCAAACGCCGCTCGCGCTGCGGCAAGATTCGTTGGTCACGAGCCGCTCGAGGGCCGGATCCATGGGCTCCGCGTTCGCGACGGCGCTGACGCAGGCGACGAGAGTTGCAGCGACACAGCAGGCTAAGCGTACGCGCATCTGGCGGTCCGTCGGGCGAGGCTACTTGCCCGCCCGCGAGCCCGTCAAGTCCAGGCCAGGACGACGAAATCTCGCCTCTCGGCGCTCGCTGGCCCATAACTTCCCGTCTTCCCGCTGGCCGACATGACCGACGAGCCTTCCCGAGCGTCCGACTCCACGACACCCCCCGACTCTCGGCTTCGCAGTCGACCCATCGAGCGACCATTTCACATCGTGCTGGTGGAGCCGGAAATCCCTCCCAACACGGGCAACGTGGCTCGCCTGTGCGCCGCGACGCGCTCGCCGCTGCACCTCGTGGGCAAGCTTGGCTTTCGCATCGACGAGCACGCGGTGCGGCGCGCCGGCCTCGATTACTGGCACCTCGTCGACGTCAACACCCACGCGACGCTGGATGACGCCGAACGAGCCATCGACGCGCAGCGGCCGTTCGGGCGCGTGCCGCGGCGCTACTTCTTCAGCGGGCACGCGACGCGCAGCTACCTCGACGTGAAGTTCGAGCTCGGCGACCTGCTGATCTTCGGCAAAGAGAGCGTTGGCCTGCCGGTGGAGCTGTTGCGAGAGCGCGAAGCGGAGGTGGTGGGCATCCCGATGTCGGGCCTGGTGCGCTCTCACAACCTCGCCAATTCGGTCGCGATCGCGCTGTACGAGGCGCTGCGACAGACGGGCGCGCTGAGCCTCGAGGGCTAGGGAGTGTCCCTAATTGCTGGTCTCGGCGTAAACGTGCCCGTGCCCGTGCCCGTGCCCGTCTGTCGATACCGCACAAGTCTCAGACCCTGCTGCTGGCCTGGAGCCCAGCTTCGAACCCTGCCTCGTAGCTGAGGAGGGTCTGCATGCCACGGTAGAGGACGAGCCAGCCCG
>JAEYWK010000157.1 GCA_023431345.1 Pseudomonadota bacterium
CGCGCCACAAACCCCGGCCTACCAGCCCCGATACCGCCGACGGCAACTTACGGACCGTCGGGCACGGGCACGGGCACGGGCACGGGCACGTTTACGCCGAGACCAGCAATTTAGGGACACTCCCTAGGGCGAGGCGCGCCGCCCGCCCTCATTTTTGCAGCTGAAACGCCGCCAGCGCGTCGAGCAGCGCCGTCCAGCGCTTGCGCGAGAAGCGCGCGCCGCTCGTGATCCAGTCGCGATGTAGCGCCTCGCCCTGCGGCGTTGGGTCGTCGTCGTGGAAATGGCCGAGCACGTCCAGGTGGTCGGCTTCGCCGGCCCAGAGCAGCGTGCCGTGCAGCATGCTCAGCGTGGGCACGATGCCGTCGTTGGTGGTGTCGTCGATCTCGTGATCGATACCGCTGCGCAAGAGCGACAGCTCGCGCTCCGTCGGACGCGCATACGGGTAGACGTCGGGGACCTTGCTGGCAAACTGGTACAGCGTCGAGTAGATGGCAGCCGTGAACGCGGCGTAGGGCGAGCGGATGCGGCGAGCGAGTCGGAAAGAGCGCGGAGGCGGCGCCGCCGAAGCGATGCAGCCAAAGCGCAGCTCGGGAGCGCCCTCCGTCGAAGCGTTGAAGAGGTCGACCGCCTCGGGCATGAGCTGGATGATGCCGCCTTGATCGACGCGCACCTTGCTCAAAAAGTCGGCGATCTCGCTGCGCGCGTCTTTGTCCACGAAGCGCAGCACGCCGTCGGTGATGCGGCTGAACATCTTCAAGTCGCCGCCGAACAGCGAGTCGATGCCGCCGACCCCCGCCAGCACCCGCGAGAACAGCTGCAGCGAAGGCTCGCCGATGGCCAGTGAAATGACGGTGATCAGGCTCAACGCGTAGAGCATGCGCGTCCCCGAAACCGTGGCGAAGAAGCCCGCGACGGGGGTGCCGAAGTGGGGCGTATTGATGGAGACGGCGCTCTGCACGCGTGACCGCCAATCGAGGCGCGACGGGTCGAGCCCCAAGCTGACGGTCGGCGAAAGGACGAGCCGCAGGTCCATGCCCCCCGTCGAGTGGCCGACGAGGTGGATGGGGCCTGCGTCACCCGCGCTGCGCTCGACCGCCGTCGCCAAGATGCGAGAGCGATAACGCAAAGAAGACGTGGGAGGTGCCGGCACGTCTTCGAACACGACGTCGTGTCCGGCGTCTCGAAAGCGCTGCTCGAGCCCGACGCGCAGGTGGTTGAAGTAGTCGTAGCCAGCGAGGCGGCCGAAGCCGAACATGCCGGGGACGAAATAGACTCGATGCGGAGCCGTGCTCATCGGATAAGAGCGCGCAGGCGCGAGGCCTCAGCGAAACGTCACGTCGGTCGCCAACTTGAAGTCGAAGCGCACGTCGGCGCCGTCGATGCCCGGCACTTCGGCTGCCACCTCTCGCAAGCGGTGAAGCGCCAGGCTGCCGTCTCCGCTGGCTCCGAATAGGCCGCGGGGGAGGGCGCCACGGCCGTCCGAATCACGGAATGCGCACACGCCCACCGTGCCCGAAGCAGCCGCGACTTCGACGTAAACGACGTCGCCCGCGTCGCCCGCTTGCCAAGCAATTTCCACGTCGGTAGCGGCGCTCACGCTCTCGACGCTCGCGAGCTCCGTTCCGCCGACGGTCACGCCGCGCAGGAGCTCCGGTGCTTTCACGGATAGCTCGAGCGCAGGCAGCTGCCCGCTGCCGCTGGACTTCAATAGGTAGAGCGCGCCCTCCGGCATCGGCTCCGATGCGGTGCGCGTCTGGTAGACGACGCCCGCCGACTCTGTCTCGGCGCTCGGGAAGACGTGGGGCGCGAGCGGCGTTTGCGTCTGAGTGGTGAGCAGGTGCATCGCACCCGCGGCCAAGAACTCCGGACGCGCGATGCTGCCGCTCGGGAGAGCGTCACGCTCGCGGTTGGGCGCGGCGCATTGGCCGAGCGCGGGCACGGCCAGGCCTTTACCCGACAGGCGGAGGAGGGGCCCGGGGTCGACGCTCTCGGGCAGGCGAACGACGCCAGCGAAGGCGTTGCCAGTGGCGGCAGCTTCGTCGCGGACGTGAGCGCTGCGCTCGATGCGCAACAAGGCGTGCGTGCTGGTGGGGACGGGCTCGGCGGCGTCGGGCGCTCCGACGCAAGCGCTCGTCAGGAGCAGCAGGCCGGTCAGAGGAGCAGGAGCCCAGGGACGCACGTCCGAAATGGTAGGCGTAGGTCCGGGGTAGGGCAAGCGGCGTTCGCTGGCGCTCAGAATTTTGCGGAGATTGCCATGGCGGGCGTCAGCGATAGTCCGCTGACGTCCCCCTCGAGCTCCCCCGCCGGGGTCGTCACGTTTCCGTGAATGGCTTGATAAGTAGAGTCGAGCTCCACGCGCACCTCGATCGGCGAGAGACCGACCGAGAAGCCGACGAGGGCGCCGCCGTACGCGCGCAGCGCAGCGCCCTCCGCAGCGAGGGCCACGTCGGGTGAGTGGACGACGGAAGCGTCGAACAGGTCGCGCTCGATGCCCGCGCGCAGACCCGCCCACAGCTTCACGACGTCGGCGCTGCTGCGGTAGCCGAACAGCACCGGCAGCTCGGCGCCGTAGCCGCGCAAGCTGGTGAGCTCGATGGTGCGCAGGCCGGCGCCGGGAGCCACTGCGTTTCTGCGCTCCGGTTCGTCGCCGGGGCGCGACAGCACGCCGCTCACGGCCGCGCCGACGCTGAGCGCTACGCTCGGCCACTCGAAGGCGTGACGCGCGTCGAGCCGCAGGCCGCGCCCGAAATAACTCAAACCAGCCTCGTTTTGCCCGCCGAGGCCAACCCGGCCGCTGAGGAACGGCGCGACGCCTGGCGAGGCGGCGAAGCGCACCAGCGCGCCTTGCACGACGTCGCGACGCTCCGCCGCGCTCGTAGCTTCATGGGAGGCGTCGAGCCGGCGCTCGGCGCGGCGCAAGTCGCCGAGCGCGAAGTGACCGCTCGTGCCGGCGGCGAAGGTCACGTCGCCTCGGGGCAGGGTGTGCGCGGGGTGCAGCAGCGGCGCACCACCACCACAACCGCCGAGCAGCGGCAGGGCGAGCACGAGCGTGGCCCGGGCTCGCCGGCTCATCACTTGCGGAACCGAGACGGAATCGTGTTCGCGTCGGCGCGCTTTTGCAGCTCCCCGTCCTCCGGGTGCAAGCGCAAGGCGCGCTCGAGCAGGTCTGCCTCGGCCTCCACGTGATTCGGATCCGGCACGCAGCACTCCACGGGGCACACCGCCTGGCAGGCCTCGTGGTCGTAAAAACCGACGCACTCGGTGCACAGCTCCGGATCGATCACGTAGATCGAATCGCCCTCGGAGATAGCTTCGTTCGGGCACTCGGGCTCGCAGGCCCCGCAGTTGATGCAGTCTTGGGTGATGTGGGTGGCCATGGGCTTTCGCCGTCCAGGCGTTCTGTCCGATGCCCGGCGAATAAGCAAGAATTTCGCCCGGCCAACGCAAACCCCGCTGACTTTCGGCGGTTGATGCTATGGATCCGCCCGCTCATGCGTTGCCTGCCCGACAAGTTGCTCCTCGTCTTGGCGCTCGCGGCCCTCGCCGCCGCCTGTAGCCCCAAGATCGGCGACGAGTGCCAGCTCTCTACCGACTGCTCTGCCGCCGCTGATCGGCTGTGCGACATCAGCGCCCCCGGCGGCTATTGCACGATTTACAACTGCGAGCCGGGCGCCTGCCCCGAGGACGAGTCGCTCTGCGTCGAGTTCGGCGCGCAGCGCTCCGCCGCGGCGGGTTGTCAGAGTCAGCAATCGCCCTCGCCGTACGCGCGCGCCTTCTGCATGGCCACGTGCGACAGCGACGACGACTGCCGCGCCGGCTACGCTTGCGTGAACCTGCGCGACGAGCGCAACCGCGCGGCTTGGGGGGCCGTGCTCATCGACACCGATCGCGGCAGCCGCGCATGCCTCGCCAAGCAGACCGCGACGCCGATCGATTCGACGCTCGAGGCGGGCGTCTGCGAGCACCGGCCCGACGCCGCGAGCGAGCCCGAGCCGACCGGCAACGGTGACGCGACGGGCGCGGGCGGCGCCGGCGGGTGATCGGATGCTCGGCTTCTCGCCGCTGCCGCGCACGCTGGAAGCCGCGCTCCGCGACGCCGGTCACGCGCGCGCGGACGTGCGGCTAGCTACCCTCGCCGATTTGAAGCGCCACGCCCGCGAAGGGAGCGAGGGCGCGCTCGTGGCCTTGCTCGAGCGCCTGCAGAGCGACGCAGAGCCTCAGGTGCGCGCAGGCGCGGCGCTGGCGCTGGCCGACATCGACGCGCGCCCCCAGATCGACGCCGTGGTCGCCGCCGCGAGCGACGGCGACGCCGCCGTACGTCAAATGGCGCTCTTGAGCGTCGGCGAGCTCGCCTCACCCGAGCACGCGGGGGCGCGCGCAGCGGTGACGCGCGGCTTGGTCGACCCGGTCGCGGCCGTCCGCTACCAGGCCGTGGTCGCCCTCGCGCGGCTCCAAGGTGAGGCGGCGCTCGAGGCGCTCTTGGTCGGCACGCGGGACGCGGATCCGGAGGTGCGCCACGTGTCTTTGCGAGTCGCTGAAGAGGTGTTTGGCGGCCGGGCGCCGGAGCGGGTGCCGCCGCCGCTCGTACAGCGCGCCCGCGGAGCCCTGCGCGACGACAACCGCGGCGTCCAGCTCGCAGCGGCGATCCTGCTCGCGGGCATGGACGACAAAGCGGGCCGCGAGCGCGTGATCGAGATCGTGAACTCACGACAGCGCATCCGTCACGCCGAAGACGAAGCGATCGCGATCGAGCTATGCGGGCAGCTGGGCCTGAGCGAGGCGCGGCCTGGGCTCGAGCGCCGGGCTTTCGGTGTGCTCGGTGGACGCACACCTGCGTCGTGGCACGCGCGCGTCGCCCTCGCCGAGCTGGGGCACCCCAAGGCCAAAGCCGTGATCTTGCGGGGCCTCAGCGCCTGGTCGCGCGACGCTCGCACCTTGGCCGTGGCGGCGGCTGGCCGCGCGCGCCTGCGTGAAGCGCGCGCTCTGCTCGAGCGCATGCGCGGCGCTCCCGAGCGCGCCGAGCCGGACGCCGTCACGGACGCGCTGGCGGCCCTCGATGACCTCGCATCCAGCGAGCCTTCTCACGGCTGAGCTCCGCCATGACGGAGCTTCGCCTCGCGCTCTACCGCCACCTGCGTCGCGTTCGTTTGCTCGACGAGCGGCTGGTGCAACTGCAGCGACAGGGCCGCATCGGCTTTCACGGCTCTTGCCGCGGTCAAGAGGTCGCGCCGGTGGCCGCCGCCCTCGCGCTGCGTCCTTCTGATTGGATCTTCCCGGCGCTGCGCGAGAGCTACGCCGCCCTCGTGCGTGGGTTCCCGCTCGAGCGCTACCTCGCGCAAGACTTCGGCTCCGCCCTCGACGTCGCGAAAGGCCGGCAGATGCCCAGCCATCAAAGCGCGGCGAGCGTCAACGTCGTCTCGTGGTCGAGCTGCATCGGGACACAGCTGCCGCACGCGGTGGGCATGGCGCTGGCGGCGCGGCGGCGTGGCCAAGGCGACATCGCGCTCGCGTTCTTGGGCGACGGCGCCACCAGCCACCCCGACTTTCACGCTGCGTTGAACTTCGCGGGCGTGTTCCGCGCTCCGTGCGTGTTCGTCTGCCAGAACAATCAATTCGCGATCAGCGTGGGCGTGGAGCGCCAGTCGGGTAACCCGCGCCTGTTCGAGAAGGCAGCCGCTTATGGGATGCCTGGCCAGCGCGTCGATGGCAACGACGCAGAAGCCGTGCACGCCGCGATCGCCGAGGCCGCGGAGCGCGCTCGCGGAGGCCATGGGCCCTGCTTCATCGAGTGCTTCACGTACCGTGTCGCTCCTCATTCTTCGAGTGACGATCCCAGCTTGTATCGCGACGAGGCGGTCGCAGAGGCGTGGCGAGCGCGCGATCCCATCGCGCAGCTTCGCGCGCGCCTGCTCGGCGCGGGTCTACTCGACGAAGCCAGCGACGCCGCGCTCACCCACGAGCTATCGAGCGAGCTCGAAATGGCGGTGAACCTGGCGAGCGCCGCCCCGGCGCCGGCGCTCGGCTCCCTCTGCGAAGACGTTTACGCCTCGCCCCCGTGGAACCTCGTCGAGCAAGCCGCCATGCTCGCGTCCGGCCCGCGCGCTGCCGATTAGGGGCCTCTCAGAGATCGGCGTCCGGTCCCGCAGCTGCGCTCTCCGCGATTTCTTCGTCGGTGAGCGCGGCGTCGTAGATGCGGAACTCGTCGAAAATGCCGTCGAACCTGGCGTCGCCCGCGAAATTCGAGCGGCCGAGCCAGTTGTTCCTATCGTCGATGGCGGACAGCGGACGCTTCAGCTCACAGTCGACGAGGTACGCGCCGTTGAGGTAGAGCGTGACCGTCTGCTCCGCTTGATTGACGACGACGGCCACGTGGACGGGCACCCCCACCGGCAGCTCGCTCGGGGCATGGCACCACTCTTCGTCACTCACTTGCGCTTGTGAGTAGGCGAGACGCATGCCCGCCACGGGGATCGGCACGGGGCGATTGCGCGCGACCCCCGAAGACGCGGTGAGGAAGAAGTAGCTCTTGCCGCCGCCTTCGACCGCGTCTTCGCCCTTATCCATGTTGCCGAAGTCGAAGATCCGCTGCCACGCCGCGCCGCCGTTCCAGGTGACCCAGGCTTCGAAGGTTGCGTCCGACAGCTTCGAGAGCAGGCCGTTGGGCAAGTTCACGTACGGACCGTCGTCGACACCGGAAAGCGGCAGCGTGCCATAGCCGGGCAGCTCGGCGCCCACGACTTCGCCGTGAGCTTGAAACTGAGAGTCGACGACGGCGGTACCGGTGCCTTCGAAGCTGTAGCGATGCACCAAGCGCGGTGGCTTCGCCGGGTTCATCGGCCCGGGATCAGGATCGGGATCGGGATCGGGATCTGGGTCTGGGTCTGGATCCGGCACAGGCTCCGGTTTGACGGCGGGCGCACGCACTGCGTCGACCACGTTCGGATCGCAAGCGCCCAGCGCGAACGCGGAGAGAACCGTGGCGCGCCGCAGGAGCCTCATCAGAGCTCCACCATCAACCCCGCGCTCAGCAAGAGCAGCGGCGCCGCCACTTCGGCGGCGTCTTCGCCAGCGATGCGCACGACGGTCTTGCTCCAAGCGTTCATCAGCTGCCCTTCCAGCACTAGACCGAAGCCTGACACGGGCTGCAACCACAGGCCGCCGCTGACGTTCACGAGGCCCGATAGCGTGCGCCCGGATTCGTTCCGGTAGGGGTCGGGGGCGTCGCCCGTGACGTCGAGCGCGAGCATGCCCGCCCCCAGCGACACGAACGGTTGAATTTGTCGTTGAGGAAGGAAACGCATGACCGCGTCGACCCCGACGATGGTGTGACGGAGGCTGGCGGCGGCTGGCCCCCGCTCGACGCGTGACGAGCGACCCAGGCCCGCGAAGCCACCCCGCACATCGATGGCCAGGATGTCTCCCGTCCAGCTCTCGGGCAGCGTGACTGCGAGACGGAGCAGCGGCGTTAGCGCGCGCTGCCCCTGCTGGAATCCTTCGAGCACGCCGATCGCCGCCGTCAGGCTGGGATGAGGGCCGCGCAGCTCCTTCTCGGGTACGGGCGGGGGTGCGGGGGGCGGCTCGGGCTCGGGCTCGGGCTCGGGTTCGGGCTCCGGCTTGCTCGACAGCGAGAGCTCGGCGAGGCGGGCCTTCACCAGCTCCACCGCCTGCACCGCGACCCGGGCGGCTTGGCTGCCGGTGCCGAGCGTGTCGCGAGCATCCGGGCGCAAGCGGAGCACGACCGTCTTTTGCAGCATGCGATCGGCCAACCACAGCTCGGTTCCGCCCTCGTCTTTCTGATCACCGCTCGGGAGCGCGCGCTCCACCAGCAGCACGCAGGCGGGATGCAGCTCACGTCCCGCGCTCTCGACGGCGGCCTTGGGATCGGCTTCCTCCGCCGGAAGCACGATCACGTCGAAGCCGGCCGCGCCGAGCTCGGCCCGTACGCGGGTCATCACCTCGTGATCGCTGGCGTCACCGCCCGGGCGATCGAGCAGTAAGACGCGGTGATGATGCTGCGCGAACGCGGCCGTGCTCGTGAGGAGCCAGACCAGAGACGCAATGCCGATTCGGCCGAGACGCCGCCACGCCTTCATGGCTTGGTCGCGCGCGAAGACTCCTCGTCGATTTTGCGGGCGGCCGCTGCGTAGGGGCCGTTCGGGTAGCGACTCAAGTAGTCAGCTGCGACGGGCTTCGCGGCGCTTGCGCCTCGCTGCTTGTAAACGAGCATCATCTTGCGACCGAAGGCCTGCGATGCGTAGGAACCGCGCGGGCTCTCGGACACGTAACGTTCGTACCACTCGATCGCGCCGCCGCCGCTGTCCTCGGCGATGCGGCCGAGGAAGAAAGCAGCATCACGCGCTGCCGACGATCCGGGAAAGCGTTGACGCTCGGCCAGCAGCACTCGCTTGGCGATCTGCGCGCGTCCGGAGTAGCGAGCGGCGTCAGCGAGGGCCGCCAGCTCCTCGAGCGAGCCGCTCGACAACGTGCGAGCGAGCCCGCGCTGCTCGGCCTCGGCGATCACCGCGGCGAAGTGACCCTGCGCGACCTGGCGCGCCCACGGGTGAGCACCTGGGGTGCCCTGCGGCGCGGGGGCGCTGGGGACGGTCGGAGGAACGAACGCTGCCGGTGCGGGCTCGGGCGCAGGCTCGGTCGCGGGCGCGACGGCTGCGATGGGCTCGCCGCCTTCGACGGTAAGGCGCCCTTCGGCGACACCGCCGAACATGTGCTGGCCCGCCTTCAAAGGGATGCCGGTGACCGCGAGCGGCCCCGTCACGATCACCGAGCCGCTCGACATCCGCAGGTCGAAGGCTTGCTCTTGCGTCGACCAACTCACGTCGAAAGCCGTGCCCGTCACCTGCACGCTGTACGGACCCGCGGCCACCTTCCAAGCGGCCTGCGGCTTCTTGGTGATCTGCACGCGCATGGTTCCGCGCTTGAGGACGACGTCAGCGCCGTGCTCCGTGAGGTTCTCCACCGCGGCTTCACTGCCGCGGCTGAGATGCGCGACCGAGCCATCGGAGAACCGAATGCGAGTATCGGCGCCTCCGATGACGGCGCCGTTCTTGGCGAGCCCATCGCCCGCGACCTGGAAGGTGATGTGGTCACTCAGTGAGCGCACGTAGAGGACGCCAGCCACCGCGGCCGCCGAGACGGTGAGGCCGAGACCCGTGGCCCAGCCCCAACCCCAGCTACTCTTGGGAGCGCCCATGCGCGCTTGCAGCCGAGCGAAACCAGCGTCGTCGGACAGCGCCGAATCACCGTGCAGCTCGCGCCGAGCCAGCTCGACGAGCTGGGCGGTAGCCGGGGTTGCTTCGGCCGGGGTCATGGCGTTTCTTCAGGTAGAGTGACTTCGAGCCCGCTCAAGTAATCAACTAAAAACGGATCGCGCTGCGCGAAGAAGGTGATCCGCTCCCACGCGCGCGTGAAACAGCGTCGTGCAGTAGGGACGGAAACATCGAGAGCTGCCGCCACCTCCGAAGCCTCCATGCCCTCGATGAAGCGCAGGATGAACGCGGTGCGGTCTCGCTCGTTGATGCGGTTGAGGGCTCGATAGAAATGGATGAGCGCGTGCTGCGAGGTGGTGTCCGCATTGACGACGCGCAAATCGGGCAGCTCGGCGGTGCGCGAAAGACCGACCCAACGACGCACGCGAGCACGCCGGATCTCGTAGCGCGCCGTACGCACGGTGATGGCGATCACGAACGCTTTGAGCGCTACGGGATCACGCAGGGTGTGCACGCGCTCGAACAAACAGAGAAACACGTCTTGCACGATGTCTTCGACTTCGTGCTGCGGGCCCAACGACCGTCGCAAGATTCGGCGTACGAGCGGCGCAAAACGCGTCCAAGCGATGCGCGGCGCTTCAGGCTTCTTCTCGATCAGCGCGCAGGCGAGCGTCGCGTCGTCCGCGTCGGCGAGCGTGGCTGACGTAGGAGCCGGCGCTACTGCGTCGTGAGATAGCTGCCTGGTGGCCAAGTACGCCAAAGGGTATTGCGCGAGGCAAGAGGCCCCGCGAGCCTGACTCCATCAGGTAACTCATGCACCCCTCCTGCGCAAACTATTTCTTAGGTTTCTTAAGTTTTGCGGCGGCGCCACACTCGATGTCTCGCGCGGCGCGCGCCGTCGTTCAGCTTGGAAGCAGCTGGGGAGTTTGCAGCGGTAATTCAGAATTCGCATCTTCCTGGCGAGAGCAGGCGAGAAGCAGGCGAGACCAGAGCGCGATGAAATTTGATCCAAGCCCGGGTTGCCGCACCACTCCTACATCGGCGTCATCCACGGTTTTGGGCGAGCTTCTCCGAACACTCGACTTCCCAGGACGCTCTGCTGCAGTTTTGCGTGAGGCGCGATCGTGAAACGCGGTGTTGCTTTCGTGGCTGCGGCGGTGCTGGGCATCGCGGCGCTCAGCGCGCTGCGCTCGCAGCGCACCGTGGCCGAGCCGTCGCCGGCCGCGAGCGTCGAAGCGACGCCGCTCGCGAGCGTGCGCGTTACGGACGACGCCGTAGCGTCGAAACCAACGCTGGAGGTGGCCCCCCAGCCCTCCGCCAACCCCGAGCTCGAGCGTCTCCAGGCGCGGCGCCTGCTCTACGAAACGGTCGACGCCTTCCTCCAAGCAGGAGAGCTCGAAAAAGCTCGCAAGCTGCTCGACGCAGAGCAAGCGCGGCACGGCGATGACCTCGCGCCGGAGTGGCGCGATTGGGAGCAAAGCTACCGGCTCATCGCCGACTGCCTCGACGACGCGACCCCGCAGCAGCGCGCCCGAGCTCGCGCCTTCGCTTCGGTCAGCGAGGCCGTGGCGCTGAAGCAGCGTCTTTTGGCGGCCTGCGAGGAGTAGGGGTGCCCCGCGAGCGGCGCCGGGCGCGGTGCGCCGCCGCTCAGGCGACGGCTTGGCGCCACAGGTCGAGCGCGCGCATGTTGCCGATGGTGTCTTGCCAGCTCATGGCAGGCCACGGCGCTTCGGTGCCCCCGAGCGCGTCTGCGACCAGCTCGGCTTGTACCGCGTAGGTCGGGTGCTCCGTGCGCACGCTGACCGTCTCGTCCGGCTCGCCTTCTCGCTTCACGACGAAGCTCGTCTCGAGTGACTGCCGGACGCCCTGCGGAATCCACGGATCCGCGAGCACGATCCGGCCGCGCTCACCGTAGACGACGGTTTCGGTGCCCACGCGGTGATGCACGGCGCACGTCAAGGTAGCGGTCAGGCCCGACGCGAAGCGCACGATCGCGGTTGAAATTTCGTCCGCGCCCGTGGGCCCCCGGTAGCCCACGGCGGCCAGGCTCATTGGCTCTGCGAATGGCTGGTTGGTGACCACGCCCGCCAGCAAGCGCGCGAAGGACATGGTGTAGCCGCCGACGTCGAGGATGCCGCCTCCTCCTAGCTTGAGATCAAACAGGCGGCTCGCCGGATCACGAGGGACGAAGAAGCCGAAATCGGCCTGCACGTGGCGCACTTCACCGATGTCACCGCGGCGGATGCGCTCGATCAGCGCGGCCAGCAGCGGGTGGCAACGGTACATGTAGCCTTCGAGCAAGAAGACTCCGCGTCGGCGCGCAGCGTCGATCACTCGTTCAGTAGACGGGGCGTCGATGGTCAGCGGCTTCTCACACAGCACGTGCTTGCCCCGCTCGATGCACGCCAGCGCCTGGGCCTCGTGCAGCGGGTGAGGGGTCGCGACGTACACGACGTCGACCTCGGCGTCGCCCAGCAAAGCCGGTAGGTCGCGCGAAGCGCGCGCCAAGCCGTGGCGCCGCGCAAACGCCTCGCTCTTGTCCGCGCTCGAGCCGACCACGTTCACGACCTCGCAGCGCTGCGAACGCTTCAGCGCCTCGCAAAAGTCGGCCGCTATGCCCCCCGTACCAATCACGCCGTAGCTAACTTTGCTCATTTTCTTTCAGTCTGCGTCGCCGGGATGAAGCTCGGGGCTACTTACGGCACGAGGACAGGCCTCGTGTAGTGCGGGTACGTCTCGCCGCCCTTCCATTTGTTGCTGTTGCGGCAGCGAGAAATTGCAAGAGGAGAGCTGCTCCGCGCCGCCGAGCTGCGCCTACATGTGCGTTGCTAGAATTTTCTCTGATCCGCGCCTCGGCCCGAGCGTCACTTGTGCTGCCGAGAAGCGCTGCGAGTCGCTCGCGCAACAGCTCGAAACGAGCCAAGATACCCAGTTCAGGACATGCGCAGCTCAGCGTCAGTCAGTCGCGCCTCGGCCTACCGATGGCGTCCGGTCTTCGTGACCTTCGTGATGGGCGCCGTCGCCTGCGCCACCTACGAGGCACCAACCCACCTCGGCTATGGCGGGGATGATGGCGGCAAACCGAGCAAGCCCGTTGGCGGTACGGACTCGGGCGGCGAGAGCGCAGGCGGCACGACGGGCGGCGCGCCGTCGTCGAGCGGCGGTGGCGGCTCGGGTACGAGCACGGGAGGCACGCCGGAGCCGCAAGCCGGAACGACGGCGACGGGCGGAGCCGGCACGAGCAGCGTCGGCGGCACCGGCGGCGCACCGCCCACAGACGGCGGCGAGGGCGGGGAGCCGAGCCCCGGCGTCGACGCTTGCCCCACGGACCCCAACAAAACGGCGCCCGGAGTCTG
This sequence comes from Pseudomonadota bacterium, assembly GCA_023431345.1. Lineage (GTDB taxonomy): Bacteria > Myxococcota_A > Polyangia > Polyangiales > Polyangiaceae > PMG-095. The sequence continues at coordinate 12,581 of JAEYWK010000157.1, forward strand.
CGGCTGCGGCTTGCCCGACGCCGACACAGCCACGCTCGCCGGCTGCGCCAGCCTGAAGGCCGCGCTCGTTCATCGTTACGATTTCGAGGGCACCGGCACGGTGGTGACCGACAGGGTGGGTACCGCGCATGGCGCCATCGTCGGCGGCGTCAGCCTGTCGAAGGTCGACGGCAAAGGCGCCGTCGCGCTGACGGGCGGCACCACTGGCCCTTACGTGAATCTACCGAACAAGCTCATCTCGTCGCTGACGAACGCGACGCTGGAGGCCTGGGTGACGTGGGGCGGCGGCGATGCCTGGCAGCGCCTCTTCGACTTCGGCGACTCGACCAGCGCGACGCCCGAAGACACGCCGGCAAACGGCAAAACTTACCTCTTTCTCACGCCGCAAACCGACACCACCGCCGGCGGGACGATGCGCGCGGTGTACTCGCTCTCTGGCGGCTCCGCCGCTCAAGAGACGCGCCTCGACGGGAGCGCCGCGCTGCCGCAAGTGCTGACCCACGTCGCGCTCGTCGTCGACGCGGCGGGTGACGAGCTCGTCTTGTACGTCGACGGAGTGAGCTCGGGCACTCAAGCCTTTACCGGCTCACTGGCTTCGATCAACGACGTCAACACCTGGCTCGGTCGCAGTCAGTACAACGCGGACCCCGAGCTGACAGGCACCATCCACGAATTTCGCATCTATTCTGCGGCGCTGAGCGAAAAGCAAATTGCCACGAGCTTCGCGGGCGGACCTGATCCAGCATTCCTCGCGGAATGAGCCGAGTGCAAGAGCAGTTCGAGGAGCAACGCGCCTCGAACGCCAGTGGTCTGCCGCACTTCGACGCATTTCGTGAGCATCGCCTGCAGCAAACGCAGCTGATCGAGCGCCAGCTGGCGGCGCTCGCCCCCGAGCTGGCGAGCAGCGCGCGACTGTGCGTGCTCGGCGCCGGCAACTGCTTCGACCTCGAGCTCGAGCACCTGCTCACTCGCTTCAGCGAGGTGCATTTGGTCGACGTCGATGCGAGCGCTCTCGAAGGGGCGCGCGGGCGGGTCGCGGAGGGGCCGCGAGCTCGGCTCGTCGCACATGCCCCCGTCGATCTGTCGGGTTGGTTCGAGCACCTCGATCGCTGGGCGCGCCTGCAGGTCACGCCGCAAGAGCTGATGGCGGCGCCAGCGGCGGGCTCGAAGCGCATCGCGCAGGCGCTTCCGGGGCCGTTCGAGGTGGTGGTGTCGACGTGCCTGCTCACGCAGCTGCAGCTCACCTTGCTCAACCTGCTCGGCGATCGCCACCAGCTGTTCGTGGCTTTGCGTGAGTTCCTCACGCTGACTCACCTGCGGACTTTGTCGCGGCTCACGCGTCCGGGTGGCCGCGCTCTGCTCATCACTGACCTGTGCGAGGCGAGAGCTTTTCCCGTGGGGCGCCCGCGAGGCAGCGCCGACTTGGCTGCCCTGATGAGCGAGCTGACCCAGGCCGGCCAAGTCATCCACGCCGCTCACCCCGGCCTCATCGACGTCACGCTCAAGGACGATCCGGTGCTGCTGCGCACGCTGGGGGCGAGTGAGCAGGCCGCGCCCTGGCTTTGGCAGAACGGGCCTGACACGCGTTTTCTCGTGTACGCGCTCACCCTGCCGCGGCTGGCGTAGCGACGCGGAAGACGGCCCAGGGCGGCCGGGCGGCCTCGCGGCGGCGAGCCACTGTTCCACCAGCGGAACAGTGTGTTGCTCAGAGAGCGGCTGTGCAGCGGGCGCGGGCGGCGCCAAGACCGACGCCGCGGCGCAGCTGCCGCGCAAGCACGAGGAAATACATGAAACGTTTGATTTTCGCTTTGCCCCTGCTGGTCGCTAGTGTCGCTCAGGCCGACGCGGTCGAGTGGAAGCTCGACACGTCGCACACGAACGTCGGCTTCTCGGTTCCGCACTTGATGATCAGCTCCGTCGAGGGCCGATTCAAGGAAGCTACGGCGAGCGTGAAGCTCGACGACGCCGACCTGACCAAGAGCCAAGTGTCCGTCGACATCAACGCCGCGTCGATCGACACGGGCGACGCCAAGCGCGACGAGCACCTGAAAGCCGCTGATTTCTTCGACGTGAAGAAGTATCCGAAGCTCACCTTCAAGTCGACCAAGATCGCCAAGAGCGGCGCGGGCTACAAGCTCACGGGCGACCTCACGATTCGCGACGTCACCAAGTCGGTGACGCTCGACGCGACGCTGACCGGGCCGGTGAAGACGCCTTGGGGCAACCAGGCCCGCGCAGCAAAGGTCAGCGGCAAGGTGAAGCGCGGCGACTTCGGCTTGAAGTGGAACAAGGCGCTCGAGACCGGCGGCGTCGTCGTGGGTGAAGAAGTGACTATCAACGTCACTGCTGAAGTGACCAAGTAGCCTGACCCCGCCCTCGCTTCGGCGCCGGTGCGCCCTTGGTCCCGGGAGAGGGCGATCGCTGCGGCCGCGCTGCCAGGAGCGACGTTCGCCGGTCTCCGAGTTTGTCGGGAGGGCGGCGAGCATCGCAAATTGGGGGGGGCGTGGCGCGGCCAGCGTTGCGGCAGGGCCGCACGTGCTAGCGTTGGGGCCGACGTCGTGGAGCAAGTCGGCGGCAACGATTTCGTTTCGGTGAGCGTGGACCACATGCGTGGCGTCGCGCGCGTCACGCGCAGCGCGCTTCGGCCGCCGACCATCGAAGCGATCTTGGAAGCGTTCGATGAAGCGGCGCGCGCGCTCGATCGCCTCGACCGCGCGCGCTTCCGTGTGCTGATTGATCTGCGTGCCGCCCCCGGGCGCAACGACCCCGAGTTCGAGCGGGCCATGGCGAGCCGCCGCAGCGACCTGCTTCGCGGCTTCATCGCCGCCGCCGTGCTGGTGCAAACGCCGGTGGGGGAGCTCCAGATCTCGCGCATCACCCGCGAAGACCGCAGCGACGCCCGCGTGTTCAGCGACGAAGCCAAAGCCCTCGCCTGGCTAGCGGCCACCCGGGCCTAAGCCAGCCCTAAGCCAACGGCGGCCCCGCTACCCGCTGACGCGCCTCGCTGACGGTGGCCGGCAGCCCGCGCTCACGGCGGCCTGCTCTTCACCTGACGCTGCGGGCTCCCACTGCCCTGTGCTGTTTCGGCCGCGGGGCAGGTGCGCTTGAGGATCCCCGAGCATTGCACTATGCCCCCCTCATCAAACATGTCAGAGGCGACCGAATTTGACGCGATTGTTCTAGGTGGTGGCCCCGGCGGCTACGTTTGCGCGATCCGCCTGGCGCAGCTGGGCGTGAAGACGGCATGCATCGAAGAAGAAGAGTTCGGCGGCGTCTGTTTGAACTGGGGCTGTATTCCTTCGAAGGCGCTGATCGCCAACGCCCACTTCGTCGAGAAGGCGAAGCACATCGCGGACCACGGCATCGCGGTTTCGGGCGTGTCGGTCGACGTCGGCAAGATGCAGGCGTGGAAGGCCGGCATCATCAAGAAGCTGACCGGCGGCGTGCGCGGCCTGGTCAAATCCAACGGCGGAACGACCATCGACGGTCGCGGCAAGTTGGTCGCGAAAGACACGGTCGAGGTCACGCTCAAGGACGGCTCGAAGCAGCTGGTGAAGGCCAAGAAGGCGATCGTGATCGCGACCGGCTCGGCCACGATTCAGGTGCCTGGCTTCGAGTTCGACGGCAAGAAGATCATCGGCGCGCGTGAGGCGGTCAGCTTGCAGCAAATCCCGAAGCGCTTGGTCGTGATCGGCGGCGGCGTGATCGGCCTCGAGCTGGGCATGGTCTACCAGTCTTTCGGCTCGCAGCTCACGGTCGTCGAGATGACGAGCTCGCTGCTACCCGGCATCGATCCGGATTGCGTGAAGGTCGTCGAAAAGACGCTTACCAAGCGCGGCGCCACCATCTTGAAGGGCGCGCGCGCCGAGAAGTACGAGACCAACGCCGACGGCTCGGTGTCGGTGATCGTGAGCATCGACGGCAAGACGCAGAAAGTCGAAGCCGACGTCGTGCTCGTGGCCGTGGGCATGAAGCCGCGCGGCAAAGGGCTCGGGCTCGAAGAGCTGGGCGTCAACGTCGATCAGCGCGGCTTCGTGCCTACGAACGAGTTTTGCGAGACGAACGTCAAGGGTATCTACGCGATCGGTGACGTGAGCGGCGCCCCGATGCTGGCGCACAAGGCGAGCAAGGAGGGCGAGGTCGCGGCGGAGGTGATCGCCGGTCACCACGCCGGCAAAGACTGGGTCACGGTGCCGGGCATCGTGTTCACGGATCCGGAGATCGCGACCGTCGGCATCACCGAGGCGCAAGCCAAGGAGCAGGGCCTGACGGCGAAGACCGGCAAGTTCCCGTTCGCGGTGCTCGGCCGCGCCATGAGCATCGGCGAGACGGACGGCTTCGTGAAGGTCGTGACCGACACGAAGTCGGGCCGCGTGCTCGGCATCCACATCGTGGGGCCGAACGCCTCCGACCTGATCAGCGAAGGCGCGCTCGCGCTCGAGACCGTCGCTACCGCAGAAGATCTCGCGCTCACGATCCACCCGCACCCCACGCTCGGTGAGTCGCTCATGGAAGCCGCCGCGGCCTCCGTCGGCAAAGCGATTCACATGATGAATCGCTGAGCTGAGGGCCGCGGGGGGCGATCGCGCCTGCTGCTGCCTGCTCGGGACGGCGCCGAGAGCGAGCGTGCCGTCCACGAGCTCTCGCTCGTCATTGCCAGCGGAAGACCTTGACCGCGACGCCGAAGCCGATGACCGACCATGCGAGCAGGACGCCGAGCTCGAAGGTGATTCCGGAGAGCCCCGCCGCCTCGTTGTAGACCCGGCGAAGCGCGTCGTTGGCGGCGGTGAGCGGCAGCAGCTTGATCGGGAGCTGCAGCCACTCGGGGAAGCGCTCGTACGAGAAAAATGAGCCTGAGAGCAGCCACATCGGTAGCTGGACGAAGTTCATCCAGCCCCCGGCGACCTCGGTGCTCGACAGTCGCGCGCCGATCAAGAAGCCGATGGCGGCGAACGCGGCCGCGCCGAGCACCGACGCCACGAGCAAGCCGGGGAGGCTGCCTTGGATCTCGGTGCCGAACGCCAGGCGTCCGAACCCGATCAGCACCGATAGCTCGAGCACCAAGAACATCGAGCGCGAGAAGAAGTAGCTCAGCAGAAAGTGGCTGCGCCGCATGGGCGTGACCGCATAGCGGCGGAGCAGCTTGCGCTTGCGCGCGAGCACCAGGTTGAAGCCGATGCCCCACATGCTGCTGCCCATCAGGTTCAAACCGATCAGGCCCGGGACCAAGAAATCGACGTAGCGCGAGCCCTTCTCGCTCACCTGTTGCTCGCTGATCGGGAGCGGATCGGTGCGACCGGCGGCTGCCTGCAGCACTTCGCTGGTGACGGCGCGCGCCAGCAGTCCTCTGTCTTGGGTCGAATCGAGCTTGAAAACCACGGGCATCGCCGGCTCCAGCTGGTCGACCACCAGATCGACCTTGGTGCGAGCCAGCGCGCGCTCCGCCTCGCTGCGCGGCAGCTCGGTGACGCTCAGACGCTCGGTCTTCGCGAGCGTGGCGCGGGTTTCGGCCGCCACGTCTCGCGTGACGGCGACGCGCGGCGGCTCGGGTGCCTTCGAGCGGAACGCCAGCCCGAGACCGATGGCCATCAGCAGCGGGAAACCGAAGACCCAGAACACGTAGCCGGGCTCGCGCACGAACTCGCGCAGACGGGCCTTGAGAAGCTCGCTCAGTGGGCTCGGGGTTTGGTCGCTCACGACGCCTCCTTTTCGGCGTCGCCATTTGCGGGTGCGTCCGGGGTCAGGGCACGGCCGGTCAAGCTGAGGAAGACGTCGTCGAGCGTCGCCTGGTGAGTGCTGAGGCCGATGGGCGTGACGTCTTGGCGCTCGAGCTCGGCGAGCACGGCCGAAAGCGCGCTCAGGCTGCGGGCGACGCGGAGCCGGTAACGTTGCCCCCGGTGATCGACGGCTTCGACCGCAGGCAGCGCCGACATCGCCGCCGCATCGAGGGGTTGCTTGGTCTCGAACTCCACGAACTGGACGAGGCCCAGGCCGTCCACCAGCGAGCGCGGCGTACCGAGCGCGATGATCTTGCCATGATCCATCACCGCGATCCGGTCGCAGAGGGCGGCCGCCTCTTCCATGTAGTGAGTAGTGATGAGGACACTGCGGCCACGGCGCTGGAAACCCTGCACGATCGCCCACAGCTGCTGGCGAGCGCGCGGGTCCAGCCCCGTCGTCGGCTCATCCAAGAACAGCAGCTCCGGATCGCCGGCGAGGGCGGTGCCGAGGGCGACGCGCTGCTTCTGACCGCCAGACAGCTTGTAGTATTGCTGCTCGCGCTCGGCTTGCAGGTCGAGATCTCGGACCAAATCGTCGACGCCGCGCCCTTGCCGATAGAACGAGCGGAAGAGCCGTAGCACCTCCTCGACCGTCAGCTTGTCGGCGAGCTGCGTCTCTTGCAGCTGCACGCCGAGCCGCTCTTGGAGCCCGTGGTTCTGGCCGCTGCCCCACGCCACGCCGAACAGCTCGACGCTGCCGGAATCGGGGCGAGTCAAGCCCTCCAGCATTTCGACGGTGGTGGTCTTGCCGGCGCCGTTCGGGCCGAGCAGACCGAAGCATTCGCCCACCTCGACGGTGAGGTCGATGCCCGCGACCGCGATCTTCTCGCCGAAGCGCTTGACGAGAGACTGGCAGCGGATGGCCGGTGCGCCCATGGGGCGCCGAGCCTAGTCGAGCGCGTGCGCTCGGCGGGCAACAATCGCGGCAGATGCCAGGCTGAGGAGATGTCAGCGGGGCGCGCCGCGGGGGCTGGACCTTTCCGCGGCCCGTGACCCGTGGCAGCTTTCCGAGCATGGGCATTTTCGACCGCATGGGCAAGGTGATCTCCTCCAACTTCAACGCCCTCGTGGATGGCCTCCAGGACCCGCGGAAGTCGGTGGCGCAGACGCTGCTGGAAATGCACGAGCAGATTCGAGCTGCACGGCGCGAGGTCGTGAGCGCGGTGGCGGCGGAAAAGCAGCTGCGGGGGAAGCTCGATGAGCTCGAAGCGCAGGCGCAGAAGTGGGCGAGCCGCGCCGAGCTCGCGGTCAAGAGCGGCGACGACGAGCTGGCTCGGGAGGCGCTCATGCAGAAGAAGCGCGTGACGGCAGAGCGAGACCGCGCCGAGGCCCTCCGCGGCCAGCAGCGGGCGGCGGCGCACGAGATGAAGGCAGAGCTCGAGCGCATGGAGCAGAAGGTCACCGAGCTCGAGCACAAGAAGAGCACGCTCGTCGCGCAAGCGGCGCAGGCCAAGGCGGGCGGCAGCGCCGACGGGCTCGGCGCACCACGGGTCGGCGGGCAAGCCTTCGCCGAGTTCCGCCGGATGGAAGATCAGATCGAAGCCGTAGAGACGACGGTGCAGGCGCAGCGTGAGCTCGACGGCGTGCTGAACGCTCCCGGCCCCGGCGGCATGACGCGCGACGAGGTGGAAGCCAAATTTCGGGCGCTCGAGGCGGGAGTCGGGCCGGTCGCGGAGAAGCTCAAGCACTCTGAGGTCGACGACGAGCTGCAGGCGATCAAGAAGCGTGTGCGCGTCGACGGCTGAGCGCGCCGAACGTCACGCGCCCGCGGGAGGAGGGACGAGCAGCTCGCGCAGCACCTCCGCCACCGCCTCGTAGAGCGCTTCCGGGATCTGTTCGCCGAGCGCGAGCTCGCGCAGCGCGTGGGCGACGGGGACGTCGCGCACGACCGGCACGTTGTAAGCGTGCGCGGCTTCGATCAGGCGCTGGGCCAAGTCTCCCTCGCCGTGGGCGATGACGGTCGGCGCGTCGTCTTCTTCGGCTTGATAACGGAGGGCAGTAGCGAGATGGGTCGGGTTCACGATGAGCACCGTGGCGTTCTTCACGGCCGCGATCATCGATCCGGCCAGGGCTTCTTGATGGGCGCGGCGACGAGCCGCTTTGATCTCTGGGTCCCCCTCGGACTCGCGGTGCTCGCGCTTCACTTCGTCTTTCGACATACGGTGGCGCTGCAGCCAGGCACGACGCACGAAGAAATAGTCGACCGCGCCCAGCAGGAGCCCGAGCACGGCCGCGCCCCACAGCAGCCGTCGCCCGAGCAGCCAGGCGGTGCTGGCGACGGCCTCGCCGCGACCGGCCGTGGCCGCGACGTCGCCCGCGTGATCGCGCAAGACTCCCCACGACAGCCAGCCCACGGCGAGCGCGGCGATGAGTGAGCGCAAGAGCGAGAACACTCGCTCGAGCGTGAACAAACCCTTGAGACCGTTGAACGGATCGACGCGGGCGAGATCCGGAGCGAAGCGGGACGGGGTGAAGGCCCCGCCCGTTTGAAGGAAGCCGAGCAGCGCGGAGACCAGCGCGGAGGCTCCAAGCACCGGCGCGCTCAGGAGCAGCCACATCCAGGCCGCGCCCATCGCGCTCCCCTCACCGGTCCGGATGGCTTCGCGCAGGGCCCCTCCCGCTGCGGCGGTGAGGGCGACGAACAGCGCGGGCAAGAGCGCGACGACGACGAGGAACCCCACCCCCTGGCCCAAGCTGACGGAGACCGCGCTGTCGCCAGTTTCTCGCGCCTTTTTGAGGCGCCGGGGAGTGGGGTCTTCGGTCTTGTCCGACATGGGGCAAAAGAGCGCACCGCGAGGTTGCGCGGCGCAGACGATTCACGGAGGGAGGTCAAGCGCGGAGGCGGCCCTCGGGCGCTAGAACAGTATCGGCAAGCCGGCGCCGCCAGTTGCGCGCCAAGTGGCGGCGGTTTGCTGAATGACCGGCGTGCGGAGCTGGGGCGGGGGGTGGCTGCGCTCGAACCCGAACAGGATGTCGGCGGGCGTCAGCTGGTCGATCCCGGAGAAGAACTGCATCGTGAGCAGCGCGCCACCCTCGGTGAGCTTGTAGTCGCTCCGGCGAGCGCCCATGGTCAAGGTGTTGTTGATACCCACGACGTCGGCGGCCAGCTCATTGGGCTGGTTGAACGCCGGCACGGCGCTCGACAGCACCGCGCCCACCTCCGCCAGCGTGAGCCCGCCGGCGGCCGTGCACGGCAGATGCCCGAGGTAGTGGTGCCCCAGCTCGTGACCCATCACGAACGCGATTTGCTCGTCGAGCAGCTGATATTGCCGGGTGATCTTGCGGCCATCGAGATCGAAGCGCGGGTCCGCGAAGCCCGCGGGAACCTCGGGTAACGGTTGCTTGGGCTTGGCGCCTCGCGCGATGACGCCGATGTATTCGCCTACCTTGTTGGTGCCGGCGAGCTCGTCGTACGCTCTGAAGCGCGCGAGCTGCGATTGGATTTGGAGCAGGCCGTCGGTGATGGCCATCGCCGAGCGCGAGCCGCTGCACGACGCGAACGCGTTGACCTCGCCCAGCGTCGAGTCGACGACGAGCGGGATGCCGCGGACGCGCGCCTGCTGGGCCGCCGGCAGCGCCGCCACCAGCTCAGCGAGGATCTGCTCGGCGCGCCGACGCAGGAACGCGATGTCGTGGACAATCACCGGATCGCTCGGGCTGCCGGCGGGCGCAGCGACCGCGGGGCTCGTCGGCGCAGGCAGCGCCGGACCGGTCGCGGGAGGCGCTGGCGTCGCGCCCGGCCCGCCTGCGGGCGCTGCCGGACCGATGACGACGGGTTGGCCGTCGGGGCCATAGTGGTAAACGGGAGCGCGCGCGATCGGGCGCTCGGCGCATGCGACACTTAGCCCCAGCGCGACGAGAGAGGTGGTCGCCGAAAAGGCGCGGCCGGACCGAGACCCAAACATCACGCAAACATAGCGCTCATTGGGGGCCGCTTGCCATGCCGGCCCATTGCCCCCATCTTCTCAGCCCAGCTGATGGCGAAGCAGCGTGTTCCGCTCCGATTTCGCGAAGTTCGCGGCCGCTTCGTCCCCGGCAATTCCGTGCGGCTACTGCGCGACGGGCGGGAAGCCTTCCCCGCCATGCTCGAAGCCATCGGACAGGCCGAGCGCCAGGTGCTCCTGGAAATGTATTGGTTCGACTCCGACGTGATCGGTCGCCGCTTCGCCGACGCGCTGAAGCAAGCAGCCGCTCGCGGGGTCGAGGTCGCGATCATTTACGACTCGGTCGGGTCCATCACGTCCGACCGGGGCATGTTCGCGGAGCTGGAGGCCGAAGGCGCGCAGGTCCTCGAGTTCAACCCGGTGGCGCCATGGCGGGGCCGCTTCCGCATGTCCGGTCTGTCACGCCGCGATCACCGAAAGATCTTGGTCGTCGACGGGAACGTCGGCTTCACCGGCGGCATCAACCTCGCCAATCAATGGGCGCCGCAAGAAGAGGGCGGCGGAGGCTGGCGCGACGACATGATCCGCATCGCCGGGCCCGCCGTGAATGGTCTCACTCATTGCTTTCACCGGGTTTGGCGGCGCAAGGCGATGCCCCCGATCCAACACCTGCACGGCCATGAGCCAGCCGCCCTGCCGGGTGAGCGCCTGGTGCCGGTGCGCGTGCTCGGTCAGCGCTATTTCCGCCACCGACACGAGATCGCGCACGACTACGCGACGCGCCTGTACTCCGCGAAGAAGAGCGCCTACATCTCCAACTCCTACTTCGTGCCCGACGGCTCGATCCGTCGCGCGCTCGTGCGCGCCGCGAAGCGGGGCGTCGACGTGCGCGTGATCGTGCCCGCGCACAGCGACGTCGAGGCCGTCAAATTCGCGGGGCGCGCGCAGTACGAGCGGCTGCTCGACGCGGGCGTGCGCATCTACGAGTGGCAAGACGGCATGTTCCACGCGAAGACGGCGGTGATCGACGGCGAGTGGTGTACGACGGGCACGTTCAACTTCGATTACATGTCGCTACGCTACAACCTGGAGGTCAACGCCAGCGTGCTCGACGCGCAGGTCTCGAGTCAGGTCGAGCAGACGTTTCACGAAGACCTGAAGGGCACGCGTGAAATTTTGGCCGCGGAGCTGCGCTTCCGCTCCGCGTGGGATCGCCTGCTGGAAGGCGGCTTCTATCGCCTGCGGAAGTTCCTGTGAGCGAAGGCCTCGAGCTGCGTACGCATGGCTCGATGCGCGAGCTCGGCCAAGCCACCTACGAGGCGCTGCTGCCGCCAGGGCGACCGCCGTTCATGTCTTTCGCGTGGCTCGATGCGCTCGAGCGCACCGGCTGCGTCGGCGAAGAGAAGGGCTGGATTCCGCAGCACATCAGCTTGCACGAGCACGGTGAGTGCGTGGCCGCCGCTCCCGCGTACGTGAAGACCAACAGTGAGGGAGAGTTCGTCTTCGACTACTCGTGGGCTCGCCACTCCGAGGGCGCGCTCGGCGTCCCGTACTACCCGAAGCTGGTGCTGGCGGTGCCTTTCACGCCCGCGACGGGCCCGCGGGTGCTCGTGCGCGAAGGCGCCGATCGGCGCCGCGTGATGCGCCTGTTCTCGCGGGCGTTGAGCGAGCTGACGCGAGCGATGTCGGTGTCGAGCGCTCACGTGCTGTTCCCCACCGAAGCGGAGAGCGCCGAGCTCACCGAGAGCGGCTTCGCCGAACGACGCGGGGTGCAGTTTCACTGGGAAAACCCCGGCTACCAGAGCTTCGACGACTTCCTTTTGCGCATGACCAGCAAGCGCAGGAACCAGGTCAGGCGCGAGCGGCGCGAGATGCGTGACCGCGGGGTCGAGATTCGCGCGCTCTCGGGGCGCGAGCTCACCCCGGAGCTAGTGGACTTCGTGTTCGACTTCTATTTGAGCACGGTCGAGAAATTCGCTTGGGGCAGGCAGTACTTGTGCCGCGAGCTGTTCGAGGAGGTCGCCCGGACGATGCCCGACGAGCTGCACGTCGTCGTGGCTCGCCAAGGCCGTCGCCTCGTCGGCGGCGCTTTCAACTTTCTCGGTCGCGATGCGCTGTACGGGCGCTACTGGGGAGCCACGCACGAGGTGCCCTTCTTGCACTTCAACGTCTGCTTCTACTACGGCATCGAAGAGTGCATCGCTCGCGGCCTGCAGAAGTTCGAGCCGGGGGCGGGCGGCGAGCACAAGGTCGCGCGTGGCTTCGAGCCCACCGTGACCTTCAGCGCTCATCACTTGCGGCACCCGGAGCTCGACCGGGCCGTGCGTGACTACCTGCGTCGAGAGCGCGAGGCCGTCGATCTCCACGTGGCCGAGGCGCGAGCCGACGGCGTGCTCAAGCCGTTCGACCACGAGCGCCCCATCATCGAGGCGCCTCCGTCGACCAAATGAGCTCGTGCCAGGCGAGCGACAGCGAAAAGAGCCAAGCGTCGTGACCGCGATCCGCGAAGCGACGCTCGGCGCGCGCCTCGAGCCAGGGGCCGCGCGCCGCCGCGAACAGCGGCACGGCGAACCCGATGCCGGCTTCGAAGCCGCGCTCGTCGCCGAAGCTCTCGTCGTCGGGCTGGGCGAAGTACGCGCCGGCCGAGAGCGAGAGCGAGTCGAGCGTGAGGTCGAGCCACGCCGGCCCCTGTTCGGCGTCGAGGGCGAAGCGCGGCAGGAACAGCGGCCGTAAATCGACGCCGAGCGACGCGACGCGCGCCGGACGCTCGTCTGCTGCGCCGAAGGCGTCGCTGTAGCGAGCGTACGCGCCGGCGGTCGACAAATAATGTCCGGAGAGGCGCAGCGCGCCGCGAGGCTCGCCTGCCTCGAGCTCGGCCCCCGCGGAGAGCGCGAGGTCGACGTTCCCGTCGAAGCGGCCGTACACGCCGTCGGAGCCGGGGGTGGGTGCGTGCCGCGGCCGCCCAGCGTCGCCGTCCGAGCTCTGCGCGCGAAGCGAGAGCGAGCCGAGCGAGAGCGCGAGCCCGCACGAGAGCGCGACGAAGTGACGCGGCGTCATGCTTTGGCTGGCGCTCCCAAGGCCGCGATGATCGGCTCGCGCAGCTCCGGCGCGAATACCAGCCGCACGCGCTCCATGCGCTCCCCGCGCAGGCGGCCGAGTAAGAACGAAACCTCGGACAGCGCGCGGCTCTTGCCGTTCGGGAAGACGACGGTCAGCGGATCCTCGGCGTCGTCGAACGCGACCGTCGAGGCCGCGTCGAGGCCGACGTAGACCTCCGGCTCGAGCCCCGCCGCGGCGGCGATCTCACGCGCGGCGTCGAGCGCGTCGAGCCGCGCTTGCGGCGTCGCCTGCTCGCCGAACAGCTCGTAGGTCTTGAACAGCCGGCGCGCGGCGAAGCGCTGGCACAAATCCGACAAGATCGGGTCCGCGGCGTCGCACCAGCTGGCGAGCGCGACCCATAGCGTCGAATCGTCGAGCTTCAAATATTCGCCGAGCGAGGTCTCACCGTTGACGGCCATGTCCACGAGCGCGCGAGGCGTGCTCGCGAGGCGCACGCCGTCTTGGGTCAGGCGCCCCACGCGCTCCAAGATGCGCGACAGCATCCACTCGCTGGCGCGCTCGGTCTTGTGGAAATAGACCTGCTGAAACATGAACAAGCGCGCGAGGAGAAACGACTCGATGGCGGGGATACCCTTCGCGCCGTCGATGGCGAGCGGCGGCGCCGCGGCTCCCTCCGCGACTCCGAAGCAAAGGCTGCGCAGCAGCCAGTCGAGGTCGAACGCGCCGTAGCTCACGCCCGTCGCGCGCGCGTCGCGCAGCAAGTAGTCGCAGCGATCGACGTCGAAGGTGCCGCTCACGGCTTTGGCGAGGAAGGTGAGCTCGTGCTTGCCCTCGACGAGCGCGGCCACCCGCTCGGGCAGGCTGCTGTCGAAGCGTCGCAAGATGCGGTTGACGTCAGTGCCTTGGTCGAGCACGATCTGGAGCGTCCACTCTTCGTGCCGTTTGGCCTGCGGCAAGACCTCCTCGAAGAGATGCGAGAACGGGCCATGTCCCACGTCGTGGAGCAGCGCCGCTGCCAGCGCGTCACGCGCGCGCTCCGTCGTGAGGCGCTGCCAATACGGCAATGTCTCGTGGATGGCGCGCAGACGCCGCACCAGCTTGGTCATCACGCAGGCGGAGCCGATGGCGTGGGCGAAGCGCGTGTGGTCGGCGCCGGGGTAGGCGAGGGAGGCGAGCCCGGTTTGGCGGACGCGGCGGAGACGCTGGAGCTCGCGCGCTTCGAGCAGGGCCGGCACGATCGCCTCTTCCTCGCTCTCGAAAGAGACTAGGCCGTGGACGGGGTCACGAAGGATCATCTACGGCGTGCTTTCTAGCCGAGAAGGCGCGCGCTGGGGGGAGTGGCCCGCGCTGACGTTCGGGGCGGCCTGTTTATCGCCTGTGGACAGCGCTGCCGTCCCGCGGCGGGACGCCCCCAAAAGGGGGGCTGAGCCTCGGTCAGGGGCCCCCAATGCGAGGCCAGCTGCGCCCAATATCCGCACGCTGGGCGGCAAAACCGCTGGCGCTCGCAACATACAAGGGTTACTGACCCGACTGGACAGACCCGGGTTTTCGCGGTTTGCTATCTAGATCTATGAGTAACTCCCGACGCGACGGCGGACCTTCCGAGAGGCCTGGGGTGGCCATTCGGCTGGTGGACGTGCTGCGCGTCCTGCCGGAGCGCGAGCTCGAGTCTCTCATCGCCCGCCTGAAGATCCGCACCGACGAGGCCAAGCGCATCGACGTGCCGTCGCAGGTGGCGCGCATGCTGCTGCAGCTGCCGGAGATTCGCGATACGTCGCTGCTGCCCGGCCCGACCCGTGAGCTCTTGTACCGCATCGCGGAAGCCAAGGGCGTGCTCGTCGCCAGCGCCCTTCCGCCCGCGGTCGAGCCGCTGGTGGCGCGGGGCATCGTGTTCGTGCGCGGCGCGCAGCGAGGGGTCGAGCTGCTCTTGCCCATCGCTTACATGCTGCAGCTGCGCAGCTGGGAAGGTGAGGACCCGCGCGGAGTGCGCGCGCTCTTGTCACAGGTCAGCCAAGAGGTCGCGGGCAGCATCGCCGGGCATTACCTGGGCCGCCCCGCGACGCCGCCGATGGCGCTCGCGCTCGAGCCGGCTTGGGAAGTGCTGACGAACAAGGCGCGGCTGGCGCGCGAGCTCGAAGAGCTGGCTCCGCTCGAGCGCAAGCTGCTCGCGGCCGTCGACACCGTCGGCGGAGAGGTCGAGACCGACGAGCTCTTGGACTTGGAGCGTGAGCCGCTGCGCTTGCGCGGAGCCACGGGCGCGACTCCGTCGCGCCGCGGCGTAGGCTTCGCGCTCGAGCGCCGCGGTTACCTCGTGCCGATCCACCCGAACCGGCACATCATCCCGAGTGAGGTCGCGACCATCGTCGGCGCTTCTCGACGCGCCGAGCGCGAGACGCAGCGCCGCGAGATCAAGAGCTTCGTGCTCGCCGACGACCACGCGCCGCGCCGCGCGCGCTTCGCGGAGGATCCGGCGGCGTTGGCGCTGGCCATGGCCATCACGGTGCGCGATCCGTCGGTCGAGCTCCGCAGCGACATCGGCACGCCGCGCTCGCTGCTCGGCAAGCTTTCGACGCGCTTCGGCAAAGATCCGGAGCGCGTGGCCTTCATCGCCGCGCTCAGCCGCGCCATCGGTTTGTGGGATCCGTCGGCGGTCAGCGTCGCGTCGCCGCCGGGCTCACACGAGGTGCACGGCCTCGGCCGCGCCTTGTTCGAGGCGTGGCGCCGCGGTGGCGCGTGGGACGAAGCCCGCCCTGATGGCGAAGTGATGCGCGTCTCACAGGGGACGCGCGAAGCCAGCGCCGTAGGCAGCGTTCGCGATCTGGTGATCGAGGCCCTGCAAGAGCTGGGTGACGGGCGCTGGGTTCCCTGGGAGGCGATCGCCGGCTACGTGCGCTCGGACTCGCGCGCCGCCGGCCTCTCGCGGCTCATCCAGCGCTGGGCGCAGCGCGCCAACGTCGAAGCGCTCACGCCGGCGGAGATCGCCCGGCGCATCGCCTTCGAGAGCCTGCACGCGTTGGGTGTGGTCGACATCGGCGACGCCGACAGCGACGAGCCCGATTCGCTCGGTCCGACGCTGCGCATCACGCCGCGCGGCCGCGCGTTCCTGTCGGAGCCCGGCTCGAGCCCGGTTCCGAAATCGAGCAGCGATCTGAGCCGCTTCACCGACAATCAAGCGCTGCGCATCGGACCGCTGACGAAGACGGGTCACGTGCTCTCGCTGTCGCCGTTCGTGGAGGTAGGGGCGGTTTCGGGCACGCTCGACGTGCTGATCACCGCGCAGACGCTGGCGCTCGCGCTCGGCGCGGGCTTCGAAGCGGACGTGATCCAGGCTCGCATCGAGCAGGTCGCCAGCTTGCCTGACCCGATCGCGCGCACCTTGGCGCAGGCCAGCGCGGTGGTCGGACGCGGCGAGTTCGTCGTCACCTCCGGCTTCCTGTGGGTGGAAGATCCAGAGGTGCGTGAATTGCTCCGCACGCGCCGTCAAACCCAAGACTTGTTCATCGATCCGTCGCCGCCAGCGGGCCTGCTCTTGGCTCCTGGTATCGATCTCGAGCGCCTCGCTCGTCGCTGCCGTTCGCTCGGCGTCGAGGTGGTGGTGGATGGCGAAGTCTACCGCACTCGTTCGATCCCGCCTGGCCGCGGCAGCGGCGCTCGGCGCCTCGAGCCCGCGAACAACGTTCCGGCGCTGCGCAGCTCGCGCCCGCCGCCTCGCGGGCTCACCCCGCCGCCCGGCAGCGTCGGCCGCAGCGCGGGGGCCAGCACGTCGCGCGGCGGCTCGCGGGGGCCCGCGCTACGCAGCCCCACGCCGAACCCGACGAGCAGCGGGCGAGCCAGCGCACCGGCGCACCCGAGCGCGAACCCCATCAAGCGCAACACCTAGAGGTGCGCGATGGCGGGGCTCGGGGGCGCTCAGGCCTCGAGCCGTCGCTCGAGCCAAGCGGACTTTCCGGGCGAGCGGCTCACGCTCGCGATCTTGCCGCCGCGCACGAATACTTCGCTCGGCAGCGGGCGGCCGTTGTACTCGCTGGACATGACGTAGCCGTAAGCGCCGGCGTCGCGGATCGCCAGCAACCCCGACGGATCGGGGCCGAGCGCGTGCGCGCCGAAGTCGTCGCTGCTCTCACAGACGGGCCCGACGACGCGCCACTCTGGCTCCTGCGGAGAAGCCTCGAGCAGCTCGATGCGATGCTTGGCCGCGTACAGGGCGGGGCGGATCAGATCGTTCATGCCCGCGCTGATCATCACCCAGCGCTTCTCCGCGCTGCGCTTGGTCTGCACGACGCGCGCCACGAGCACGCCGAACGGACCCACCAGGCTCCGCCCCGGCTCGACCACGATCGTCAAGTCCGACAAGCCCGCGTCACGCAGCGTCTTGACGCAGACATGGGCGAAGTCGGCCGGGGCGGCGCTGGGCGAGCCGCCGTAATCGATGCCGAAGCCGCCGCCGAAATCGACGTAGCGCAGGCTTCCCGCTTGCGCCTGACGTTCGCGCGCGAGGTCGCACAGCTTGCGTGCGGTTCGGGCGTAGGCTTCGGTCGTCGTCATCATCGAACCGAGGTGAACCGACACCCCGACTTGCGCCAAGCGCCCCTCGGAGCCGTCGATCACGGCGTAGGCCGCCGCGAGATCGCCCTCGCTGATGCCGAACTTGGCGGCGTCGTGACCCGTCGCGATGTGGGCGTGTGAGTCGATCTCCACGCCAGGGTTGACGCGCAGCGAAACATCGGCCCGGTGGCCCGTCGACTTGGCGCGAGCCGCGATGCGCGAGAGCTCTTCGACGCTCTCGGCTTGGATGGCCAAGATGCCCTTGAACAGCGCGAGGTCGATCTCGGCGTCGGTCTTGGCGACGCCGCTCATGACCACGCGCTTCTCGCTCACTCCGCAGGCCAGGGCGAGCTCCAGCTCGGCGCCCGAGACGGCGTCGATACCGGCGCCTTCGGCCGCGAAGGCGCGAACGACCGTTCCCGCGCTGTTCGCCTTGACTGCGAACGCCACCAGGTGCGGCGCGTCACCAAAAGCGTGGCGCAGCGAGCGCAGCGCTTCGGTCATCCCGTCCACGTCGTAGACGTAGGCGGGCAGCTCCACGTCGGCCTCGCGGATGAGTTGGGAGAGCCGCACCGAGCCCAAGACGGCGCTGTCTTGCGCATCGCGTCGAAATCCGGTCATGCGCGTCCATCTAGCACGACTGGGCTGAAACACGCGAAAGACGTCGGCGGCCGAGGCGCGCCGGGCTCCTCGCGCCCCCCTCGTGGCGATCTGACCACATTCGAGCGATTGCTGTGGCATGCTCCGAGCCCCCCCAAGCCAAACAAGAAGAATCGGACGACTCAGATGATCTCTCGCCGCGCCAAAATCGTTTGCACCATCGGACCCGCCGTCGAATCCCGGGAAGGAATTCGCGGGCTCATCGAAGCGGGGATGGATGTTGCGCGGTTGAATTTCTCTCATGGCACGCACGACGAGCACGGCGCGCGTATCGAGATGATTCGCCAAGAAAGCCAGGCTCTCGGCAAGCAAGTCGCGCTGCTGCAAGACTTGTGCGGTCCGAAGATCCGCACCGCCAAGGTCGGACCCGCCGTGCTCAACAACGGCGATCACATCGACATGATCGCGGGCGACGTCGGAGACGACAAGACCATCGCCATCACCTACGAGCCGCTCTCGCAAGACGTGCGTCCCGATGATCGCATCTTGCTTTCGGACGGCCAGGTCGAGCTCCGCGTGCTCGGCGTCCGCGGTGATCGCGTCGAGTGTATCGTCGAGCACGGCGGCCCGATGCGCCCGAAGATGGGCGTGAACCTGCCGTCGGGCAGCCTGCGTTTGCCGGCGCTCACCGAGAAGGACAAGAAGGATCTCGACTTCGGTCTGTCGATGGATCTCGACTACGTGGCGCTGTCGTTCGTGCGCCGCGCCGAAGAGGTGCAAGAGCTGCGCGAGATCTGCGAGCGCAAGGGTAAGCCCACGCCCATCATCGCCAAGATCGAGACCCCCGGAGCCGTAGAGCGCCTCGACTCGATCGTGCGCGCCTCCGATGGCGCGATGGTCGCGCGCGGCGATCTCGGCGTCGAGCTTCCGCCCGAGACGGTGCCTGTCATCCAGAAGCAGATCATCGGCACGTGTCGTATCCACCGCAAGCCGGTGATCGTCGCGACCGAGATGCTCGCCTCCATGGTCGACTCGCCGCGCCCGACGCGCGCCGAAGCCAGCGACGTCGCGCACGCGGTGTTCGGCGGTGCCGACGCCGTCATGCTGTCGGCGGAATCCGCTAGCGGAAAATTTCCGTTGCAGTCGGTGCGCATGATGGACCGCATCATCCGCCAAGCGGAAGGCAGCCGCTTCTTCGCGCCGAACCCGTCCGAGCCGGACCACACCACGCCTGATTCGATCGCCCACGCCGCCTGCGCCATCGCTCGCGAGGTGGGCGCCAAGCTGATCGTGACCCTCACCGAGACGGGGCTGACCACCCGGCTCGTCAGCAAGGCCCGCCCCACGGCGCCGATTTTGGCGTTCGCGTCTGATGAGCGCACCTTGCGCCGTCTCGCGCTATATTGGGGCGTCACTCCTAGGGCGCTCGTGGGTAAGACGTCGACGGTCGAAGATCAGGTGCGGAGCACCAGCCAGTTCTTGATGGACAACGGTCTCGTCAAGTCGGGGGAGCGCTTCGTCATGGTGTACGGCGCGCGCGTCGGTGTGCGCGGCGCGACGAACGGCGTGCGCGTGGAGCAGCTGCCGTGAAGCGAGCGCGGCGGAGGCACGACTGAGCGCCGCGCAAGAGCACGCGTTTCCGAAGCTCGACAAGTACGAGCTGTTGGAAGAGATCGGTCACGGTGGCATGGCCACCGTGTACCGAGCTCGCGACAAGCGCCTGGGGCGCGAGGTCGCGGTCAAGATCATCCATCGCCACCTGCGTGAGAACAAAGAGGTGGGGCAGCGCTTCGCCAGTGAGGCGCGCGCAGTCGCGAAGGTCAAGCACCCCGGCGTCGTCGAAGTCTACGACGTCTCGGAGGACGAAGCCGAAGAGCGCTACCTCGTCGTCGAGCTCGTGCGCGGCAAGACGCTGCGCCAGCTGCTGACCGAGGAGCAGCACCTACCCGCCGAGATCGGAGCCGCGATCGGCATCGAGCTCGCGGTGGCGCTCGATCACGCTCACGGCCTCGGCGTGATTCACCGCGACGTGAAGCCCGAGAACGTCTTGCTCCGGACCGTGTCCGAGCAACGAGCCAGCGGCGAGCACGCGGAGAAGCTGGTCAAGATCACCGATTTCGGCATCGCGAAGCTGCTCGACGCACAGGGCGTGACCTCCACCGGTCAAGTGCTCGGCTCTCCTGCACACATGGCGCCCGAGCAGATCGAGGGCGGTGACGTCAGCGCGCGCTCGGACGTGTTCGGGCTCGGCGTGCTGCTCTACGAGTGTCTGGTGGGGAAGCTGCCCTTCGACGGCAAGAACCCCGCCCAAGTGCTGCGCCGCGTGCTGGAGGGCGCGTTTACTCCTTGCGAGCGCGCTCGCCCGACGATCGGCTCGGGCCTGGGCGCGATCGTCGACCGGGCTCTCGCCAAAGATCCGAAGGACCGCTTCGCGAGCGCGGCCGACGTCGCGGACGCGCTGCGCGCCGAGCTGCGCGGGCTCGGCTTCGATGAGCCGGGCGCGGAGGTGGGTGCGTTCTTGGCGGACCCGAAGCGCTACCGTGAGCAGTTCGAAGAGCGCGTCGTCACCGCCCTCGTGGCGCGCGGTCGCAAGGCGCGCGAAGAGCGCGACGTGCCAGCCGCTTCGGCGGCGTTCAACCGCGCGCTCGCGTTTCGTCCGCACGATACCGACCTGATCTCCGAGGTCTCCTCGCTCGCGCGCAGCCAGCGCTTCCGGCGAGGGCTGATGCAGGCGCTCGTCATTCTCACCGGCAGCTTGATGATCGCGGCCGGCCTCGGTGGCGTCTTCCGCGTCGTAGCCAAGATCCGCGGCACCGAGAAGCGCAAGGCGGTGGTGACGGCGACGCGCGCCTCGGTCGAGAAGGAGCCGCGCCCGGCGCCGGTCGCCGGCCGTCCCGAGGCCAGCGTCGCGCCCGCCCCCTCGCAGCGCAAGCGGGCTCGGAAGCCGAAGGCGGCGCCAACGGAGCCTCCGAAGGACGCGGCGCAGGAGACGGGGCGCGTGCGCGTCGTGGTCAAGGGCCCGGCCAGCGCGACCGTGTTCGTCGACGGCCAGCCCTTCGATAACTGGTTCGGTATCGCGCACGATCTGCCGGTCGGCGAGCACACCTTCGAGTTTCGACCGCCGAACACGGAGTGCTGCGTGGGGCCTTCGTTTCAGACCGTGACCATCAAGCCGGGCGCGCAAACGGTTCAAGGCACGATCGAGTGGAAGCCGGCGACGCTGGAGTTTCGCGGCAGCCCGCTCAGCACCGCCAGCTGCGGTGAAGTGGCCAATTTCCCGGCCCCGGGCGCGCGCATCATCCCCATGCAAGCCGGCAGCCTGCCCGTGCGCTGTACGGTCATTCCGCCGCCCCAGTCGGGAGAAGCTCCAAAAGCATTTGACGTCGAGCTAAGCCCCGGACGAACCTCGAGCTTTCCCCGACCCTGACCTGGGTGCCGGGGTTGGTCCGGCGTCCAAATGCCCAGGCTCCCGCTGCTCATTGGTCCGAGCTTTCAGCTGCCCGCCCGCTCAGCGCCGCTTCGAGCGGGCCTGGACAGTGGTTGAGTGAGACCATGAAGAGCCGGCTGTTGTCACTGGTGATGCTCGCGAGCGTGGGGACGACGTCCCTGCGCGCGGGCGCTCAGTCGGCGCCGGCGAGCCCACCCGCGCCGGCGGGGGCCGCGGCGGGACGCGGCGGGGCTGCGCCACCGACGAAGCGCAGCGAAGATCGGCTCAGTGACGAGGCGGAGCTGGCGCGCGTCGTCGGCCTGTATGAGGCTGGCAAGTACGGCGAATGCAGCAGCGAGATGGAGCGCCTGCTCGATCCGATCGGACGAGCGCCGCTGCGTCAGGCGGGCATCGTGGAGAAGGCGCGCGTGTACTGGGCGGCGTGCCTGCTCGGCGCGGGTGAGAGCGACGCCGCGGACGCCCCGCTGCGCGCCGCCATCCACGAAAACCCGCAGATGAAGGCGCCTGATAGCCTCGTCTTCCCCCAGCCGGTGGTGCAGCGCTTCTTGAAGGTGCGCGACTCGCTCGTGAACGAGATCCGCGCCGCCGAGCAAGAGCGCATCAAGCAGGCGCAAGCCGAGGCCCGGGAGCGCGAGCAGGCGCGCGCGCTCGAGAGGGCCCGCACGGCTGCGCTCGAGAAGCTGGCGAGCCAGGAGACGCGCGTCATCCAGAACCGCCGCGTCTTGGCGTTCGTGCCGTTCGGCGTGGGCCAGATTCAGAACCGGCAGGAGGCGCTGGGCTACACTCTGATGGCGAGCGAGGTGCTGCTGGGCTCGCTCAGCCTCGCCGCCGTCGCCGTGCAGAGCCGCTTGGCGGCGCAGGCCGACGCCACGACACGCTCCGGTAACAAGGTCGACGACGAAAGCTACGAGCGGACGCAGCGCACCTGGAGCAACGTGAAGACACTGTCGTTCTGGAGCTTCGCTGCCTTGGCGGTGGGCGGAGTGCTCCACGCCCAGCTCGAGTTCGTGCCCGAGTTCCACGAGACGCGCCCGCGCCCGCTGCCGCCAGGGCTCGCGCCATCGCCTGCGTCGACTCCTAGCGAAGTGTCGGCGGTACCGTTCTTCGGAGCGGATGGCGGCGGGCTGTCGGTCGTCGGTCGCTTCTGAGCTAAAGAGCGCCGAGCGGTCGAACCGTTCGGCTCTAGAGCGCCGTCACCACGACTTGCTCGCGATCGACGGCTCGCTCGGCGGCTTCAACGCTCGTCGGTGACGGCTCGGCGCCGGGGCGGAGCTCGCTCGCGCGGACGCCGAGCAGGCGCAAGAACAGCCGCGGCGGCTCCAGCGCTAGGTCGTGCTCACGCGCGAACAAGCGACCGAGCTCCAGCGCGTAGGCTCGCATCAGCGTGCGCACGTCGATGCCGTCGAAGGCTCGCGCCTTGGGCCGACTCGCGAGCGGCAAGAAGACGAGCGAGACGAACAGCAGACGATACAAACGTCGCAGCCGCGTCAGGCCGGAAGGATCACGCTCCAGCACGCGGCGCAAGAAGTGCACGTTGAGCGGTACGTGGAAGGCTTCGTCGCGCGTGAGGATGGTGAGCATGCGCCGCGCAGCCGGGTCGCGAACGTTGCCGAGGGCCAAGCGGTAGGTGGTCGACCCGATGGTCTCGAACATCAGGTTCGTGAGCACGATCGTGTCCATGCGCTTGGCGCGCGCGTAGACCTTGTAGAAGGTGCGGGTCACCTTGCCCATGGGCTGCACCTCGCCGCCCAACTCCGCCAAGAACTCAGTGAGCAGCTCGCGGTGCCAGCCTTCTTCATTGCCGTAGAGGCGCAGCACCTCGCCCAGCTCGGGGTCCCAGGCGGCTACGCTGTCGGCCAGCTCATGAGCCTGACGAATCCCGGATTCCTCCGCGCGGAGCGCCGCGTTGAAGAACTTCACCGCCGCGCGGCGCTCTTCGTCCCGTTCGAGGCGCGGCGCTGGCGGCGGCTCAGGGTGCGCGTCGTACATGCGCTCGGCGCGCCGCTTCAGCGCGGCGAGCCACCACGCGGTAGGTCGAGCAGCGGGGGCCGAGGGCTTCACGCAACGCTCTCGCGCTTCTCGTAGGCCGCGACGTAGAAGCCCGCGAGCCGGTTGAGCGGCGAGTCGCACAGGGCGTGCTCGGCGGCGCGAAATAGCCGCCGCCCCAGCTTCGGCTTCATGAACCGCGCGCTCGGGATGGTGATGCGAACGCCGCGCGCTCCCACGAAAACACAGCCGCGAGGCGTGAGCTCTTTGGCGCGGGCGGGGGAGTCGAAGCGCGTGTACACGTCGTGCTCGTTTGCGCCCTCGGCGATCTTGCCCGCGGGACCGAGGCGCTTGGCGAGGCCGCGCAAGCTGTAGGGGTTGTAAAACTCGGCCAGGATCGTGCCTCCCGGGCGCGTGACGCGCGCCATCTCTGCGAGCGCCTGCTCGATGTCGGGGACGTGGGCGAGCACCTTGAACGAGCAGGTGACGTCGAACTGGTTGGCCTCGAAGGGCAGCTCCGTCGCGGAGCCGAGCTTGACGTCGAGCCCGCGCGCTCGCGCTTTCTCGAGCATGCCCGGGGAGAGATCGACGCCGCGCGCAGTCCGCGCGAACTCGCGGATGCGCAAGAGCACCAGCCCCGTACCGCAGCCCACCTCGAGCACGTCTCGCCCCGCGCCGTAGCGGCTGACGTAGCCAGCTTCGAGCTCGTCGAGCAGCTCATGGTAGCCCCCCGGGTCGTTCCTGCCGCGCTCCCGCTCGTAGTCGGCCGAGAAGGCGTCGTAGTACTGACGGTTGGCATCGGCGCTGCCGGAGGCGTCCATGGCGCCCTCCTTTCCCGCTTTTCGGGGCCCGGCGCAAGGGTTTGCTCAGCCGTCGTGCTCGGCGGCCTCTTCCAGCGGCTCTTGGCCGTCGCCGCCGGGGCTCTTCAGCAGGGCCGTGCCGTGCTCGGGCCCGATCGGAACTTTGGCCGGATCCTCCACTTGCCCGCTCAGCGCGCCGCAATCCGGGCAAACGGCGGCGGTGACGCGCGTGAGCTGGCTCAGCCCGCTCAGGAGAACCGTCGTGTCCTGGAGCTCGATCAGGGTGCCGTGGCCGCACATCGGGCAGGCGACCTGTTCGTCATCAGCGTCTTCGTCGACGACGATGCTCGGCGCGTCGTCTTGGAGGCCACGGCTGGCGGCGCGAAAGTAAAACCCCACCACCTGCGCCAAAATGGCGACCGCGGAAGCGGCCAGGAACCACGCGGTGGCTCGCTCGGTTCGCCAAGCGTACAGCACCGCGCCGGCCACGAGCACCAAGCCGATCAGGTCTCTCGCCCGCGCGCTCTCTCCGCGCGTGCGACGGCGGAGCCGGCCGTCGCCGCCTCGCCAGAGCGCCACGGCGCGCAGCACGAGCACCAGGGCCACGGCGGTGGCGGCGAATTCGAGGCTGGGCTCGTGGAGCACCCGACCCTTATAGCAATCGTTCGCCTCGCGCGTGGCGCGACAATTGAGACTTACCTGGCGGGCGGCTACCCTCGGCTCGAATGCCAGGCCGTTCGCGTCAGCTACGCATCATCGGCTCGGCCGAATACGTCGATCTGCCCGACTGGGGTATCCATCGCCTCAGCGCACGCGTGGACACGGGGGCTCGCACCAGCGCTCTGCACGTCGAGAACGTTCACGAGCTACCGGGGAGGCGCGTCCGCTTCGACGTCCGGCTCCGGCGTGACGATCCGCACGCCCGTGTGCGCGTCGAGGCGAAAGTGTCGCGCCGCTCGGCGGTCCGTTCCAGCACGGGTGTCGAAGAGGCGCGCTTGTTCGTGAAGACGTACGTGCGCTTGGGGGGCGAGGAACAAGCGATCGAAATCGGGCTCGTCGATCGCCGGGGCATGCTCTTCCGGATGCTGCTCGGGCGAAGCGCGCTCGCTCGGCGCTTTCTCGTCGATGTGACGAAGCGCTACGCGCTGGGCGCGAGCGCGGGTGCTAAGTCTGTGCGTAAGCAGGCATGAAGCCCGGTGACCATCCCGAGTTCTTTCGCCTACCGCCGCCGCCCGGGCGGTCACGCGAGAGCAGCATCGTGCTCACTCGCGAGGGGCGCTTCGTTCACGACGGCGAGCCGGTGCAGCATCCGGGCATGCATCGAGCCTTCGCGTCTTGGCTCACGCGGCATCCCGACGATGGACGCTACATCCTCAGCAACGGCTACGACTGGAGCTACCTCACGGTGGAGGGCGCGGCGTACTTCGTGGCCAGCGTCTCGCCCGGGGCGGGGGCGCCCCGGCTCCAGCTGCTCGACGGCCGCGAGCTAGCCGTACAGCCGGCCATGCTGTCGACGGACGCACAGGGTAGGGTTTGGGCGCGCCTGCCCGATGGCGAGAAAGCGTGCTTTACGGCGGCAGCCCAGCTGGGTCTGGAGCCCTGGCTGTCGGAGCGCGACGGGCGGCTTGGCCTCGAGCTCTCCGGACAGTTCTTCCCCATCGTCGCGGACGCGGCGGACGCGGCGGACGCAGCGGACGCGGTGGACGACGCTGCGGGCACCCCAACGGTGCCTCGGTCGTGATAAGTCTCGTGGCCTATGCGAGTTCTGGTCGCCGATCGCTTATCCGATAGCAGCCTCGATGAAATGCGCAGCCTGGGCGTGGAGGTCAGCTACGAGCCCGAGCTGAGCGCGGCCGACCTGCCAGCGCGGCTCAGCGGCGTGAACGTGCTGGTGGTACGCGGTACGGCGGTGAGCAAAGAGGCCTTCGACGCCGGCAGCGCTCTCAACTTGGTGATCCGGGCCGGCGCCGGGGTGAAGAACATCGACGTCGCCACGGCCAGCGAACGGGGCATCTATGTCGCCAATTGTCCGGGCAAGAACGCGTCGGCCGTCGCCGAGCTGACCTTCACGCTGATTGGCTGCCTCGACCGCCGGGTGCCCGACGCGGTGGCGAGCTTGCGGGCCGGACGCTGGGAAAAGAACGAGTTTGCTCGCGCGCTGGGGCTGCGTGGCCGCTCGCTCGGCATCTTGGGCCTCGGCCACGTGGGGCGCGCGGTGGCGAAGATCGGTCAGGCCTATGGCATGCCTTGCTATGCCTGGAGCCGCTCGCTGACGAACGCCAAGGCCGCCGAGCTCGGGGTCACCCGCGTCGCGAGCCCGGCCGAGCTGGCCGCTGTCTCGGACATTTTCAGCGTGCACCTCGAGCTCACCGAGCGCACGCGCGGCATCGTCGACCGCAAGGTCTTGTCACAGCTGAAGCCGGGCTCCTTCTTCGTGAATACGGCGCGCGATGAGCTGGTCGACTACGAGGCCTTGCGCGAGCTGATCCCGCAGAAGCAGCTGCGCGTCGGCCTCGACGTCTTGCCCTCCGAGCCCGACAAGCGTGACTCGACCTACGGCCACCCCATCTTGGAGGCTGGGCTCGTCTACGCGGTGCCGCACCTCGGCGCCTCCACGGATGAAGCACAAGTCGCCATTGCCAACGAGACGGTGCGCATCCTTCGCAGCTTCCTGACGGCGGGGGAGGTGCCCAACGTGGTCAACATCGCCGAGAGCTCGTGGTCGCGCTACCAGCTCGTCGTGCGCCACGTCGACCAGGTGGGCGCTCTCGCGAACGTTTTGGGTGTGCTCAAGCGCCATGGCATCAACGTTCAGGAGCTCGACAACACGGTTTTCGAGGGCGCGCGCGCGGCCTGCGCGAAAATCCGCCTCAGCAGCCGCCCCAGCGACGCCTGTCTGTCGGAGATCATGGCGTTTTCGGGGGAAGTCTTGCATGTGGACTTGGTGACGCTGCCTAACCTGGCGTAACTAGAAGTGTTTTTGGCGAGATGGCCGTCGGGGGCGAGAGCGGCCTGCGTTGCCGCTGCCCCCTGAGCGCGCACGCCTGCCGTGCTCACGCTGTCGCTCCTCCACGCTTTCGCCCCTCACGGAGCGCCGCCCCCGCTGACCGCTCCGTCGGCTGACCGTTACTCCCCGCGTTCAGTGCCTTGCGCAGTGCAAGAACGTTGGCTACTATCCGCCCCGACAATTTGGGTGGATCCGACGGACCCGCTCTCTTTAGAGGGGTCCTTTTTTTTTATCCTCGTTCTTCCACCAGCCCAGCTGACTCTCTCTCGATGACGATCGCTCACGAAAAACTCCCCGGACTCGACCGCGAGCGCGTGCTCGCAGCGGTCGAGCCGATCCTCGCCGCGCACCGCGTCGATGGGGTGGAGCTCGTGTTCAAGACCGATCGCGCGGGCTGGGTGCTGTCGCTCACCATCGAAAAGCCGGGCGAGCGTATGCCGGGCGCCGGTATCACGGTCGACCTCTGCGGCGAGATCTCGCGCGAGCTATCCATGGCGCTCGACGTGGCGGACTGCATTCCGCAGCGCTACCGCCTCGAGGTTGGCTCACCGGGCGTGGAGCGCGCTCTCTACAGCTCGAGCGACTACGAGCGCTTCGCGGGGCAGCCCGTGAAGCTGAAGCTGAAGCAACCTCGCAACAGCGAGTACGTGATCATGGGCGCGCTGCACGGGATCTCGCCCGAGAAGCGCGTCGCAATCCAGACGGAACGGGGAGAGCTCATCGAGCTCTCGCTCGATGAAATCGACAACGGTCACTTGGTCTTCGATTGGAAGACGGGTGGCTCTCGACCCGGCGGCGCTCGGTCTCCCGGCGCCCGCCGCGCAAATGGCCGCCCGCCGCGGTCTGCACGGAGAAGGTAGAGATGGCAGCAGCAACAGCCGGAATGGCAGTGGATCTAGGTTCCATCGTTGAGCAGGTCGCCCAGGAAAAGGGCATCGACAAGAAGGTCCTGATCGAGACGATGGAGGCGGCGATCCTCAAAGCTGCGCAAGCCGTCTTCGGCCCCACGCGTGAGCTCGAAGCCCGCTTCAACGAGGACAGCGGCAACATCGACCTCTTCCAGTACATGACCGTGGTCGAGAACGTGACCTTGCCCGAGCGCGAGATCGACTTGGCGATCGCCAAGAAGCACGGCCTCGACGCCGAGATCGGCGAAGAGCTCGGCTTCCAGGTGTTCTGGCACCCGCGTGACGCCGAGCGCGCGCGGCAGCAGGACAAAGAGTTCGGCGCCGTACTCGACATGAAGCAGGCGCGCAGCGCGTTCGGCCGCATCGCGGCGCAGACGGCCAAGCAAGTGCTGCTCTCGCGCGTGCGTGACGCCGAGCGCGACATCATCTTCAACGAGTACAAGGACCGGCAGGGTCAGCTGATCCGCGGCATCGTTCGTCGCTTCGAGAAGGGTCACAACCTGATCGTCGACTTGGGCAAGACGGAAGGCGTGCTGCCCGCGCGCGAGCAGACGCCCCGCGAAACCTACCGCCCCGGCGATCGCATCGTGGCGTTCGTGAAGAACATCGACCGCGAGTCGCGCGGGCCGATGATCATCTTGAGCCGCCAATCCCCGACGCTGGTCGACAAGCTGTTCGAAGCCGAAGTTCCCGAGATCTACGAGGGCATCGTCAAGATCGTGGGCGTCGCGCGCGAGCCGGGCTCGCGCAGCAAGATCGCCGTCACCACGCGCGATTCGGACGTCGATCCGGTCGGCGCCTGCGTCGGCATCAAGGGTTCGCGCGTGCAGGCCGTCGTGCAAGAGCTGCGCGGCGAGAAGATCGACATCGTACCTTTCGATCCCGATCCCGCCCGCTACATCATCAACGCGATTCAGCCCGCCGAGGTGAACAAGGTGATCGTCGACGAGAGCGACCACCGCATGGAGCTGGTGGTGCCGGACGAGAAGCTCTCGCTCGCCATCGGCCGCAAGGGGCAGAACGTACGCCTCGCGGCCCAGCTGACGGGCTGGAAGCTCGACATCATCAGCGACAGCAAGTTCCGCCAAATGGAGGACGAAGCCTTGGTCGTGCTCAAGGAGATCGACGGCGTCGACGAAGAGCTCGCCAAGTCGATCTTCCGGCTCGGGTTCCGCGCGCTCGAGGAGATCTCGGAAGCGGCCGTCGAGGAGCTGGCGCAGATCGAGGGCGTCGAAACGGAGGAGCGCGCGGCCGAGCTCAAAGCTGCCGCCGACGCCACTACCGAGCGGCTGCGCCGCGAGCGCATCCAGCGCGCTTCGTCGCAGATCGAGCCGCTCACCGAGCGCGAGAAGCTGCGCTTCGTGCCGGGCGTAGGCTTGCGCACCCTGCAGCTGCTCGAAGAGGCCGGCTACCGCACCATCACCGATCTGGCTCGTGAAGACGCCGATCGCCTGGCCATTCGCACCGGCCTCGGCATCAAGAAGGCTCGCCAGATTCAGCAGGGTGCGGAGTATTTCCTCAAGTCCGAGGCGCGCGAGATCGAAGAGGCCCGTGCTCAGCTCGCCGCGCAGCGCGCCGCCGCTGCCCCCGCCGTCGACGTCGTCGCCGAAGAAGCCTGATTCGAGAAGGAAGAGGAGCGCAGAACGAAAGTGCCTACGGTTCGGACGTGTGTCGGTTGCAGAGCCAGCGGGTCGCCGCAGGATCTGGTGCGCTTGGTCGTCGGTCCTGACGGTCAGATCGCTCCGGATCTCGCCGGCGGCGCGTTTGGCCGGGGTGCCTGGGTGCACCCGCGACCGGCCTGTCTCGCCGACGCCGTCCGCGGCGGCCTGAGCCGAGGGCTGAAGACGAAGGTGACGGCCGCACTGCCCGAGGTGCTCTCGCTCCTGCGCGACGCCGCTTCGCGTCGAGTCTTCTCTCTGCTTCAAGCCGCGCAACGCGCGCAGCTCGCGGCGATCGGCACGACGGCGCTCGAGGACGCGGCCCGTGACGATCGCGTGGCGCTTTTGGTGCTGGCCGCTGACGCACAAGCGTCGGCGCAGCTTTCGACGGTGCGTCGCCTCGCCGAGCGTGGCCGCGTCCGTTCGTTCAAGACCAAGGCCGAGCTGGGCGCCGCGTTCGCGCGCGACGAGCTGGCGCTGGTTGGCTTACTTTCCCCGGACCTCTCTCGAGAGGTCTCCCGCATGATTTCGGTGTCCGAGCTCACCGAGCCCGGTAGAGCGCACAGAGTGACGGAGGTTGGATGACGACAAAGCTGCGTGTGTACGAGGTGGCTCGTGATTTGGGCATGGAACCTAAGAGCCTCGTTGCGTTGCTCCAATCGGTGGGGGCGCCTGATGTGCGCAATCACATGAGCGCGATCGGCCCCGAGATGGTCGACCGCGTCAAACGTCACCTGGACAAGGCCAAGGCGCCGAGCACGGTCGAGGAGCGTATTCGTCCGACCGTCGTGAAGCGTCGCGCCGCCGCGGGCGCCTCGACGGGCGCACGCGCCGAGGCTTCGTCGCCCGTCGCTTCCGCGGCGCCGATCGAGCAGGCGAGGGAAGAACGCTCGGCGCCGTCGCATGCCGTGGTCGCTCCGCCTGTCGA
Source organism: Pseudomonadota bacterium (assembly GCA_023431345.1). Taxonomy (GTDB): domain Bacteria; phylum Myxococcota_A; class Polyangia; order Polyangiales; family Polyangiaceae; genus PMG-095. The sequence goes on from JAEYWK010000157.1 coordinate 43,185, forward strand.
GAAATCGCGGCCGATCGCCGCTCCCGTACCGGCGCCGCCGCCCCCGGAGCCGGCACCCATCCTCATCTCGCCGCCGGTCGTGGCCGCGCCGCCGCCGCCACCCCCCGCGCCGGCTC
>JAEYWK010000167.1 GCA_023431345.1 Pseudomonadota bacterium
TCGTTGTCCGTGCTCGGCTCGACCGCCGTCGCTACCCGCTCGGCAAGAAGGTCTCAAAGAAGGAACTGCGCGAGCTCAACATCGAACCCGCCGACTTCCACGGTGATTGGAACTACGTCGTCAAGCCTCGACGCCGCCCACGCTGATCGGATGACTTCTGCATTCGAGGCCCCTAAGCAGACCGTGCTCACTGCCAAGCACTGCGTGCAGTTCTTCGAGAGCGACGCTCAGTACGGCTACAAGACCATGTTCGCGATCGGTCCGGATGCGTTCGCACCCCAGCGTTTGCTCGAAGTGGTCGCGGTGCAGCGCGCGCCCGGCAACACGGGAGGTTTCGTCGGCTTCGGGCGCGACGTAGGCGTCATGCACCTGCTCGAGAAAGTAACCGACTTGACACCGCTGAAGATCGGCACGCTCACCGACGCCAACATCGGCAAAAAGTACGTCGATATCGGCTATGGCGTGCGCGACAATACGTGGGCGTCGGGCACACGTCGGGCGGGCAACGTCACGTTGCGCGCTCTCCACGGCAAGGTGTTCGAGGCCATCTTCGGCAGCTTCGAACGCTTCAAGACCTGGTACGAAACAGGCAGCCCGGAGACGCAGGCGCTGTTCCAAACCGGCCCGGTAGCTCCCGCTGCGTTCCTCCCGCTCGCGCGCTCGCTGTTCGCGAGCGGCGTCGGCCAGGACGCGGGCGCGGCCGGCGCGCCCGATGATGACGGCCATGGCTCGGGCGGAGCGAGCGAGGGCGGAGCGGGTCCGGTCGGCGGTGAGGGTCCGGCGGTTGGCGGCGAAGGGGGTTACGACCCCGACGAGTACTTGCGGTTCATCTACGATTCGACCGTGCTCGACGACGGGTACGAGGCCGTCGTCGGCGGCGCCGCCGGCGACGCCCAAGCCTGCTACGGAGACTCAGGCTCGCCCATCGTGAAGGTGTCGTCCGCTGGAGTCATTACGGCCTACGGTGTCGTGTCGGGCGGCATGGGGTCGAGCAGTCTGGTGTGCGACTTCGGCGGGGTCGACGCCGTGTTTGGTCCCGACGTGAAGACGTTCCTCACCGCGGCTGCCAAGTGGGTCGACCCTTGTAAAGGTCTCTCGGTCGAGGGCGTTTGCAGTGGAACGACCGTGAAGCGCTGCACGAGCCCGAACGAGGGGCCGCGCCGCTTGGTCACCTTCAACTGCAAGAGCATCGGCCAAACCTGCGCCATTCAGCCGGACGGTACCGCGGGTTGCAGCGACCCGTGAGCAGGGGGCTGCCCATCCCCGGAATCTTAAGCTGCACCCACGCCCGCCGATTTCGGGTTTTGGCTTCGTTTTCGCTGCGGTCCGATGCTCACGTACCCACGTACGCTCCGCTTCGGTCCTCGCGAAAGCCTCGCCAAAACACCGAACTTGGCGGGCGGGTGGTCCTTAAGGTTCTGGCGATGGGGGGCTGCGTCACTCGTAGCGTCGAGGGCTCGAGCTGGTGGCCTCGCTGCCAGCTCGGCGAGCCGCTTGCGCTCGTCGGCGGACAGTCAATCGCTGTTTACGGTTCGCCGAGCCGGATTTTGCCTCGAAGATTACCCGTGGCGGGCGCGAGCGGGAGCAACTCCACCTGCCCACCCGATGAGCAATACTGGTAGGTGGTCGGTGCGTTGATTCCGTCGTTCAACGTGAAGGTATGACCCGAAGTCGTGAACGTTCCGCTCTGAAGTGGTTCGAATGACGGGACGCCCAAACCCGAGGACTGCGTGAACGAGACGTCGCAGAGGCACGTTCCGTTCTGGGCCGATGCGCAGATTGCCGAGTCGTAGCCCAGGCTCATGATCACCGGACCGATTTGCTCGCAGCGCACTTCGGTTCCGGAGACGTTCAGGCACGTTTGCGGCAGCGTGATCTGCTCTTCCCCCGACGTGGTCGTCTGGTCGACGTAGGTGCCATCGGCGTTGGCGGTAAACGTACCCGCGACCGCTCGGGAGCCCGTGATCGGCGCGGTATTGCAGCCGAGCCCGAGCGTGGACAGGTCGATAGAGCCAGTAACGTCCAGGCAAGACGAAGCCACGATCCAGCTTCCCGTGACATCACCGCCACACGCCGGCGCGGATGCGCAGGGCCCTCCCTGCTTTCCGCCGCTGCCACCGTGGCCGGTGGTGCCTCCCGAAGCCGCGGGCGGCCCATGCGTCGCGCTACCACCAGAACCTGGGTTGCTGCCAGCACCTGAGCCGGATCCGCCCCCGATTTTACCGCCGCCAGCGGCCATGCTCCCGCCGCTTCCTGACGCGCCCGCGCTCACCTGTCCCCCTTCATCATCGGAGATGAGGTCGGTCCTCGAGCAGCCCAGGAGTGCCAAAACACAGCTCGCCCATCGCCACGATCCACCTCGCCGCATGAAACCTTCTTTCTTGCCGGCAGTGGCTCAGGGCACTCGGTTCCGTCACGCCAGCTCAGCCGTTTCGGTGGAAGGCTGCTTCCAGCTCATCCACGTAGATTCTCGCCAAATACGGCTGTCTCGGTGCACACGCCAGCTTCCTGAAATGAGCTGCTGCCGGCCGCGGCGCCATGGTAGGAGGCGGTTCGGGTCGATTGTGATGAGTAGAGAAACCGTGGTGGTGTCGGTGGTGATCCCCTGCCTCAACGAGGCGCGCTCGTTGGCTTTTTGTATCGACAAGGCGCTGGCCGCCTTCGAAAAACACGGTATCCCGGGCGAGGTGGTCGTGTCAGACAACGGCTCGACGGACGGCTCGATCGACCTCGCGACCAAACACGGCGCCCGCGTCGTGCACGCCGAGCTCAAGGGTTACGGCCACGCGCTCCGCAAAGGCATCCAAGAAGCGCGCGGCGAATTCATCGTCATGGGCGACGCCGATGACAGCTATGACTTCTCCGAGACGCATCGCTTCGTGGCGAAATGGCGCGAAGGCTATGAAGTCGTCATGGGCAATCGTTTCAAGGGTGGCATCAAGCCCGGAGCGATGCCTTGGCACCACCGGTACATCGGGAACCCGGTACTCTCCGGGCTCGTCAAGCTGCTGTTCGGGACCAGCATCGGTGATTCGCATTGCGGCATGCGCGGCTTCACCAAGGCCGTCTATGAGCGGATGGACCTGCGCACTACCGGGATGGAGTTCGCGAGCGAGTTCGTCATCAAGGCGGCCAAGCTCGGCAGCGCCATGACCGAGATTCCGGTGACGCTCTGGCCCGACAAGCGCGGCCGCCCCCCTCACCTCCGCAGCTTCCGCGACGGCTGGCGCCACCTGCGCTTCATGCTCCTCTACGCCCCGAACTGGCTGTTCTTGCTGCCAGGCGCGCTGCTGCTCGCGACAGGGCTCGCGCTCGTGCTGTGGCTGATGCCAGGGCGGCGTTACATCGGCCACGTGTCCTTCGACATCCACACGATGCTGTTCGCGATGATGTTCGCGATCACGGGCATGCAGATCGTCTCGATCGGGCTGTTCGCTAAAGTCTTCGCCTACTCGGAGCGGTTCAACCCGCAACAAGCGACGCTCGAGCGCTGGTTGAAGCGGATCAAGCTCGAGCATGGGCTGATCGTCGGTGGGGTGCTGATGTTGACCGGGTTGATCGGCGACCTCACGATCGTGTCGGACTGGGCGAGCAGCGGCTTCGGCGAGTTCGCCAAGTTACGCTCGGTGATCTTCTGGTCTTTGTGGCTGTTCCTCGGCATGCAGGTGCTGTTCTCGGCCATCTTCTTGAGCATGCTCGGGGTCAGCAGAGGCACGTTCCTCGGTGACAAGGAATTCTTGCAGCCGGAGAAGTCGTGAGCCAGGCGCTCAGCAGGGGTGACAGGGCACCCAAAAAGGTGCTGATCACCGGCGCATCTGGCTTCATCGGTCGCGCCTTGTGCGTCTATCTGCGGGGTCGAGGCTATGCGGTGCGCGCGCTGACGCGAGCCTCCAGCTCATGGACGGACCTGGACGGCGTCGAGCGCGTGATCGGGGATATGCAAGACCTCGAATCGCTCAAGGCCGCCACTAGCGGCGTTGACTGGGTCGCGCACCTCGCCGCAGCCAAGTCGGACGAAGCCGACAGCGACAAAACCAACGTGCTCGGCGCTCGCAACCTGCTCGACGCCTGCCGGGCGAGCGGCGTTGGCTTCATCGTCAACGTCAGCACGCAATCGGCGAAGCTGCAGCGCAAGGGCACGTATGCCTTGACCAAACACGCGGCAGACGAAACCTTCCGTGAGTCCGGCTTCCCCGTCACGACCTTGCGCTCGAGCCTCGTTTACGGAGACCTGACGGGCGGTGTCTTCGCGAGCCTGGTCAAGTTTGCCAAGCTGCCCATCATCCCCGTCATGGGCGCGGGCACCGCACCGCATTGGCCCATCCACGTCGAGGATTTGGGCCGGGCCATCGAGATCGCGGCGATGCGTCCGAGCACGCGCGGGGAAATCTACGAAGTCGGCGGCGCCGACCAAGCGAGCACGAATCGGCTCCTCGACATGATCTCGGAGCGCCTGGGACGCCGAAGCTTCAAGCTACACATCCCCGTCGCCCTCGGCTTGTTTATGGCCAAAGTCTTCTCGATCTTACCGCGGCCGCCGTTCACGCGCAGCAACGTGCTCGGCTCGAACGAGCACGTCACCATGGACGTGGCGCGGTTCATCCACGACTTCGAATTCACGCCACGGCCCCTCACGCAAGGACTGAAAGAGCTGTTCGAGTCGGCGGGATCGCGAGCCGGATGACGACGGAGGCCTCGCTGCTCCTCTCTTATGCGATGAGCGCCTCGGGCCGTGCCTGGCGTCCTGGTCCCGCCGAAGAGCAGACGTACGAGCGCGCGGTGAAGGCGCAGGTCCCGAGCTCGCACCAGCTCGATTCGCTGGTCTTCAAGTATCCCGCGTTGCTCGGCGGGCTCGACGTGGTGTCACGGCTGCTCTACCCGCGCTCGGTCTTGCAGCAAAAGTTGATCGTCGCGCTCGCGCTCGTGGAGTATCACCCCGCGTCCGCGCGTTGGTTGCTCCCGAGGGATCGCAGCCTGCTCGGCTGGACCTGGGCCGTCATGCGCCTCTGCCTGCGGATCGCCCTCAAGCTGCTGATCGGCGCGCTGCTGCTGCTCTTCCGGCGCTTCTTGGTGAGAAATGTCGCCCCAGTTTGACGTCATCGTCATCGGCAGCGGTCCTGCCGGAACCCACGCTAGCTACCCGCTCGTGCAGGCGGGGCTGCGCGTGGCCATGATCGACGGAGGCAATCAGAGCGTCGAGCAGCCTCCCTCGGCCGAGACCTTCGAGGAAGCGAGGCTCGCCCACGCCGATCAGCACCGCTTGTTCCTAGGCGAAGACTTCTCGGGAATTCCGCTCGACGCCATGGGCGTGGGCACGCGCGGGAGCATCGTGAGTGGACGACGCAGCTACGTCGTCGCCGATACGGACGCTTTGCTGCCGATACGTTTGAACGGTATCCGGCTGTTTCAGACGCTGGCGCGCGGTGGGCTCGGCGCGGTGTGGGGCGGCGTTTGCGCCTACTACGCCGCGGCGGAGCTGGAAGCCATGGGCCTCCCCGCAGCCGAAATGGAGCGGCACTACGACGTCGTCACGGAGCGCATCGGCGTCTCCGGTCCTCAGACACGACCGGGTATTCAACCGCCCTTTCGCGTCGACCATCACGCGCAGCTACTGCTCGGCGCCTACGAGCGCAAGCGGTCCGCCTTCGACGAGCTCGAGCTCGGGCTCTCCCAACCCCACAGCGCGGTGCTCACGCGCGAGCTCGCTGGTCGCCGCAGCGCTGCGTATCGCGATCTGGAGTACTGGTCCGACACCGATCGCACGGTGTACCGCCCGCAGTTCACGCTGGAAGAGCTGGAGCGCCACGAGAATTTCTCCTACTTCGGGGGCCGCTTGGTCCAGCGCGTGCAGCAGCGAGCCGACGATTGCTGCGTCCACTCCGTCGCCGCCTTCGAAGCGGGCAGGGGTGGTCCGCCTAGCCTCACGGGCCGTCGAGTGATCGTGGCCGCGGGGGCCGTCGGCTCAGCGCGAATCCTGCTGCGCAGCTTGGGCTTGTATGAGAGGCCCATTCCCTTTCTCGGCAAGCCGCATTGGCTCACTGCCTGCCTCCACCCGCGAACCCTCGGCCGGGCCGGCGCCAAGGCACGGCTCAGCCTTTGTCAGCTGCTGCTATCGGACACCAAGCGCCAGCGTCCCGAAGATCATCTGTCGGCCGGCTACGCGCAGCTCTACAGCTACAAATCGCTGGGGCTAATCCGCATGCTCGGCTTCGTGCCTGCCTCGGGGCCCGAAGCGCTGGGGCTACTGGCGCTGCTCGTGCCTTCGCTCGTCATCGCGGACATCCGCTTCCCGGTGGTGCGACGCGCCTCGCGGTTCATGAAGCTGTGTCGCGACGCGGACGGGAGCGATTGGGTGCAGCTCGAGGCCAGCTCCGAGCCTGAGGAGTTTCGCGCCAGCCGCGACTCGCTCCAGCGCTTGACGTCCGGGCTCCGAGAGCTCGGGCTGCTACCGCTGAAGCGCAAAGAGCTCCCGTACGGCGCGTCGGCACACTATGGGGGCACCATCCCGTGCGCGCCCGCTTCGGCGGCGGAGGTGCTCAGCGTGGACGAAAGCGGAAAGCTTCATCAGGCCACTCACATCTACGTCGCCGATTCGTCCACGTTCCGTTTCCTCCCCGCGAAATCCATCAACATGACGATCATGGCCAACGCCAATCGCGTGGGCGAGCGCGTTCGCGACTCCCTCTCTTCGTGAGCATCCTCGTGCCGATTGGGCCCGCGAGCGGCGCTCTCGGTCGCGCCGAGGCCGCGTCGGGGCGCTACGACGGAACCCGCTTCACGCTCGAGGCTCGACCTTCAGGATCAGGAAGCTCCGGTCGTTTTGCACCGGCACGAGCCGCCTTCCGTAGATCTCGATGGGACGCTTACGCTTCAAGACTCGGGAGATGGCGCTGCGAAAGGGGTCGCTGCTCCCGAGCTTCCGAGGGTCGTAGCGCAAGTAATTCCACCCGTGCTTGCCCTTGGAAATGACGACGAAGTCAGCCCGTTGCAACACTTCGGTGCGCCTGGCCTCAGGCCGCACGTTGAAGTCTTGCAGGGCCATCGCGCTGCGGAAGAAGCCGGCGTCCTTGACGATGACGCTGTAAATGAGGTCGTCCTCGGTCAAGACGGCCGCACCGCGAAGCCGTTGGTTTTTGGCGAGCAGCGCTTCCGCGTCCTTCGTGTAGGTTCCCACGGCAGGGGGCTCCGGGAAGCGGCCAGCGATGACCGCTTCCAGCAGGACGCCCGCGAACAGCAGCGCGAAGCCGCCCCGCACCCAGGCGATGTTCGGCGACCAGGACGCGCGCGCCATCAGCCAACCGAGCAGCGCCGGCAGGACCACCATCGCGGTCGACAGCGCGACCGGAAGCGCCGCCAGCAGCAGGCTCGTGACGAATCCGAAGACGGCAAGCACGGCCAACCCCTTGCTCCGCCTCGGGGTCAGCGCTTCACCGTCGCGGAAGGCGATCACGACTCCCGCCGCGCCGAAGCCAGCGATGAGAGGGACCACGAATTGAAAATAGCGGGCTTGGTTCTGGCCCTGACCGATAGTCACCAACACCAACCAGAACAGCGGGATGGCTAGCAGCGACGCGTAGCTCCGCACCCGAGGGGCGCGCGCCAGCGCGTAGGCGGCGGGCAAGGCCAAGTACGGAAAGCCGCACTGGAGTGCGAGCTGATACACGGACTCCAAACTGAACGTCAGCACCGACCAGATTCGTCCCCAAACGTCGAGCGCTTGGCCGAAAACGTAGCCCGTCGCTGGCCCGCCAGCCCCGAAACGAGCCACGCTTCCCTGGGCCGCGTAGTAGGTCGCCACCGTGAATAGCAGCGTCGCGGCCGTGATGCTCGCGGTCACCAAGAAGTCTCGCCAGCGTGACTTGAGCAGCTGCTCGCTGATGGATAGCCAAAGTAGCACCGCGAAGGCTTCGAGCCGGACCAGAGCGGCCAGACACAAGATGAGGGTTCCGAGCAGCCAACGTTGCCGCGCGAACGCCTGCACTCCGCCCAGGAGCGGCGGGAAGAACGCGATCATCGAGCTGCCAGTGGTGTAGATGCTCGGTGTGGGCGTTGCGACCAGAAGATAAACTGCCGCAGCGCAGCCCGCGAACCAGCTACCGCTGACATCCCTCGCGATGCTGGCCACCACCATGACCAGCGCGGCCGCCGCGAGCGCGAACACGACGTGGATGAGCACGGTCGAGTCGAACAGGTTCCACGACAGGTCGTGGGCAACGCCGAGCACCACGATCAAGGCGGGCTTCATCACCGAGGCGCCGATGCTGCCTACGAACTGGCGGTGAAAGAGCGATCTCCAGTAGCCGACCTGAGCAATGTTGTCTCCGACGATGGTGTCGAAGCTGCCGAACGGCACGCACGCCAGGAAAAACACCAGCGCGAAAAGGAACACTAACAATGAGAAACGGCGTTGCATCCACCCTCCAAAAAGCGGCGCCCACGGCGGTGGCGCGGGCTTATACGCCATGAGCTGGAGAGCCGGTAGTGCTCGGCCCCCCTAGCTGGGGCTCGAGTACCACGGTGGATGGAATCGCCTCGAACCTAGGGGGAGCAGCTCGGCCCCGCGGCTGAAAGCTGCCCCCGCCCGACACCGAGCGCCATGACCACGGCGCTCGACGGCCTCACGCCCGAGCACGCGAGCCGTGCGCGGCCCGAGCTACTTCGCGGACACCGCGCTAGGCTGCCAGTTTCCGCCGGTCGTGTTGGCGCAGAAGCCGGCCGTCGTCGAAGCTCCGGCGCCGAGCACCGCGTTGTAGTCCGCAGGCGTCACGGTGCGCGTCGAACCCGTGCCCGCGAAGCTCGCGCTCCAGAAGTTCTGGAGGGTGGATTGGTTGAGGTTGAGCGTCACCGTCCAGCCGTTGATCGTGGCGCTGGAGGTGTTGGTCACCTTGAGGTTTGCGCAGTAGCCGCCGGGCCACTGGTCTGCGAGCGTGACCACGGCCGTCACCTTCGCCGTGCTCGGCGCTTGGCAAATGCCCGCGGAGCACGCGCCGCTCGTGCAGTCGGCGGCCACGCTGCAAGCTTGCCCGTTGGCGCACTTGGTGCTGCAGCTGCCGCCGCAGTCGACCGCGGTCTCGCTGCCGTTCTTGACGCCGTCGCTGCAGGTCGGAGCCGGCGGCGAGCCGCCGCAGCTCACCTCGACGCGGTCGACGTAGAGGTTTCGGTCTTGACCGTTCTGGTTCAGATCGTTCGTGAACTCGATCTTGAGCTCTTTGGTTCCCGCGCTCGCGCTGAAAGAGAACCGGTAAGCCGCGTAGCTCGTCGAGCTCACGGTGGCGTTGCCGAGCACGGTGCCGCCGACGGAGACGCGCAGGTTCGGCCAAACATTGGCTGCGACCGAGCCGCGAGCCCAGACGGTGATCGTGGTGGCGCCGGCGGCGAAGGCGTGCGAAGCCGACACGTAGCCGTTGGACCAGATGTTCCAGCCGTCGCTGATCGAGCCGCCCGTCGAGTGGTACATGCTCTCGGCCTCGTAGGTCTTGGCCGTGCAAGTCACGCAAGCAGCGCACGCCCCGCCGCAGTCGACGCCCGTCTCCGTTCCGTTCTTGATGCCGTCGCTGCAGCTCACCTTGGCGACGGCCGGCTCCGTGCCGTCGATTTGCCGCAAGAACTCGACCAGGTTGCTCATATCGGTCTCGCTCAGGTCGACGCCGCGGTGCGCGGCTACCGCCTCAGCGAGGGTCTTGGCCGAGCCGTCGTGCAGGTACGGCGCCGTGGCGAACACGTCTCGCAAGGAGGGAACGTCGATGCCGAGCAGCGGCCCCGACAAGCGCTGACCGCTCCACGGCCGAATCGTGCCGATGTCTTCCAGCCCCGTGCCGTCCTCCTTGGAGAACGTCGCGCCGAAGTGGCAGCTGCTGCAGCCCGCGTTCGTGAAGACGACGCGCCCCGCCGCGCCTGCCGCGGTCAAGCCGCTCGGGCCCCGGTACGGGCTCGGCGTGGCGGCGGTGAGCGACTTCACGTAAGCGGCCAACGCGTCCAAGTCCGCGCTCAATCCGGCCTTGGGATCGCCGAGCGGCTGGCTTCGCGTGCCGGAAGCGAGCGCTGCGTCGGTCATGAGCCCGGTGCCACCGGCGAGGCTGCGGATCTGGGCCTCGAAGTCTTGGACTTCGTCGAAATTTCCGCTCCAGTGCAGGCGCCCCTGCGCGCCCGCGCGGCCCACCAGGCTCGCGGTGTTGCGCAGCCCTTCCCCCATGCCGGTCAGGTCCCACACCCGGCCGTCCGAGTCGCCGTCGGCGTGGCACGAAGCGCAGCTCATGTAGGCGTCGCGAGCAAGCCGCGGGTCGCGCGCGTCGTAGAACAAGCGCTTGCCGCTGAGCACGGTACTGGCGAGCCTCTCCGTCGTGATCGTCGCGATCGTAGCCAGCAGAGGGCTCTTGAACTCGCCGTTTGCTACCAGCGGGCTCAGATCGACCGCGCTGACGGTGCGACCCATGAAGTTTTGTACGTAGAGCCGCTCGCCGTTCGACGACAGGCTCAAGCCCTGCGGCGCCAGGCCGACGTCGATTCGGAACAGCTCACTGCCCGTCAGCGCGCTCACCACCGCGACCTCCCGGCTGGTCTCGAGCGCCACGAACAGGTACACGCCGCTCGGGTGGAACACGGCGGCAGAGGCCACGCTGGAGTTGTCGTGGTCGAGGCGCAGCTCCTCCGTCTCGGCTTCGGTGGTCAGGTCCACGCGCGAGGTGATGGCGCGCACCGTGTTCTGGAAGTCCAGATTCTGACCGTCGCGCAAGCTGCCCCGCGCGATGTTGTCTTGCTTGGAGGGCACCCACGCGCTCAAACCGTCCGGCGCGATGCTCGCGGCGCCGAGGTAGTTCGGGAGACCGCGGCCCTGCACGGAGCCGTCCACGCGATCGCTGTGGCGCAGCTGAACCAGGCGCGAGCTCGTCATCGCGGGTAGCTCCACGACGCGAAGCTCCGCGAACGCTTGGCTGGTCACGGGGCTGCCGCTGCTCTCTCCGGGCGCGGGCGGGCTGATGAAGCGTGAAACGAGCAGTCGTTGGCCGTCCGCGGTGACGGCGAGGCCGCGCGGATTCGGCGCGACATCGAGCGTCTTTTGCAGCGCGCCGGTCGCGCCATCGAGCTGTAGCAGCTGTCCCGTCGCGTCCAGGCTCACGTAGGCGGCGCCGCTGGGTGAGAACACCAAGCCGTGCGGGCGCGAACGAGAGGGTAGGCCGACGGTTTGGGTCACCGTGAGGCTCGTCGGGTCGATCACGGAGATAGCAGCCGCGTCGCGCGCGACGACCCAAATGCGCCCGCTGGGCGCCACCGCCACGCTCTTCGGAGCGGCGCCGACTGCGATCTCTCGCGTGCGAGTGAGCGCTGCGCTGTCGAGCACCGCCACCGAGTCCGTGTCGGGATTGACGACCCAGATGCGCTCCGGCGCTCCTGCCCGCGGCTCGACCGCGATAGCGGACGACGAGCGCGGTGACCCCGCGCTCACTTCAGCGTGCACGGCTTGGACAAAGGTCTTCGTGACCGTTCGGCCATCGGCGAGCCGCACCGTGAGCGTCACCAAATAGAGGCCGGGCGCGCCGTAGGTGTGCGTGGTTTCGGGCGAGGTGGAAGGGTCCGAGGGCGAGCTACCGTCGCCGAAGTCCCAAATGTAGGTGGCGCCCTGCAGCGCGATGGGCGGCGCGTAGGTGACGGTCGCTCCGCTCGCGACGATCGGCGCCGCGACGGCAGGCAACGTCGGCAGCGGCGGCTCGCGCAGCTTGAAGCTCGCAGACGCGGTGAAGGCGGCGTCCGTCGTCTGCGGGTCGATCCAGAGCTCGAAGCTTCGATGGCGAACGACGCGCTCGGGGTAGTTCTTGGAGCGCAGGCTGATGCCCGTTCCCGTCAAGCCGAGCTCCGGGCAGAACGTGGCATCGGCCTTGAAGATCTCACTGCCGTCGTTCGTCCCGAGACGGAGCCGATAGCCATAGTGCCGGAGCCACTGTCCCGGAGTGGCGGTCGACTCGAGCGACACGCAATTGCTGTCGGCGAGGCCGTCGCGCACCAGAAACCGCGCGCTGCTCAGATCCGCGGCGCTGGGGGCGTCCCCGAGCAGCTTGAGCACGCTGAGCGACTGCGCGTCGGTGGCGACGGCGTAGCCGGGGACGTCCAAGCTCTGCAGCGTGATCACGTTGCCGCGAGGCAACAGGGTGGAGACGGGCGGCGCGGCCATGTCGTCACCCAACGAGAGGAGCACGGCGTTGGACGGCACTCCCTGCTCGTCCAGCAAGAACAGCGTGTAGTAGCCGGGCGGCGCTTCTGCGCCGGTCTCCGGCATTCGCAGCGCAAGGCGCGACCCCTCTCGAACGAACGGGAGCTCGAGCCGTCGCTGAAACGTATTGAAGGAGTGGGTCACGCTGCTGGCCCCGATCAGCACCGCCTGCTGCACGGTCGGGCTCCCCGCGAGCTCCACGTCCAGCTGCTCGCCGTGCCCGAGCGCCAGCGTGCTCACCGCGGCCATGCGCGGCCGTGGCGCGAGCTCCGCCCCGCCGGCCGCGGTCGGTCGGAACAGGTAGGGCGGGTAGTAAACCTCCGCGTTCAGGTTGTTGACGGGCCCGGGCGCGCCGCCACCGGTCGAGAGCACGGTGCCGTTGGGCATCAAGATCGCGGCGGAGTGATACACGCGGATCTGCGCCGCGCGCGCGCCGGTGGTCCAGTTGCCGGTGCTCGGGTCCCACAGCTCCGCTTCGTAGACCGCGTCGGCGCCGCCGTTGTTTGCGAACCGAGTGCCGCCGGTGACGACCACGCGCCCATCCGGCAGTACGGTAGCGCTGGGCCACTGACGAGCGAAGCTCATCGGGTTGGTATCGGTGACGGCCGGCGCGCTGCCGTTGATGTCCACGACCGTCGCGAGGGCGCTGCTCGGCGTGGCGTGACCATCGTGATAGCCGTTACCTCCCACTTGCAGGATGCGCCCCGGCGCGAACATGACCGCGGCGCTGGTGGGCCCGATATTCGGGCGCGTCGTAGCGTTGACGCCGGTCTTGAAGTCACCGACGACGCGCACGGAGCCCGACCCTTCGTAGCTCAGGTACCACATCTTCTCGGACGAGATACCGAACACCTCGCCGTTCGGCGCCGCCCAGGCGCGCGGATACCAGTAGCGGTGGTGGTCGGGTCCGAACGCCTCGCGGCTGTAAGCGCCGAACAGGCTGCGAAAGCCGCTTCCCGGCTCGTAGATCTCGGGCGTCATCGAGATGGTGCCCGCGTTCACTGCTTGGCCCGGATCCTGATAAGCGCGGAGCCCCCCGTACGGCGTCGAGCCGCCGAGCATGAGCAGCCGACCGTCCGCGAGCGTGATCAGCGAGCCATACCAGCGCTCGTCCGCGAGCTTGAACGGTGACGTCGAGACGGCCGCCGTCGCCGACGAGAATTCACTGCTATCGAGCGGAGAGTTGCCGCCGGAGACGAGCAGCGTGCCGCTGCGCAAGAAGGCGGCGCTGCTGCAGAAGCTGTTCACCTGCTGAGCGTCGTAGCTCGTCCGATGGCTGACGGCCGTGAACCCCTGCGCCGGATCCCAGACGTCGAACGTTCTGCCATCCTGGTTCGAGGCGTTGCCGGCCGGCGTGCCGTAAGTCAGCACGCGACCGTTGGGCAGCAGCGTCGCGTGGAGGCCGTTGAGCGGCCAATCACGCGTGGGTGACCACATGCCGCGCACGGGTGCGTCGGCGGCAACGGTCAGGCCGGCAAACAGCGGATCTTGCGTCTCCGGCAGCGTGATCGGCAAAGCCACGGTCGGGGGCGCGACCTCGAGCGGCGCCGCGCGCTCTCCCTGGAGCGGAGTCTCATCGTGGGGCTCGCTTTCGGCCGGCTCCGCGGAGCAGGCGGCGGTGGCTAACGCGGCGAGCAAAGCCGTGATGATGGATACACGTCGACGGGCCTCGGGGTGGAACTCGAGCATGGGAGGAACTCAGTTGGGAGCGCTGAAGCGCGCTCGGCTCAGTTGTGAGCCAAGCGCGCTTCAGAAGGTTTTAAGTCATCGAGCAGGGTGAGCTCTCGCGCGAGGTGCGAGACATCGAGCGGAGCTCCGCGGTAGCGCTGGGCGAGCCGCCCACCGCGATCGAACAGGTATAAGGAGGTGCCGTGCGCCGCAGGCTCAGCTGCGCTCCCGGGCTCGAATGCCGCGAGGCGTGTCGTGAGGAGCTGCGTGCCGACCGCGTCCGCGCGGACGAAGGACCAGCCGCTATCGTCGGCGTGGTTGAGCTGGGCGAAGCGCTTCAGGGCGCTCGGCGTGTCGTTCTCCGGATCCACGGAAATGGACACGAAACGCACGCGCTCGCGCACGGCGGCCGGGAGCGCCGCTCGCACCTCGGCGAGCGCCTGCGTCTGTCGCGGGCACACGACGGGGCAGCTGGTGAACATAAAGCTGACCACCAGGCTACGGTTCGCGAGAGCTTTGCCCGTCAGCGGCGCGCCGTCCTGGTCGATCAGCGAAATGTCGCTGAAAACAGCGGGCAGGCCGGCGCCCGCCTCGCGCTGGCAGCCCGAGCTGAGCGCCGCCAACACGATCCCGATCGCCACGCGATGAGCGGCACGGTGAGTCTCGCAGCGGGCCATTCGTAACACTAGCGCTCACTCTTACCCACATTGCGGGACCGGTTCCATAGATATTTTTTCTATCGCCATCACCCTTTTGGGTGATTGACGACGGCGCTGTATCGTCATGGCTCGGAAGCTCTGCTTGCGGCACGCGCTTTAGCTGCGACGAGCGCTCGCCGGGCGACCGCAGCGTCCGCGCGGCGCCCGACAACACGACCCAAAACGCCGCCGGGATCCCGCCGCCTCGGCTGGATCGAGACTTGCTTCGAGCCCTCGTCATGCGCCGACTGGCCTTAACTTTGCGCGTATTCGGGGCAGGATTGGCATGGAGCGGCGTGGCGCTGGCGCAAGCAGCCACGGTCGGCGACCCCCACGAACCGGACGCACGCGCGGCGGCACCGCCATCAGCGTCCGCGGAGCCGACGGAGCCCGTGGCGACGCCAGCCGCGCCGGCCGCGCCCACCGTCGCGCCTCCGCAGTCGCGCCAGCGCGAGGTCTCGCTCGAGCCAAAGGCGGCTGAGCCCCTGGTCCCGGGCCGCACCACCTTCGACATCGATCCGATCGCTGACGGCGCGATCATCGGCATCTCCTTCGGCTTTAGCTTCGTGCTCAACCAGATCAAGTCGACCGGTGAGATCCGCGCCCAGCAAATCGCCCCTGATTTCGACCCCGATGACTTGCTAGCCATCGATCGGGCGGCGGTAACGGCGAAGCACCACGACAGCGCGCGGGTCTGGTCGAACATCGGGTCCACCACCGCCGTCGTATTCGGGGCAATCGATCCGCTGCTGAGCGCATATCGCGAAGGGAGCCTACAGACGGGCTTGGTGGACTTCATGCTCTACGCAGAGACGCTGGCGCTCACCCAAGCCACGACCAATTTGGTGAAGCTCGCGGTGCGGCGCCCGCGACCGGCTGCGTACCGAGAGGCCGAAGCCAACCGTGACAACCCGAACTACTCCAACGCCGAGACCGACAGCGCGCTGTCGTTCTTTTCAGGTCACGCTTCCACCACCGCCAGCCTGGGCGCGACGGCAACCTACCTGGCTTTCGCTCGCTCTCCCTCGTCGTGGCGCCCGTGGGTCACGCTCGTGGGCGCAACGGGGCTGACGACCTTCGTCTCCATTCAACGCGTGCGCGCGGGCGCGCATTTTCCGACCGACGTCATCGCCGGCGCGATCGCGGGCGCGGGCATCGGGATCATCGTGCCCCACCTTCACCGCACCGAAGAGGTCAAACAGCGCCGCGTTTGGGTCGGCTTCGCGCCCGCCGCTCACGAGCGCCTCCAGACCGGCGGTGTGCTGACGCTCAGCGGCGTTTATTGACGATTCGGCACGTCGGCGGACGCGCGCCGGCAAGCTGTAGGTTGCAAGCGCCCCCCGTCTGACATCGACGCCCCGCGGCGCTGACCACGCGCCCACCTCGGTTGATCGATGCTTGCCCCGACGAGCCGCGAATCATGCGACAGTTAGAGCGATGCGCTGGTGGGTCCCTCTGCTTTTTGTCGCGTGCAGCTCGACTGATCCTTCGCCTTCTCCAGGGCCCGAGCCGGGCGACGGCGGCGCGGGAGGAATGGATGGGGGATTGGCCGACGGCGGCCACGACCCCGTCGATGACGAGGACGACCTCATGGATCCGGATGGCGACGCGGGCCCGGAGATCCGGCGAGCGCCGAGCATCGCGGGCGATGCCATCGAAGGAGCGGCCCTCACCGCGTCTTTGGGCGAATACAGCGGCGGAGCGGCGCTCGAAGGTGTCTGGCAGCGCTGCAACGAGGGAGCTTGCCGAACGACGGCCAGCGCCGAAGACGGCGAGGATTACGTCCTCACGGCGGAAGACGTGGGTTACCGCATGCGCCTCAAAGTGACCGCCACCGACGACCAGGGGGTCACGCAGGCTGTCTCGCCGTTGACGGACGCGGTGGTGGGGGCGGGGGCGGTCGTGAACCGAGAACCGCCGGTGCTCGGAGAAGCCTTCGTGTTCCGCGCGCTCGAGGTGACGGGCGGCTCTTGGCTCAGCGATCGAGAGCTGACTCGCACGTTTCGATGGCAGCGCTGCGTCGAGCGCGCTTGCGAAGACATCGCGGGCGCTTCCGGCCCCTCATACACGCCGGAGCTCGCAGATCTGGGCGCGCGTCTCAAGGTGGTGGAGAGCGTCACCGCCGACGACGAGACCTTCAGCGCCAGCAGTGAGGAGACGAACGAGGTCACCTGCGCCGAGCCGCTCGCGACGGAGCCCATCCAGGCCGGCTCAGCCAGTAGCGCGACCAGCGGCGTCAAATGGACCTTCACCGGCAGCGGCTTCCCCGCAACGGCAGCGGCGATCGGGCCCGCCAAGCGCAGCGCTCTCTTCGTGTCGCACGGCTTCGGCTACGCGCTCCCCGAAGGCCAGGTGCAAGGCGTCGAGGTGCGGATCACGCGACGCGCGAGCGCTGCTTCCGCGATTCGGGACCGGCGGGTCGCGCTCTACGCGCCCGCAGCTCGCACCCAGGAGCCTCGTCGCGAATATTGGACCGAGCGCAGCGTGACCTCCGTGTACGGCGGCCCCACCGACACCTGGGGCCAAAGCATCTCCACCGCGACCGTGAGCAGCTCGCAGCTCCGTGTCGCGGTCGAGGTGGAGAACGCCGGGGAGGACGCGGCGGACGCCGTCATCGAAGGTGCGGAGGTCGTGGTGTACTACGCGGCCGTCACCTCCACCGTCTTCGACGCGAAGACGGTCACCGTAGCCGGCGCAGGCTCGGACTGGGTCAACGCCCCGGCGGCCGTAAACGATAATGACGCCACCGCTAGCGTGAGCATCCCTGCCGGCACCACGCCCGTGAGCTCGAAGTCCCTGACCTTCAGCGGGTTCGGCGTGACGCTGGCTAGCGGCGCGATCCCCAGCGGCTTCGCGCTGGAGGTCCGCCAGGCGAGCACTCCCGGGCTGCTCCTCAGCTCCGCCGTAAAAGCAGGCACGTCGACGGAGATGAAAAACCAGCTCCCCCCAACGCTCGACTACGTGAGCTACGGTGGGCCTGGTGTGAGCTGGGGCCTCACGAACGAGCAAGTGACCGCTGCCGGGTTCAGCGTGCAGCTTCAGGTGATGGGCCAAGCTTTGGCCTCGGCAGGGTCGGTGCAAGTCGACGCGGTTCGGCTGCGCGTTTACTTCGGCGCCGAGGCGGCTGACGAGCAGCGCGCCGCCACCGTCCTGGAGACCACGGCGAACGAGGTCGCGTGGTCGAACGCGGCCCGAGCGCTCTCGGAAGACGGCGCCGTCGCGTCCACCTCGCTCCTCAGCGAGCAGCGCGCCAGCGGAAGCTTGGTGCTGAGCGGCTTCACCGCGGATTTGCCGGAGGGCGCGGCGATCAGCGGCGTCACGTTGGACGTGAAGCGAAGCGCGACCGCCGCAGAACAGCTGCGTGACACCGCCATTTTTCTGCGCCAGGGAGCGAAGAGCATCGGTTCGAACCGGGCGTCGGCCGACTTCTGGCCAGTCACGCGTGAAGCGGTGAGCTACGGCGGCCCTCACGACCGTTGGGGAGCGGCGCTCGAAGCGGCCGACGTCGGCTCCGGAGAGCTCGGAGCGGAGCTCACCGTCGCACACGGAGGCGCCACCGCCGCAGCCGCGCCCGAAGTCGACGCCCTCACCCTGACGATTCACTACTGCACGGACTGAGCGGCGCGCCACGCATTGAGCCGGCAGAGAACGGGCCCCATGTTTCGCGGGCCGTTCAATGCGTGCGCAGCGTGATGGAGACGCGTCGCTCGCGCGGTCGCTTCGCGCCGCCCAGGACGTCGCGATGTCGGGGAGCGATGCCGTGGAGCCAGTGGCTCCGGGCTTCCCCGCGCAGCACCCAGAGGCTTCGCGGCTGCACGTCCAGCGATAGCTCTCGCGCGTCGGCGCCATCCGAGGTGAGGTCCAACATCGTCGCGCCGCCGAGGCTGACGGCGGCCACACTGGGACCGAACCCCGGATGGTCGCGGTGCGGCGCAATGCCCTGGCCAGGCAGGTACTCGTTGATGACGGCGTTGACGACCGGCCCCTCCAGCCAGCCGTCGGCGCGAACGCGGGCCACCAGCCACGAGAGCCACTCCGGCAGGGGCTCGAGCGCTTGGCCAGCCTGAGGCCCGCTGTAGGCGACGCCGTAGACCTGGCGCCGCCGTCGCCAATCCGTGCGCCATGGCTCGCTATCTACGGCGCGCAACAACTGGAGCTCTTCGGCGGGCGACAAGTAGTCAGGCACGTAGACCAGGCCCGGGACGGCGGGCACTGGCTCGTCGACGGGGAAGAGTCGGAGCTGGCTCAGGCTAGGAGCGTAGCCACGATGCCAGCGCCGGCAAGGGGGCGGCGCCGGACGCCCGACTTGACGCCACCGGCGGCGCTTTTCATGCTCCGTCCATGTTGGAGCGACATGGTGGTGGGTGCCTGTGCGGAGCCGTTCGCTTCGTGATGACGGGCAAGCCGATCAACACGAGCATCTGTTACTGCACGCAGTGCCAACGGCAGAGCGGCTCGCCGATGCCGGCGTTCGCCACGTGCAGCGCCGAGCAGCTCATGATCACGGCCGGTGAGCCCGTCAGCTACCGCTCATCGCCGCGCGCGACGCGGTACTTCTGCGCCCGCTGCGGCTCGAGCTTATTTTGGATCGAAGACGACAGCGACGAGCGCGACGTCTGCCTCGGCGCTTTCGACAAGCCGAGCTTATTGCCCGTCCCCCGCTACGCCATCTGGGCCGCGCATCGCGTCGCGTGGCTGCCCGATCTCGCGTGGATCCCGAGCTACGCCGCCGCGCGCACGGACGATGACTGACGCCAGCGCGCCGACGACCGCCTAGAAGAGCGGGTCGGGCGGAGACATCGGATCAGCGGACATGCCCAGGTACAGGCCCGGTTCCTGGAGGCAAGCGGCCGACGCCTGGGCGCAGGCTTGATTCGCGTTGGCGCCCGTGGCGCCCAGCTCGAACCGAGCCGTATCCGGTCCAGACGCGCAGGAGCAAAACCAGGGCTGGCCCGGCGCGAGCCTACGGCAAACCGCGTTCATGCTTCCGTACGCGACGAGGCCTCGATCGCCGACCGTCGCTGCCTGCTCGCAGCGCAGGAATGTGTCGCAGGCGTCGGAATCGTCGGCGCCAGGGTCAGGAGGCGTACAAGTCGGGGAGCCCTGCCTTTCGAAGACCGCGCTCGGGGCACACATCGGCATCCCGGCTTCACAGCTAGCGTCTACTGGTGGCGTCGCCAGCCGGAAATTAAAGCCCGTGCTCGAGGTGGAGCACGAGCATTCGGAGCCCCCCCCGGCGGCAGCAGTGCAACTCGCATGCCTCTGATCGAGCCGAATCAAGCTGACGTCTTCCGTGAGCGGCAGCTGCGGCCCGCAGCTCTCGGCGCGGCCACAACCTTCGCCATCGGACGACGCGTAGTCCAGCAAGCACAGCTCGTCGCCTTCGAAGCTGGGCTCCGTACGGGTCGAGCAAAAATCTGCGAAGGGCGAGCAAATGGGCTCGAAGGAGTCCGCGAGCACGGTGTGAAATTTCTTCTCCGTCCCGTTCAAGCAGTCGCAAGCGAACGTCCTCCCGGGCAGCCACTGTCGGCAACGGCCGGAGCCGAAGCGAAGGAGCCAGGCCTGAGCGTCCGTAGCCGCGTCGAGCTCGACGGGCTTGCTGCAGACGAACTCGACCCCGCAGCTCTCGGCATCGCTCTCGGCGCTAGTGTGCTCGCAGCTCTCGGCGCCCAGCTGGAGCTCTGGCTCGGCGCAGAGCCGCGCCGCCAGCGCACAGGCGTGAAGGCCGGCCGCGTTCGCCAAGCGATACATGCTCTCGCTGTTCGCGCATTGGCACTGCCACTCGTCCGAATCGAGGCGAGAGCAGCTCGTTCGGACTGATGGGGCGCCTTCGCAGTCTACGGCTAGCCCGCAAAGATCTGCCGTTTCTGTCGGTGCCCGCGCGGTGCAGCCCGGTGGCAGCGAGAGCCCCGTCGCCGCGCCTTCGCCCGCGGCGCCGGCCTCTCCCGGCGAAGCACCAGCGCTGGGCGACCCGCCGAGCGACCCGCTGCCGCCGCCGGGCGACCCGCCGCTGCCGCTCTTGCCGCCACCTCCGGCGAGGGCCCCGCCGGAGGTCGCCTTATCGCCTGCTGCACCCGGCACGCCGCCCGCTGCGCCTGCCCCGCCCGCTGCGCCGTCGCGACGCGAAGACGTTCCTCCGCAGGCCGCCAGCCCTGCCATCAGCGCCAGCGCGGCCCCCCAGCGCAGTCCAAGCTTTGCTTCGCGGTTCATCGGCTCCTCACGTCGCTCGAAGAGGATGCCACTGCGCCACGACGCCGTCCATCGTCCTCCGGTCGATCGCCGTGGAAACGATGACCCGTTTCGGCGCGCGGCTCCGATCTCGCGAGCTCAGCTCTGATGTTCCCCCAGCTCGAACAAGTGGACGTTGGAGAGCACGATGCATTCGGCGGGCTCGGACGCCGCGACGATGCGTCGTAGCTCTCGGAAGTAGGCGCGGTAGAGCTCTTGGATCTTGGTCAAGTCCGCGCGCGAAACGCAGAACAGATTGTAAGAGAAGGTGCCTTCGGCGCCGCTCTGCAGGCGGTCGAGGCCCACGTTGGTCCAGAACGCTTTCAAGCGCTGCGAGCGCTGGCGGTCACCGCGCGTGTCGACGGTGAGCGAAGCGCCCAGCCGCAGGCGTGGGCCCTCGCGGCGCAGCTGGCCCGTCTCGAGCAGCAGCGCGAGGCAGCGCTCTTCTTCTTCTCGGCTGATCCGTAGGCGCGCCGCGATGAAGCCAGGCCGGTGACGGCGCAGCTTTTGATACTCGGCGAGCTCGACCGCGCGCAGCACAGCGTGTGACCATGGCATCTCGAACGCGGCGCGGCGCGCGCCCTCGAGGCTACGCCAAGCGGCCGCGAGGGAGGGCAGCGCCGCCGGATCCACGAAGCAAGCCAAGAAGTCGAGCAGGCGCAGCGACGCGCTCTGCACCAGCCGCAAGAAGTCGGGCAGGCGAGGCTCGGCTTCGCCCTTCAACCAGCGAGCCACCGCGAACCGGCTGCGCCCGGCGCTGCGCGCCAGGTCGACCACCGCCGTGCGCCCGCGCAGCTCGTCCAGAAATGCGGCCACCCCCTGCGCGGTGGTGAGATCCCCCGCCAGCGCGTCCGCCGGCAAACGGTGAAACGCGCTGAGCGCGTCGGCCAGCTTTCGCCCGCTTCGATTCAACACGGAAAAAAAGGTCGAAGCCGTGGGAAACGCCCGGCCCGACTCCCACGCCGACACCACGTTGCTGCGGTACCCCATGCGCTTGCTGAACGCCGTCTGCGAGCGTCGCCCGCGCAGAGCGCGCACCAGCTCACTTGCCGCCATTTCGTAGTCCATCAGTCGCCATTTTGCACATTGAGAGGCGCTGTGGCGCTTGAAATGTGCGAAGCGGCGCTTGCCTGGGAACAGCGGACGTGGCCTATTGCAGGTGTGTCGTTCACTCCTCGAATAGCTGCCAGCCTGACGTTGCCAGCGCTGCTCGGCTGCTTAGCCGCTTGCGGCGCCCAAGCTGGCGGCCAAACCGGTGAAGAATCGGGCGACGGCTGCGTTTTCATCACGAGCCCGCTCGCCGAGCGGGAGCGCTCGCCGCTGGGCTTCTCTTCGGAGCAGGTGCTGGCCATGGTCGATGCAGAGCGCAGCGCGAGCTTCGAGTGGTCGCGAGGATCCGGGCTCGAATACGGACCGGAGAGCGGAGCGGCCGAGGTCACGGTGCGAATCGCGCGCACGGGCGCGGCTCACTTCGCGCGCGTCGATCCGGACGAGAGCGCGCCCCACTGCCGGGACCACGTGCGCATCCCCGTCACGGTAGACCTCGCTACGGGCGGCGGCGCGTTCGACGAGTCGCTGCAAGCCACGCTGCTCGCCGAAAGCGGCGACGAAGCGAGCGTGACTCACGTCGTACCGAGCGCGGCCCTGCGCGGCGCCTTCGCTTTCGCGCCCGGCGCGCTCGGCACCCGGCGCTTTCAGCGGCTCGAGGTCAACCTGCGCTTCCGCGCCGAAGCGTTCGCCGGTCAGCTGTTTGCTGGGGTCGAAAGCGGAGACGAAGGCGGCGGGTCCGTGTCCTTTCAGCCCGTGCCTCTAGCCTGCTGGGGCGAGAGTCCATCGCTCCCGCCCTGCTCCAAGTAGGCACGCGAGTTAGTAGTCAAGAGAGCTCAGCGCCTCATCACGAGGCGCGTAGGGGAAGTGTATCCGGAGGTCCATCATGAAATACAGTATCGGTATCGGTGGTTGGTTGTTGGGCGCGGTGCTGCTCGTGGCGTGCGGCGGCACCGACAGCGCGAAGAGCCCGAACGAAGGCGGCGCGACGCGGCAAACCTTGAGCGCCAGCGGGGAGTGCAGCTTTGCGGCGTGCGGCTCGGTGCCGCCATCGCTGGGCGAGGCCGCGAGCGTCGAATGTGGCATGAGCTCGTCAGAGGCGTGCGAGTGGTCGGAAGACGCGGACTCGAGCAGCGTGAGCTTCCGTCAATGCGCGGACGCCGAGTGTCCCGCCAAGCCCGCCATCGAATGTCCGGGCGACACGATCCAATCGTTGCAGCACTGCGGCAGCGAAAACGACGGACCGTGCGCGTGGACGACCGTGTGCGTGCCGCCGCGAGTCACGACGCCTTGCCCGCAGGCCGACGGCTGCGCAAACCAAGAAATCTCCCTGATCGGCATCATTTGCAAGGATGGAAGCACAGGCGGAATGACCTGCGTCACCGACGGCGAGAAATGCTTCATGGAGCGTGACTGCGACTGAGCACGGCGCCACGAGCTAGCCGGTCGGGCGGCGTGGTGCCTCGAGCATCGCGGCACCACGCCCTCCCTCCAGCTCTTGGGCTCAGAGCGTATCGTCGAGCTTGATGCTGGTGACCGATAGCGTGCGAGCCCCAGCGCCGCTGCTGACGATGCCGATTTGCACGTTCGTCACGCTCTCGAGTGAGAGCGAGTCCGCCGCGGGGTAGCAGCTGTCGGGGTCGTCGATGTCGATGCTGTAATCTGGGCCAGCGCTCGCCTGCAGCGCCCACTGGCAGCCGATGTTGTCGCCGCTCGTGAGCAGCACGACCAGGTTCTTGGTCGCACCGCCCGTAACCGTAGCGGAGAAGGATAGCGATTCGAACGTGCTGAGATCGACGCCGCCTTGGAAGTAGGAGCCGACTGTCGCAAAGCCCAGGCGACCATGCTGATCTTCACCGGTGAACGTGAAGGTTCCCGTCGAGCTTTCAGCGGTGAAAGCTTGGCTGGTGACGAGCGTGGGAGTGTAGGCGTACGAAGCGCTGAGGCCGAAGGCGAACCAACGCACACCGCCGACGGTGTCCTTCACGTCCTCGCCCGCGGGCCCTTGCAAGCTGCCGGTCTTGGTCCAAGCGCCGGCGCTCTTCGTATAGAGATCGCCATTCGTCGAGTCGATGTAGACGTCGCCATCGGCGCCTAGCCCCGCGGCAGGAGCGCCCGCGCCGCTGCGCACGCTCGCGCCGTCGTCGCCGTCGTCGCCGGGGTCACCCGGGTCGCCCTTGGGGCCGGCAGGGCCAGCAGGGCCGGCAGGGCCGCCGCTCAAGTTGGCAATCACGGTCCAGGTCCCGCTGCTCTTTTGATAGAGGTCGCGCGACGTCGTATCGAGGTAGGTGTCGCCATCGGCGCCTAGACCCGCGCCGGGTGCGCCCGCGCCTTGCAAGAACGCAGCGCCATCCGCGCCGTCTTCACCGTCTTCACCGTCTTCACCGTCTTCACCGTCGGTGCCGTTGGTGCCGTTGGTGCCGTCCGCTCCGGCAGGGCCAGCAGGGCCAGCAGGACCAACGGCTCCGTCTTCACCGTTACGCCCGTCTTTGCCAGCAGGTCCAGCTGCTCCGTCGGCGCCATTGCGCCCATCCTTCCCGTCCTCACCCGAGCAGCCCGCCACCAACAACGCCAAAGCAACCAACCCATGAATTGTTCGCATGTTCATCTCCCTGGGAGGGCGCCCAACCCACGGGCAGCACCCTCCGGCTCTATTCCGATCGAGAACCATCCCCGTCCCGGGCCCAGATCTCAAGGCCAATCGCCCGACGGCCCTGTCGCTCGCTCCGTGGGCCCTGGACGCTTTGGCCTGGTACCTAGCGCCTGCGGCCTAGGCACGCTGCTGGGCGCGCGCCCCAGCGCCAAGCGACGGACCACCTGGCCGGTTCCGCGCGCGACGACGACAAAGGAGCGTCATCGAAAGATCTCTCAATCAAACGGAGCGGCACCGGGAACTAACTGAAGCGAGCAGGCTGCGCCTTCAGAGCTTGGCGAACGCCCCCTAATCGAAAGGACGGACAATGAGTCGTTACTCGGGTCCGCTCAGTGCAGTGCTTTGCCTTCACGTCGGCATCGCTGCTTGCAGCGACGGTAGTGAACAGTGGCTTCGCAGTAGGGAACGCGCGAGCACGGGCTCGTCAGGCTCCGACTCGGGGTCGATGGCCGGCACGGGCGAGATGCCTCCGCCTGGAGCAGGCTCAGCGGGAGCCACGCCGAACGCAGGAAGTGCCGCGACGGAAGCGGCCGGGGCAGGCGCCGGCGCGGCAGGCGGAATGGGTGTCGGCGGCGGCAGCGCGACGGAGACCGCAGGCTCGGCCGCGGTGGCGGGTTCGAGCAGCGGCGGCGAGTCGCTCGGCGGCACGGGCGGCACCGGCGGCAGCGAGTCGCTCGGCGGCAGCGGCGGCGCGATGCCGACCGGTCCCTTCAAGGTGCTGATCATCAGCACGGCGCTCGAGTTCGCCCATGACTCCATCGGCGCGTGCCAGAAGATGGTGAAAGACCTGGGCGCGGCAGAGGGCGCGACCGGCTGGACCGCAGACGTGGAGACCAACGATCTCCCGCACTTCGTCCCCGGCGGGTTGGCGGACTACGCGTTGATCTTCTCCTGTAACCCGACGGGCCGCGTCTTCAGCGGCAATCCGCAGGTGAAAGACAAACCAGCTGCGATGAAAGCCTTCCAGGACTTCATCGAGGTCGAGGGCAAGGCGTTCGCGGGCGTGCACTCCGCGAGTGATTTCGAGAAGACCAACGGCTTCCCGTGGTTCACGAACGTGCTCATGGGCGCTTCCTTCGCGTCGCACGAGACCACCGCCGGCTCGGTCGTGTCCGACGCTCAGAACGCGGCGCACCCGGTGCTCACGGGCCTCTCCGCCAACTACGCGACCAAAGACGAGTGGTACAAGATGAACCGCGATCCCGGCTCTCAGCCGGGCTTCAAGATCCTGCAACGTCTCGCGTCGGACTCACGCCCGTTGACGTGGATCAAAGACGTCGGCGCCGGACGCATGTTCTACACCGCGCGTGGCCACGCCGACTCGGTCTTCGCCGAAGTGCCGTTCCGCGCCGTGGTGAAGAACGGCATTCTGTGGACGACGCGTCGAATCGACTAGGGCGCGCGGACGTGTGATCGCAGTTGGCTCGCTCGCAGGGCCCCGGGCTCGGGCCTGCGGCGTGACGGGAGAATCGTCGTTTGCAAAATATGGATTTCGCTGGCTCGTGGCGGGGTGGCGTCGCGGGGCTTTGGTTGCTCTCGGCTTGGCTCGCGCCGTCAATCGCGCAGGCTCAGCTGCCTGCGCCAGAGCCGCTCGCCATCGCCAAAGTCAAGGGCTGGGAGCTGTCGCTCGATGGGCGAATGAGCGCGTTTTTGAGCTTCTCGAAGGGCCCGCCTCCGCCTCCCGGCTCCCCGACGTGGCAAGGCTTCGAAGATCGCCCCGACGCCGAGGGCGAAACGATGTCGACCCGGATCCGCTCCGGCTTCGTCTCCAACTACTTGGGCTGGGGCGTGCGCAAGGAGGTCGGCGCCCACACCATCTCTGGTCGCTTCGCGCTGTGGGGCAACATCTCGCAGCAGCGCGACAAGACGCAGTCGCCCGACGTCGACCTACGCGAGGTGTACCTGCGCATCGACGGACCCTGGGGTGGAGTATTGGCGGGGCGCAACATGGGCCTGTTCAGTCGTGGCCCCATCAGCCTCGACTACGACATCGTGCACAACTACGGACTCGGCAGCCCCTGCATGATCGTGAACCGCGCCCCTTCGTGGGGACCTGTCGCGGCGTGCGGGCATGTCGGCTTCGGTATCTTGTTCCCTGCATTCAACGCCCAAATCACGTACAACACGCCGCAGCTTGCGGGCCTCCAGCTCAGCGTGGGCTTGTTCGATCCCGCGGCCGTCAAAGAGCAGAGCTACACGCGCACGCCGCTGCCGCGCGTCGAGGCCGAGCTCGCGTTCAAGGGCAGCAAGTACGTTCACGCCGAAGTCTCGGGGAGCTGGCAGAGGCTCGGCAACGAGGCCCAAACGGATCTCGACGTCGATTCGGCGGGCATCGCGGGCTCGTTGGGGCTCGAGCTCGGCCCGGTCCAAGTCGGCGCGACCGGCTTCGCGGGGCAAGGCTTGGGCATTTGGGCGGCCATCGAGGATTACCCGGTGTTCAGCGCGGATTCGGCCGGTGGTTACCTGCTCCGGCGCCAGAAGGGGTTCGCGGCGCTTGCGGCGTTGAACTTCGGGAGCACCAAGATCGCCGGCGGCGTGGGTCAAACCATGATCTCGAAAGTCATGTCGGACCCGGAGCGGTTCACGGCGTTGAACTTCCCCGCCAAGCAGCTCGGCTTCTCGGCTGGCATCTACCAGGGAGTGCTCGAGCACATCGTGCTGGGCCTCGACTTCTTCAGCGCCAACACGACCTGGCAAGATGGCGTCGATGACAACGGCAGCCCCTACACGCCGAAGCAGACGATGAGCTTCCTCAACTTGGGCGCGACGCTGGTTTACTGATCGCCATGCCACGCGCCCGTGAGCGCGCCGGCCGCGCTAGGGGTCGAAGCGGCGCGTGGCCCACAGGATCCCGTTCAGCACCAACTGCCTGAACTCGGCCTCGTGATAGACGGACGGGGCGTGCCCGCGGATGGTGTAGAACATTCGCCCGGCGTTGTTCGGCCCGAGCTCCTTGATCCAGACGACGGGGCGATCGTCCTCGGCCAGTCGCGCCAGCACTTGAAAGCCCGGCTGCTCGCCAACGTCGCGGTTCAGGCGAAACCATTCATCGCGGACGGGCCAAGTCGGCGGTACGCCTCTCATGACCGGGTGCTCGGCGTAGGCCGGCACGACCTGCACGGTCCCAGGCGTCTCGTCGTCGTCGAAGTCCTCGAGCACCCCGCCGACCAAGGTCTCGGTGTACCAGGGGAACTTGCCCTTCTTTTCGAAGTCGGTCGCGGAGTGCACCCCCCCCCACGCCCCGCCGCCTTCCACGTAGTCGCGCAGCGCGGCCATGGCCGTCGCGCTGTCTTCGACCCTGGAGTTGCCGCTGAACACGTCACCCATGGGCGTGCACCAGAAGAGCATGCCGTAGTCCTTCAACCCGGCGGCGGTGAAGTCGGCCAGGTCATCGGTGGCGACGTGAGTCGTGAAGCGACTGCCTGGTTGGGCGCCGACCGGCAACTGGTCGTCAGGAGTCTCCCCCAGCTCGGAGAGCATGCGCTGACAGTCGGGTATCGAGTCGTGGCGATAGTCGAGGGCGGTAGTGAGAACCAGGATCTTGAAGGAGCTATTCGGGGTCTCGGCGCCGCCACCCGTGCCCGCTACGCCACTGCTCCCAGCGCTGGAGGCGCCGCCTGTCGCCGCGGGGTCGAGATCGATCCACCCGCCGCAGGCCGTAACGGTTGGCGCGGCCACTAGCAGCGCCGAAGCGATGACGCTCCGCTTCGTCACGGCAGATCGGTCACCCCATGCGTTTTGTCTGGCCGCGCCGCTGGGCGGTCTCGCAACCGCCCCAGGAGCTCCTCGGACTTGCGTCGCACGGAGGGCGCGCGCGCGGACCGCTGCAGCGACTTCAACAGACTCTTCGCCTCGGCATCGCGCCCTTGGGCGAGCAGGACCTGCGCTTGAACGAGCAGCGCCGACTCGCGGTCGGCCTCCGTGCCGCTCCGCGACAACGCCTTGAGCGCCGCGTCCGCGCTGCGATAGTCGCCGTCGCGGAGGCCCTGAGCGGCTCGACGCCATTGCTCCGCGCTCGGGACGGGAGCGACGCTGCGCAGCGGCTGCTCGCGCACGGCAGTGGTCGGAGCAGAAGTGGTCGGAGCAGGGACGGTCGGAGCAGGGACGGTCGGAGCAGGAGCGAGCGGCTCGGCCGACTCGGCCTCCGCTGTCGACTCGATCGCCCGGGACGCGCGTTCTTCCGAAGTCGAAGGGGCACGCCGCGTGACGGCCGTCCGCGGTGACGGCGTCGGAGCTGCTTCTGGCTGCTCGACGTTGTTGGCTTGCCGGTCGGCCGTCAACGGCGTTATCAGGGTCGCCGCGTAAACGGTGCCTACCGCCATCAGCACGGCGAACGCCGCGTGACGCACGACGCGCGGACCTCTCCAGCGGGCGGGAGCGGGCGCACTCTTCGCACGGAAGCGGGCGTAGGCGTGCTCGATCCGCGCGGGCTGGATCGGCTCCTCGCGCAGTGCCTCGACCAGCGCCCGCGGAGGGGCGTCTCGGTCTGGGAGAGAGTCAGGAAGGAGAGAGCTCACGCTGCCCTTTCAGAAGGAAGCCACGATCGGCGTTCAACAGGTCTCGAAGCTTTCGGCGCCCGTCGCGCAGCCGAGACCGTACCGTCATCTCGTTGCTGTCGACGATGCGCGCGATCTCCGCGACGCTCAGCTCTTCGACGTCGTGCAGCACCACCACGGCGCGGTGACGCTCGCTCAAGCGGTCGAGCGCCGCCTGAAGGCGTCGTGCGCGCTCGCGACGCTCCAGCGTCGAGCCGGGCAGGGTCTCGTCTCGGGGAGTCGGATCGCCCTCTTGCTCCAACCGAAAGCGGACGCTCCAGCGACGGTACCAGCGACGGTGCTTGAGCAAGACTCGGTAGCAAACGACGTAAATCCAGGTGGAGAGGTCGCTGCGCCCCTCGAAGCGCTCACGACCTTTGATGACTTGCTCCGCCGCTTGTTGCACCAGATCATCCAAGTCCGGCGCAGACCGGCCTGCCAGCGTCGCCATGCGACGGTACAAGGCTTCGAACAGTTCGCGCTCGCTCACGAGATGGTTGAACCCCTGGCAGACACGGAGAGTCGGCTACACCCGCACCGAGAGCCCATTGTTGCATGCGCGTCGCCGCGCGTCTTCGGACATCCTACCAGTTAGTTCCCAGACCTCCCCGGCCCGAGCATTCTCGGCCTCCGCGGGTCGCGAAAATCGAACGCATCGGCTATACCCTGCAGGGCGTGGGCTATCGCGCGGCGTACCGACGGGGTTTCGGCTGTTCGGCCCTTTTCGTGGCCATGGCGATAGCTGTGCCGTCGTCCGCGAATATTCCGCCGTCGCGAGCCGCAACGGACGGGGCGGGCAGCGTCGTCGTGGCCTGTCCAGACCTGCCGGAGGCGACCGCGGCCGAGCTCGAAGCCCGCGCACGCGCGTCGCTGCTCACGAGCGATATCGCCGCCGCCGCCGCCATTTCTTGTATGGGCGAAGGCGCCATCGTCCAGGTGGACGCCGGTGACGATAGCGTGACGATCAGGCTGCGGGTCCCCGCGGCCACGCTGCGCGAAGAAGTGCTGCGCGCGCTCGATCGCGCCCTCGCCGATTTGCGTACGCGCGTGCCGACCGAGGCAGTCGCGGCGCCCCCCGCTCCCAGGACCGCGCCAGTGGCTCCCGTTCCTCGGCTCGACCCCGCAAGCGTGGAGACACCGCCGCCTTCGTCAACGCCTCGGCTCTCGCGCCCGGTGACCGTCGATGCGGAGGTCGGCGCGCACGCCCTGGGCGAGAGCTGGGGCGATGGGCTCGCGCTCGGCGGAGGGCTCCGAACCGCCGTGCGCTTCGACGCCACGTGGTCGTGCGGCATCCGCGCGGGGGCGCTACACGCACTCAGGCTCGACGAAGCGACCGTCATCGAAGCGCATGCGGTGCTCGAGGCCGCCGTCACGGCGCGGAGCTTGGCCGGCTTGCGCTTCGGCCTCGGCGTCGGGCCCAGCCTCCTCTTCGCTTCCCCCAAGTCTGGATTCGTCGCTCCGGGCGCCACCCTGCAGAGCGCCGTCCGCGTCGAAGCGCAGGTCGGTCGTCCTTTTCGTTGGCGCGGGGTCGAGCTCACCCCTTGGGTTGGAGCGCGAGCCTTCACGGCCGAGCGAGGCGTCCGCGTCGCCGAGCAAGCGCGACTCATCGCCGGCGGCCTCCAGCCCCAACTCGGCCTCGCCCTCTCGCTGATCCCCTGAAAGCTAGCGAACAGGCGCATACCGCCCGCCTTCGTAGCGCAACACGGTCCAAGTTGCTCCGGGCTCTTCGAAGGAGTCCTTGCGGCGCAGCTCTCGAAGCACCACGGGCCGGGTTCCTGCTGCCAGGTCCGGAGCCAGCGAGAGCGAGTACTCGGGCCCATACACCGATGCGAAGCGCCCATCTCCGCAGCCGAAGTAAACAGAGTGCTCGCACTCGCCGTAGCTGCTGCAGCTATCGGGGAAACGAACGATGACGTCGAGCCACTCGTCTTCGTTCAAGTGGCCACGCCAACCGAGCACGCCCCCCGCGGCGGCCGCTCCCATCTCTGCTCCGACTTCGTCCACGCGCAGCTGCACGCCGCCGCGGTGGCAAGCGCCGGGCAGCGCCGCCACCAGCGCGCCCGGCGACGACGGCGTTGGCTGCGCCGTCGCCGCTACCGCTGGCGTCGCGGGCGCGGCACGACAGCCGCCGAACAGCCATGCGCCTAGCAGCCATCGCACAGCGCTGGCAGCCACCCAGCCGCTCTTGGCTGGCACCCGCATCAGCGGAACGGCGCGGCCCAGTATTCGTAGCCGCTGGTCACTCCGGTGCCCCAAAACGCGAACGCGTGTCCGGCGGGAGCCACCGCGAGCTCGACGATATTCAGCGCCGTGTCCGGATCTGGCAGAGGCCGCGGCCCTTCCCACTCGCCCGCGAGCGCGTCGTAGCGGTTGGCAAAGCCGCGATACGCCGTGAACTGCCCCTGAGACCAGAGCAGCCAGGCGTTGCCGCGCCGGTCGATGCCGAGCAGGCACTCGCCGGTCGAGCTGATGGCGTCGTTCATCAACTCGGGCGCGCTGAAGGTTCCCTTGGCCGCGTCGAAGCGGCTCGAGTAAATGTTGGTTTGCGTGCCAGAGATATCCTGCGCCCAGGCAGCGACGAAGTTCGTGCCGTCGGAGGCGACGCTCTGCCGGAAAACGCTGGGTATACCCGCCAAGTCATCGATCACGACCGGCTCGCTCCAGCCACTTGCTCGGCCATAGCGGCTGGCCACCACGTCGTTGTCCGCAGAGCGAACCCAAACGGCCATGGCCCCGCCGTCCGCATCGACGGCCACGTCTGGCCGACCACTGCCGGCGCTCGCTGGTAACGTGCCCGAGCCGTCGAGCCAGAGCTTGTCGGTGGGGTTGAAGCGAGCGAACTGGAGCCGACTCGGCTGCCCGCTCGGATAGGTGCGGAATACCAACATCGCTCGCCCTTCCGCGTCGGAAGCGATGTCCAGACCTTCGATACGCGTCGAATACGCGATGTCTTGGCCGCTCCACCAGACGCCCCTCGCATCGAAGCCACCACCGAGCAGCGAGGCATCGCTGTTACTCGCGTGCAGGTAGGCGAACGCGGCGACGCCCTCGTCGCTGATCGCGGCTCGCGGATCCCGATAGGTCGCGCCCGAGACCGCCCCTCCCACGCGCTTGGGCTCGCCCCATGCGCCATCCGAGTAGCGATGCCCCCAAAACTCGCCCGACCCGGTCCAGACCGCGACGGCCTGCCCCGCCCGATTGATCGCCACCTGGATGGCGGTGGCGCCCTTGCCAGCGCCGCTCAGTATTACGGCCGGCTCCCAGCCCGTCGCGCGCCGGTACCAACGCGCCGAAGCGACGTAGCTCGATGAGTCCCGAGGATCCGGCCCGACGATCCCGAACAGCGCATCGCCGCGCTCGTTGGTTGCCACCGAGACCTCTAAGAAGGGGCCTTCACCCTCCGGCGCGACCTCGAGAATGTCTCCCCACTTGCCGTCAGCGGTATCGAACGTAGAAACGAAAGCCTCAGTCAGCGCCTCACCGTCGAGATCTTCGACGGCCGGAGAAACCTCCACCGTGTAGCGAGCGAGTCGAGACAGTGGCTCGTTCAGCGTGAGCGTGACGGTCGAGCCGCTGACGTCGATCTCGCTCGCCAGCGGCTCGCCGAGATCCAGCACGCGCACCGAGGCGGCCGTCACCGTGCTCGGCTCAATCGCCTCCGAAAACTCGATGGTGATGGTGTCCACGTCGGTCGAGACGCCGACGGCTTCGTGCTCCGGCGTGACTCCGACCACCGAGGGCGGCGCCTGGCCGGGTGGATTCAACGCCCCAGCCTGCCCAGCTTGCCCACCTGGCGCGTCGCCCGCCTGACCGGCGTCGCCCGCTCCGGCTCCGGCTCCGGCTCCGGCTCCGGCTCCGGCTCCCCCCTGAGGCTCGTTCGGCTCGCCACCAGAGCTCTCCGTACCGCCGGCGTTCCCCTCGTCGATGATGATGATCTGCCCCTCGTTGAGGCTGCCGCAAGCACCGAGCAACCCGAGCAAGACTGCTGCACGAAAGCGCGCCTTCATCAGAACACCCCCCGAACGCCCGCCGCACCCCAGCCGACGTAGGGCTCTACGCGAGCGGCCTCCGCTTTCGAGCGCCCGCTCAGCACGAACAGCGTCACGCCCGCTGCCAGGCCCACGCCGCCCGCAGCGAAGCCAACGATGGACAGCGTTTTCGCGGCATCACCAGCTTCGCCGTGCTCGAGGCGCTTGGCGTTCTCCGCTTCCGTGAGCCGGCACGGGAACGACGGACACAGCTCATTTCCAGCGTCGTACTCACTCCTGCTCTTCAATCCAAAGATCGTGCCGACGCCCAAACCAACAGCGCCCACGCCGAGCGCCGCGTAGGCGGCGATGCGCATGCCATCGCGGCTCGGCGCTGGCGGAGGCGCGGCCGCGACCGGCTCGCTCTCGGCGGCCGCGCTGCCCGGCTTCGACTCGGGCTCGAGCTCGAAACGGTGGCTGGTTGACTGCTTGGGCGCGAGGTTCACCTCCCACACGGTGTCACGTGCCCCGGCTCGCTTGGCCGTGAAGCGGTGGCGCCCGGCGCGCACGCCGATCGGCTGCGCCAGCTCCTCCGCCGTGTAGGCGTTGTGCACCACGGCGCCCGAAGCCGTAAACCGCTCATCGACGACGCTGCCCCCCTGAGCGTCGAGGCGCAGCTCGACGACGCCCGCGTTCAAGGTCGCGATGTCTCGCTCGACCTGGGCGCGCTCATCCGCATCGAGCTCGGCGCCCGCCTCCGCCAGGTAGCGCCGATAGGCCGCCAGCGCCTCACCGTCGCGCTCGAGCTTCTGCGCCGTGATCGCCAAGTTGCCCAAGATCTTCCAAGAAGGCGAAGCGGCGTACGCCGCTTTGAACTCGCGATACGCCTCCTCGGGGCGGGCCCCGTCCGGATCCTGCAGCAAGTTGACGCCAGCCTCGAAGTGCGCCCGCGCCTCCGCGCTGATCGGCACCTCGTCGGCGCCGCGCGCGCCGCCGCTGACTCCGCTCACGAACCCGAGCACCATCAACCCGTGAAGTATCCTGCGCATGTTGCGCGTTGCAGCCTACCAGCACCCAGCCGTCGCCAGCAGCCCGGGATCGCCGGCGCTGCTACGAAAGCAGCGTGGCGAGTTGCCCGGCGGCGCGTGGGAAGCGAGCAGGAGCGCGGGCGCCAAAGGTGCGAGGAGGGGCAGCCATGTCGGTGTCAGCTCACCCGAGCGACGAGCCCCAAGAGCGTAGCGGCAAAAAGGGCCTCTTTGACGTCGAGGCCCACGGCGCGAGCCTGAACCGCCGTCAGTGGAAGCTAGCGAGGCGTAGTTGCGGAGCGGGAAGAGGATTCGCGAACGCCAACGCGGCGCGCCCCGTCGAGTTCCCGCCGAGGGCGAAGTAGCCACTCCCGGCGTCTACCCCATCGAACTCGATCTGCGCGTCCGGGATGGACTGCGGTCCAGACCACTCCTGGGTGACGGCGTTGAAGCGCTGAAAAACCAGATCGTAGACGCCAGGCGCCGTGGCGGAGGAGGAGAGCCAGGTGACGAGCAGGTTCCCATGCGCGTCGGCGCTGAGCTGCGGCATGCGGGAGATGACAGCCGACCCCGCACTCACGAGCTCCGGCTCTCCCCACGCAGCTTGCTCTCGATCGTAGCGAGCGACGTAAACGGCCAGGTACTTCTGCAACACTGCGGTGAACGCGGCGACGAAGGTCTGACCATCGAAACCGAAGCCCGGCGCATCCTCTGGCCCGTCCGGATACATCGGGATGCTGTGCGTGCCGCTGGCGACAGTCCAGCCCGACCAGGAGTCTTGCGACGCGTTCCCGGAGCTGCTGACGAGCGTCGCTCCTCGTCGCCAGAGCACCATGGGTACCCCCGCGGAATCGAACGCGACCTGCGGCACGCCTCGCTGCTCGCGCTCGGCAGCGTCGCTGCCTGGGAGCGTCTTGGCCGCGCCCCAGGTGCCTGACTCGGGATCGAAGCTCGACGCCAGGAGCCGAGTTTCACCGCTCCCGTACCAGGCCTTCCAGACCGCGACTGCCTTGCCGTTCCCCATCGCGGCGATGCGCGGATCGGGAGAAGCACGCTCTGGCGTCAACGTCTGGCGCTGCGCGGCCCAGACGCCGGCGGGGCTCGTCGAAATGACGCTCACGTCGTAGCTCGTCGCAAAGTGGTGCATGACGCCGTCGTCAGTGGCAGCGACTGCTCCGCCGTAGTCATAGCGGGTGCTGCGCGCGCTGGGGGCACCCCACTTTCCGCCTCGGAATTCGGCGCTCGCCACCGTGTGGGCAGAGGTGCTCTCTTCGAACCAGCTCACGATTGCGAGGCCACCAGGCGACACCGCCGACTTCACCGCGTTGCAGTAATTGTCATAGGCATAGGTCAGCGTCTTGATCTCCGTGATGGGCTCTCCGCCCTGGTACCAGCGGGCCTTGATCGGACACGAAGCATCCTGCGGACCGGCCCACGCCAGCAGCGCCTCACCTCTATCGTTGAGCTGCAGCGTCTGCGACGACGACTGCGTGCCGCTTTCATCGACGATGGCAACCGTCCAAGCACCGTCACGCACCTGAAA
Source organism: Pseudomonadota bacterium (assembly GCA_023431345.1). Taxonomy (GTDB): domain Bacteria; phylum Myxococcota_A; class Polyangia; order Polyangiales; family Polyangiaceae; genus PMG-095. The sequence continues at coordinate 35,571 of JAEYWK010000167.1, forward strand.
TGTCGAGCGGAACTCTTCAGCCAAGTGAGCACCATCCACGTCTGCTACCGCGGTCGTGACTCGTACCTCGTAGGGGACGAGCAGCGCGAGCGGCTGGTCCGGCGTGATGGTGATCTCATTGTCGGCGTAAGTGACTTTGCTTGGCACGACGCGGTCGCCATCCAGCAACTCGACGCTCGACGTGGTGAGGGTGGACTCGCTGAGCGCTTCGCTCACCTCGATCACGATCGTGCTGTCTGGTTCGACAGCCAACGCTGCGTCCTCGGGCGTGACCGCGATGATCGTCGGGGGAAGGTTGCTCGGTAGGCACCTGCCGTTGAAGCACTCCTCGATTCCGTCGCTCGCGTCACCGTTGTCACAATCGGCCGGAGAGGCGCACTCCGCGTCCGCGTCCGCGCCCCCATCGGCACCCGCGTCCGCGTCACCCGCGCCCGCGTCACCCGCGCCGGCCATGCCGCCGCTGACGTCGCCCGCTGCGCTGGGCTGTCCACCACTTTCGGCTCCGTCATGCGCGCCTCCAACCGCGCCGCTGCCTGCTGTTGCGACCGGCTCGCACGTGCGCTTCACCTTGCACCCGCCGTCGGATCCGAAGCTGTCGCCGCATGCGACGACCCCACCCAAGGCTACCGTCATCACACCGCCAATTGCCGATCTCCAGCCCAAACGTCGAATGCTTTTCATCTGTCGTCTTCCCGCGTCCGTGTCCCATAGCCGCCCCGGCGAAGTGCTCGGCGAGGTCAGGCGTTGACCCCGTATCGGGCACCTCGCCAAGCCAGTTGCGCGGATTTTGTAGATCGACACCAAAAATTTCACGGTGGGCACCGGAACCCGGTCGGACATTGCCTGTCACATGCGCCCGTCATGGCAATTGCGCAGCCTCGTGGAGAACGGCAAACCTCCTGAGCTCGAGGACCAGATGTCACGAACCAAGTTCAAGATACGTGGGCTAGAGAAGCTGCTCGAGCAGGTGCCCGAAGACCAACGCGCGGCGCTGGCCGCTGAAATCACCGCCGAGCTGAGCGAATTCAATCCCAACGCCGCGTCGGGCGAGCCGGTGTTGCCCTTGCCGCCTGGCACCCGCGTCTGTCCAACTTGCGGAGGTTGCCTCTTCGAGCTGGGGGCCATTCCCAGCCCGCGCGGTGAGGCCGTCTGTATCCTGGACTGTGAGAGCTGCGACGCCACGTTCTGCGAGGCCACGGCGATGCCGCTGCAGTGACAGTGCCGACATCGGTCTCCGCCAGCTCGACCCCGTCGTGAGCCTGCTCTCCGAACGCCCTTCCATGGGCCCCCGCCGGCTCCGCCCCTCGGCAACGCTACGGTCCGCACCGCGCGCGCGGCGGAAACACCCGGTGATGCAGGTCAGCCAGCGAGGCGAGCCCGTTGGTGTGGCGCCATCAGGTCCGTGAGCGGGCCAAGAGGAATGATACCGGTCGGGTTGATGTGGGGATGGCTCATGAAGTAGTGCCGCTTGATGTGGTCGAAATTGCAGAACTCGGCCACGCCCGGCGTTTGGTAGAGGTCACGCAGGTACGCGAACAGCTCCGGGTAGTCGGCGATGCGCCGCAGATTGCACTTGAAGTGATAGTGATAAACTGCATCGAAGCGTAGCAGCGTCGTGAAGAAGCAAATGTCCGCCTCCGTCAGGCGCGCGCCAAGCAAGTAGCGCTGATGTCGGAGCCGCTCCTCATAGCCATCGAGCGCGGCGAACAGGTCGCGTACGGCCTCCTCGTAAGCTGACTGCTTCGTCGCAAAGCCGGCGCGGTACACGCCATTGTTCACCGGGTCGTAAAGCGCGTCGATCTCGCGATCGATCTGCTGCTCCAGATCCCGCGGACAGAGGTCCACGGAGCGGTCGGCGAATGCCTCGAACTCGCGCGTCAGCATGCGCAAGATCATGCGTGAGTCATTGCAGACGATGGTCTCACTGCGCTTGTCCCACAGCACGGGCACCGTCACGCGCCCGGTGTAGTCCGGCTTCGCCTTCGTATACACCTCGTGCAGGTAGTTGGCGCCGTTCACGGTATCGGCGAGCGCGCCTGGGTAATCGGCGAACTGCCAGCCGTTGTCGCCCATGTGGGGGTGCACCACGCTGAGCGAGATCACGCTATCTAGCCGCTTGAGCCGGCGCGCCAGCAGCGTACGATGGGCCCAGGGGCAGGCCAGGCTCACGTAGAGGTGGTATCGATCCGGCTCCGCCGCGAAGCCATTGGAGCCGCTCGCCAGCACCGTATTGTGAAAGCGCGTTTCATCGCGAACGAAGTGACCGCGCTCGTCACTGCCGTACCATTCGTTCATCCAAACGCCGTCGACGAGCTTGCCCATCCCGAAAGCATGCGCGACGCCCGTCCGCCCACCAACGTGGCAAATGTTCGCGGGCGCAGCTGCCACGATTTAGGCGTCGTCGGCGAGCTCGCCCGCCAACTCGGTGATGCGCTTTCCGGTCGCCTGCGCTAGAGCCTCGAGATCGCGAAAGGCCGAGGCGTACTCTTTCAGCAGCGCCGCGGCCGCAGGCACGTTGGCGACGTCCATCACGCCGTTCGTTTCGAGGGCGGCTTGGACGTCTTTCAGCGCGAGCTCGACGCAGTTCAAGATGACGTAGGCTGCGCGGGCACTCGCGAGGTCCTCATTGGCCAGCCGATCGAGCGTCTCGCCCAACTCGGCGCGCCGCAGCGCAGGCTCCACGTTCACCATCTCGAAGAAGCGCTGAAACGCGCTGCGCCCGACGCCCCCGCTCACGTTGCCGGCGTGCTGGCGAACGGTCGCGCATCGAGTGCGTAGATTGTCGATCTGCTGGCGTAGCGCCGCCGCCTTGCCACCTTGTTGAATGTAGTAGTCGTTGAAGCGCTGGAGCGCGCTGCCGGCCACGCCCGCATCGAAACGGAACCGCGTCACTACCCCCGACACTTCGGCGATGAGCACCTCGTTCTTTCGCAGCTCCAGCAGCATCGCCTCCACGTCCTTGCGCGCCTGCGGATGGTTCTGTCGGAGATACTCTTTGCCATCGCTGACCGCTTGCACGATCACGACCACGTTCTCGATGACCTCTTTCACCAGCCCGATGCCGTCGATCACTTCCTTGATGAGCATCTGTCCTCCTCGGAGGTTCGCTTAAGGGCAATCCCCGAAGGCCACCATAGTCATTCCTGCCTGCGCGGGAGCGGGCATCCGGAACGTGGCGCCGGCTGGCGGGCGTGCGCGAGCCCCGGCGAAGCCTTCCGCGTGTTTGCGCATCAGGGCGGAGCCGAGTTACGGAGGACCATGGATGAACACCGCACACCCCGGCTTCGCCTCCGGCGCTGGAGGCTCACCGACCGGGAACCCTTTGCGCGGCTGAACGCTGATCCGCATGTCATGGCGCATTTTCCCGCTCTGCTCGACCGCGCAGCCAGTGACGCGCTGGTGGACCGCATCGAGGCTCACTTCAGCGAGCACGGGTTCGGCCCCTGGGCGGTCGAGGTCGACGGCGGAGAGCCGTTCGTGGGGGTCGTCGGACTGGCGCGCGTGCGGTTCGATGCGCATTTTACTCCCGCCGTCGAGCTCATGTGGCGACTCGCTCGTGCGTCCTGGGGGCGCGGCTACGCGACCGAGGCCGCGCGCGCGGCGAGCCGCATCGCCTTCGAACAGCTGGGGTTACCCGAAGTCGTGTCGTTCACCGTGCCCGCCAATCAGCGGTCTCGGGCGGTGATGGCGCGCATCGGCATGACGCACGATCCCCGCGACGACTTCGACCATCCCCACCTCGCGGTGGGGCATCCGCTGCGGCGACACGTACTCTACCGGCTACCCGCGACCGCCGAGACCCGCGCACGATGACGGGCCCGGCTCGCGGCTGGCAGCGCTGGCTGCCCGGCATGCAGACGCTGCGAGCGTACCAGCCGCAGTGGCTGCTGAGCGACGTCCTCGCCGGCTTGGTCCTGACCACCATGGTGCCGGTCGGCATCGCCTATGCGGTAGCCTCGGGAGTGCCGGGGATTTACGGCTTGTACGCGACCATCGCTCCGCTCCTCGCGTAACGCGGTGTTCGGTCCGAGCCGCATCCTCGTGCTCGGACCAGACTCTTCTCTGGCTACGCTGATTCTCGCTGTCGTGCTGCCGCTGGCGGCCGGCAATCCAGTGAAAGCCGTGTACGTCGGGATCGCCGTCGTCATTTCGGTGATCGAGTTCCTCGGCGGACGTGCTCGCCGAGGCTCGAGCAATCACTCCGCGAGAATAACGTCGAATTACGCTTCGCGGAGATGAAAGATCCCGTGAAGGACAAGCTCAAGCGCTTCGAGCTGTTCGACCGCTTCGGCGTCTACTACTCCACGATCGGCGCCGCGGTGGATGCGTACCTCGAAGAGCACCAGGTCGACTGGACGCCTTGAACGCCGTGCGAAATAGGCCAGCGACCTGACGCCGCCCCGCCTCACGAGCCAAGAAGCGCCGTGCATCACGGCTCCACCGGACCGCTCTTCGCCCGCGACAATGTGTGCCAGTTGCCCCAAACGCGAGGGAGCTCGGCGCTGGCACAGCCTGCGTCAGACGCCGCGTAAACTCCAACTTCTTGAGTTGGCGCGGTGCTTGCTGATGTGGGGCGGGACGTTGGCTCGGGCAGGAGGCGCGGGCGAGCACCCTGCATAGGAAGAGAGAGGTGAGTAGAGATGATGAAGCTATCTAGGCGTTTCGGGGCTTTGCTCTTGGTCGCAGCAGCAGCGTCGCTGGCTGGTTGCAGCCAGCGCAACGGGGGCGGCGGTGACCAGCCGGGTGCGGTAGGCAAGTTAGCGCTACCGCTCACGACTCAAGGTGCTTCGGGCGTCACCTACCGACTGCGTGACGCGACGTTCAACATCACCGGCTATTCGTACGGCGTCGGTGGCAGCGGCTGGGGCGGCACGGGTGGCAGCTCCACCACCGTGACGGTGAGCAGCGAAACGGATCCGGACGCCGCTACCATCAGCGTGTCGCTGGAAGAGGGCCAGTACGTCGTCGAGCTGCTGCCCGGATGGCATCTCGAGAAGCTCACGTCCGAGGGTGCGGAGGCGGTGGAGGCCACGCTGCTTTCCAGCAATCCGCAGTGGGTATGGGTGAATCGGCAATGGACCTCATTCGCCGAGTTTGGGTTTGGCCTCGGCAGTCGTGAGGTCTGGTTGAACGGCGAGCTCAACCTCGGTGTCGTGGTCTACGAGGATCCGAGCGAGATTTATGGCGGCGGTGGCTCCGGTGGCGGATTCCCGGGCGGCACCGGCGGCGCCGGCGGCTTCAGCGTTGCAGGCGGTGGCGGCGCCGCAGCGGCTACCTCCGGCGGAAGCGGGATGGTGCCCTAGCGCTGACAGCGTGTCCCCAGGTGAGCGCTGGCCCGTGGGCGCTCACCTTCTTTGCAAGGGCGCTAGCGGCTGCCGGTCCCCGACGCGAAATTCGGCGGATCGGGTCGCGCTTGCCTCACCGAGAGCACGGGGATGGACATGCGGTTGCGCAGAGTCGAGGCGACGCCACGTGTCAGGCGCGGCGCGCCTTGCGGTGGCCCGCTCAAGCCAAGCACCAGCAGGTCGAACTCGCCGCGGTCGTTGCAGTCGGTGATGCCGTTGACGACGCCGCCCGCGATCGCCACCTCGCCCGTCGCGGCGATGCCCTGACGTGTGAGCTCTTCCGCCAGCTCGGCGATGCGCGCGCTGACCTCGCTCGGGACGACCGACGAGCGAACGACCTTCTGCGCGCGATCCACCGTACGCTCGGTTCGCCGCTCTCGTGAAACCACGTGCAGCACGTGCACCTGGGCCCCGAAACGCTGCGCGAAGGCGCCGGCCCACGCGATGGACCGGCTAGTCATCGGACCCAGATCGACCGGCACCAAAATGCGCTCGATCCTATCGGGCCGGTCACGGTCGTGCACGGTGAGCGTCGCGCACTGCGCGAGCGCAGACACCTTCCGCGCGATATCGTCGCGGAATTGCCAACCCAGGTCAGAGCGCTGGCGCGCCCCGAGCACGATCAAATCGTTGCCCGATACGTCCGTGCGCTCGAGGATGCTGGCGACCGGATCACCGGACACGAGCCTAGTGGTCGTGGTGTCGGGTCCGCCGAGCCCCTCCACCAACTGCTCTAGGCGCTGGCCTGCGTTGTGGGAGGCCATCAGCTCTTCGACGCGGTCCGCGTTGGTCTGGAAGCTCCTCAAGCTGCCCGCGCCCTCGGCGTGAAAGACCTCGAGCGCGGCGCCAAAGCGCTTGGCGATCAGGCCCGCGAGCGAGACGGCGCTCATGATCGGCTGCTCGACGTCGAGCGCACACACGACGCGCTCGATGGTCGGCGCCCCTTCCAAAGGATGCATGGGGAGGGGCACCTTAGCATGCGCGAGAACGCGGCGATTGACCGCGCGCGGTTACGGTGCGCTTGCGTTCGCTGCGTTCCCGTGGGTTGATGGTGAATTGGCGCGCGCCGTGGGGCTTTCGCCGACGACGAAAGCGAGCGCGGAGATGCCGAAGAATGTTCCCGACGAAGTTGTGATCGCAAGGTTGAGCATCGAGGCCGCCCGCACTGCACTCGAGTCGCTGTTTGAACGGATGCGAGTCATGCCTCGTGCCGAGAAGGTGATCGTGAGCGAAACGGTGCACGAGGCCTGCGAGCGCTTGCAGGCCGCGCAGAACCTGCTGGCCCAGCTCGAGAGCCTAGTTTCCGCGGGCGACGACGGCCGCTGACCCCGCGACGCAATCCCGCAAGATGACGAGCCCTGTCCTCCGGCGAGCGCTGCGCACGCCCAGCTATGGCTGGTCGCGTGCAGGCGAGCTTTACGTTCCCACCACGCGCGAAATCCTGAGCGAGTGGGTTTCACGAGTGAACCTGCTGCGCAGCCGAAAAGCCTGGCTGTCAGTGATGGTTTGGGGCTTCACGCTGGCGCTGCTCGCCTTCGCGGCCGTGTTTCTGGTGCACTACTTCAGCTGGAAGCTGATGCTGGCGGGCTTTCTCTACGGCATGGCAGGGCGAGCGCATCAAAAGCTGATCAATATCGATCACTTAGCGAGGGGGATCGACAGGTGATCGAGGGCGTGATCGATTGCCGGAGTGCCGAAGAAGCCGACCTCGCCTGCTCTTGACTCGCTGCTCGACGCATTCGGCGAAGTTCCCGACCCTCGAGTAGCGCGAACGCGAGCGCACCCGCTCGTGAACATCTTGTGCATGGCGTTGCTTGGCGTGATCAGCGGCGCGGACGGCTGGGAAGCGCTCGAACTATTTGCCGAGCACCGCTGCAGCTTCTTCAAGACATTCCTGGCGATGCCCAAGGGACCTCCGAGCGCCGATACGTTTCGGCGCGTCTTCGAGGCGCTGGAGCCACGAGCTTTTCAGGAAGCGTTTCGCCGCTGGCTTAGGCCGTTTCTGGGAGACCTCGAGGGCCAAACCATCGCGCTCGACGGCAAGACCTTGCGCGGAGCCCTGGCGCACGCCTCCGGCCACAGTGGCGCCTTCCACCTCATGCATGTATGGGCCACTGAACAACGCTTGCTCTTGGCCCAGAAGGCCGTCGAAGGTGCTCCTGGAGAGGTCCAAGCAGCGCTGGAGCTTCTCAAGCTACTCGACCTCAAGGGCGCCACTGTCACAGCGGATGCCAACAGTTGCACGGCAGAAGTGACGGCAGCTGTCCTTGAGGCCCAAGCTCACTACGTACTGGCGTTGAAGGGCAACCGGGGCGCGCTGCACAACCACGTCAAGAAGCGCTTCAAGGAGGCGGAGCAGGCTGGCTATCCTGACGCACCGTCCTTCGAGTCTAGGGACGACGCGCACGGGCGGCTGGAATACCGCATTGTTCGAACTCTACCCTTGGGACACCTTCCGGCCGCGATCAAGGCGCCGTGGACTGGGCTACAAACTATCGTGCAAATCGATCGGGTACGAGCAACGGATGAGCTGACAGTCCACCGCGCCTACTACGTGACCAGCCATGGTGCCGACCCCAAACCACTCGCGGACCGCATCCGCGCTCACTGGAGCATCGAGAATCAACTTCATCACTGCCTCGACGTGAGCTTCGCTGACGACCGGCGGAGCATCCGGAGCAAGAATGGCTCACAGAACTTTGCGCTCATCAACCGCTACGCGCTCTCGTTGCTGAAGCGCGACCCCACGAAGATGAGCGTCGCCATGAAACGACGTAAGGCGGCTTGGAGTGACAGCTACTTCCTCGATGTCCTCAGCACCGGATTCCCGGAGATTTAGATGCGCTCGCCCTGACGGCATGGTGTGGCTCGGTACGCACGGTACCGTTTACCTGCATCGTTACGGCACGCACCGCGCGTTCACGTTCCGAAATCGCTACTACCGCTTCGTATGCCAGAACCTGGCCATCAAGATCGTGCCCGAAGAGGTGTACATCGTCTCGCATCACGTGCACCACGCTTACTCGGACTTGCCGGGCGATCCGTACAACGCCAGGGCGGGCTGGTTGTACTGCTTTTTGGCCGCTGACTTGCATCAGCAGATAAATCCGGAGCTGCCGCCGCGGGACTACGCGCGAGTGGCGGGGCTGCTGAAGCACACCGGCCTACGCGCCAACAGCTACGAACAGTACGTTACCTGGGGCTCGGTCACGCACCCAGCGCGTCTCCTGACACACTTCCTGCTCAATTGGGGCTTTTGGTACGCCGCTTTCTATCTGCTGGGTGGCCATGCCTTGGCCACCGCCGTGTTCGGCTGGGCCGCGGTTTGGGCGATCGGCATTCGCGCGCACAACTACGACCTGCACGCAGGCGGCAAAGACAGCCGGCGCGAAGGTGTGGACTTCGATCGCCAGAGCCTGGCGATCAATCGGCTCTGGCCAGGCCTGGTGGCGGGCGAGTGGCACAACAATCACCACCTGTTTCCGACCAGCGTGCAGGCCGGCTTCTTGCCGTGGCAGCCAGATTCTGCCTTCGCCTTCATCCGCCTCTACCGGTTGCTCGGCGGCGTCAGCTCATGGCGCAACCATCGCGACAAGTTCTACGAGCGACACTACCGCCCGCACGTGAAGGTCGTGCGAGCGGCACGGCAGCGCGACCGGTGTGCCATCGCCGCCCGAGGCGACGGCGAGTAGGTGCGACGTGCCCCACGGGCGCATCGCAGCTTGCCTCGCAATCCCGCTTTCTCTCAGTTGCCATCGAATCATAGCCCGCTGCGCGGGCAGCGGTCGCGTCAGCCGCGAACGATGGTGTCGGCGCGCGAAGGCAACAAGGTGGGCCAGACGCTACCGCTCGTTGGGTCGACCAGCAGGGTGTCGGTCTCGTAGACCCGTGGCGACCGGTGCAGCAGCAGCAAGGCCCGAAAATACGGCAAACTCTGGTAGCGCTCAGGCCAACGCAGGCGGACCGCGCTCGCGACCTCACGAGCGTAGCGGCCACTCACGGCGGGGAAGAGGTGGTGCTCGACATGAAAGCCGAAGCCGAGCGTCAACCACTCGATGAAGCGCGGTCCTGAAACGGAGAGCGAGTTGACCAGCGGATCGTTGATCTTCGTCTGCGGGCTCAGGTTGTGATTCGTGAGGATGAAGCTCATGATGATGGCGTTGCCCACGATCAGCGGCAGCACGAACGCGAGCAGGAACGACGCCGGTCCGAGCACGAAGGCCAGCGCGCCGACGAGCAGCCACGCCGCGCCGGCTTCCATCAGGGCCAGGCGATGCTGCGAGCGGCTCAAAATTCACGGCGGCGCGCCGTCAGCAGCATGTGGCTGCTCTGCACGGTGAACCCGATGAGGAAGCTGAAGGCCCCTCCCCAGCGGCGGCGCCCAGGCGCCAACCAGTCGGTGACCCGACGCAGCATCGCGCTGCCGCGGTACTCGCTCAGCGTCGGGTAAGTGTCTGGGTCGGTGCCAGCGCGGTTGGTGTTTCCATGATGGACCCGGTTGTGCCAAGCCTCCCAGAGCCGCGGTGGCACCGCAAACGGCAAGAACCCGAGGCGCCCGACCAGGCGACGCAGGAAGCGATGACGCACGATGGCTCCATGGAGCGCCTCGTGCCCTACGAACGTGAGCCCGGCGAAGCTCGAACCGATCACCATCGAGAGCAGCAGCTCCAGCGGCAGCACTAACCATCCCCGCGCGATCGTCAGCGTACCCAGCACGATCACGGCATAGTGGACCGGCAACCACAAGAGCCGCAGCGGCGCGGCTCGAAAGACTTGACTTCTGAGCGTGGGACGCAGCGCGGCCGCGTAGCTCGAGGTGGTGCGGAGATCCATCGATTCACTGTGACCCACGGCGCCGAGCTTGCCGTCACGACGGCATCACAACGCCGACGAGTTGGAGCCGCTTGGCGAGCCGCGGGCCGGCAATGCACCGCTGGACGACGCGCGGAGCGGGCGCAGGAAGTCAGTCGGCGGTGCAGTCGCGGGGATCTGGCAATTTCAGGCATTCGGCGATCCATTGCTGGCGTTCGCCGAGCCACTGTTTGAGCAGAGCGAGCTCGTTCTGAAAGCTGCTGCGCGGCCCGTAGTAGGACCAGCGCGCGAAGTTGCGTGTGACCGCGTCGGCGTCGAGCTGGGCGGCGAGCTCGTCGATGCGGGCCGCGACGGCTGCCACTGACAGGGGGCCGGCCAAGAGCTCCTGCCAGCGCTCCCAATAGCGTGCAGTGAACGCGGGGTCGGAGAAGAGGCCGCGGTAGAAGCCGACGTCGAACACCGCGGAGGCGTCGGAGGTGTCAGAGGCGTCCCAACCGAGCGGAGAGGCTGCGCGCACGTCGGAGGAGCAGCCCATCGTGCGGTCCAAATCCCACAGGGGGCCCGCGAAGACTTTGCCCTCGCGATCCTTGTGCATGAATGCCGACAGGCGGAAAGCGTCCGGGTTCTTGGCGAGCACGTTCAAAATGTGATGATCGACGAAGGACCCTACGTCGATGAGCTCGTCGTAGGGGAGCCGCGTTTGCGGATGTACGAAGTCCTCGGCGGCGAGGGCCTCCGCCGCTTCGTCCAGGAAGCTCGACAGGTACGCGCGCTGCTGCGGCGCGACCTCGAGCTCGTTCGGGTCGTCGAAGATGAACGGTTGCTCGAAGTCGAAAGCCCCGCCGGCCGTGCCTGCCACGAAGCCCTCCTCCCCGACGTCCAATCGGTCCACCTTCCACAAGTATCCGCCCGTGAGCGGGGCTCCGGCGATGTCGGTCGGCTTCACACGGCTGATCGGCACGCGCTGCGGGTCGGGTTTGATCTTTTCGACGACTTCGTAGACGCCCACGTAGTGCGCCATGCTGACGCTCGCGCCGTCGCCGACGACGAACAGCTCGGCGTGGCGGCTCCGCGGGGCGTAGCGGCCGATGTCATTCGACAGCGCGAACGCCAGGCTGTTCCTCATCAGCGCGCGGTCGAACTCGAGCGGAGCGAGCAAGATCCAATCGGATTGCCGCGGCATCCCCAGCACCGAGACTTTGTCGTCGTCGTCTCGCAGCGGGCCCCAGGTTTCCAGCTTGTAGGGCCGCTTGGGAAACTTGGCGCTGCTCGAGCCTCGCAGACGAATTCCGGCCCTCGTCGAGCTAGTGGCCGAGCCGGGCCAGCGGTTCAGGCCGTCCGTCGCGCTCGAGGCCGCATCGAAAGTGATCAGCGAGAAGGAAGCGTATTCATCGACCTTGCTCATCGGCGCCGGATCGACCGCCGACCACAGCAGCGCGATCGGCATTCGGGAGGCAAATTCCGCTACGTCCGCCTCGAGCTCCACGTAGGGGAAGTAGCCGACGGCGCGGGTGATGCCCCGCTCGTCCACCGCGACCGCGCGCACGCCGGTGCTGCGACTGAGCAGGAGCTCGCCACACTCGGGTGAGGTGGCAGCGGGCAGACTGCCGTCGACGGTGCATCGCACGCTGAGCCCCGGAACGTCCGTGCTCAAAGCGAGCTCCACCTTCACGGCGCCCACGAAAGTCCCTGGCGCTGGCGTCGCGACGAGCTCGGGCGGAGCAGGCGTGGGTTCCGTGCCCGTCCCTCCGTCGCTGTCTGGCAGCACAGCGCCGCCGAGGCCGCCGTCCGAAACTCCCGGCTTCGGGAGCTCTCCGCCCTGATTGAAGCCACCTTCTCCCGCCGGTGGCTCCAGGAGGGCGCCGCCATCACCTGCGCCCCCAGCGTGCTCGGGGGGCCTCAGCTCGCCGCGAGTGTCCGCGCCACCGCCACAAGCAGTCGCGACTCCGAGAACGAACACGCAACTACCCCAGAGCCAATCGCGTAAGCTCGCCACCTCTCCGCTCTAACCCGGTGTGCTCGGCCCAGCAACGGCTGCTCGACTCGATGACAGCGCGATCGCTGGCGAGCTGTGCCACTCCCCGGACGATCACTGCACATCGATGTAGCGCCGTTGCGCCTCGCTTCGCGGCATCGACGAAACGAGGCAGCAATCGTCCGGGAGAAGTCAGGCTCGGCGCTGCTACAGGCCCAAGGCCTTGGCCACCCCGGCGCCGTAAGCGGGGTCAGCTTTTCTGCAGTTTTCGATGTGGCGACGCTTGATGAACTCCGGCGCGTCGCCCATGGCGCGGGCCGTGTTGCCGAACAGCGCTTGCTGCTGCTCCGGTGTCATCAGTCGAAACAGGTCGCCCGGCTGCTTGTAGTAGTTGCTGTCGTCGTCGCGAAAGTTCCACCAGTCCGCGTCACCGCTGATCTTGAGCGGCGGCTCGCGGAACTCCGGCTGCTCCTGCCACTGATTGAAGCTGTTCGGCTCATAGTGCGGTCGGCCGCCGTAGTTACCGTCCACGCGACCTTTCCCGTCACGGTGGTTGCTGTGCACCGGGCAGCGCGCAGCGTTGACGGGGATCTGTTGGTAGTTGACTCCTAGCCGGTAGCGTTGCGCGTCGGCGTAGTTGAACAGGCGCGCTTGCAGCATTTTGTCGGGCGAAACGCTGATACCCGGCACCAGGTTGCTGGGGGCGAAGGCGCTCTGCTCGACGTCCGCGAAGAAATTCTCGGAGTTACGGTTCAGCTCGAGCTCGCCCACCTCGATCAGCGGGTAGTCGCCCTTGGGCCAAACCTTGGTCAGGTCGAAGGGATGGTACGGGACCTTCTCTGCGTCGGCCTCCGGCATGACTTGGACGAACATCGTCCACTTCGGAAAGTCACCGCGCTCGATGGCGTCGAACAAATCACGCTGGTGGCTCTCGCGGTCGTTACCGACGAGCGCCGCGGCCTCGGCGTCGGTGAGGTTCTTGATGCCCTGCTGAGTTCGGAAGTGAAACTTCACCCAGTAGCGCTCGCCCTTCTCGTTCCAAAACGAGTACGTGTGCGAACCGAAGCCGTGCATGTGGCGGTAGCTCGCGGGAATGCCGCGATCACTCATCACGATGGTCACCTGGTGGAGCGCCTCCGGCAGGAGCGTCCACCAGTCCCAATTGTTGGTGGCCGAGCGCAGGTTCGTGCGAGGGTCGCGCTTGACGGCCTTGTTCAAGTCCGGAAACTTGCGCGGGTCGCGGATGAAGAAGACGGGGGTGTTGTTGCCCACCATGTCCCAGTTGCCTTCTTCCGTGTAGAATTTGAGGGCAAAGCCGCGGATGTCGCGCTCGGCGTCGGCGGCGCCGCGCTCGCCCGCTACGGTCGTGAAGCGGGCAAAGAGCTCGGTCTTCTTGCCTACCTCGCTGAAGATCTTGGCGCGCGTGTAGCGGGTGATGTCGTGAGTGACGGTGAAGCAACCGAACGCACCCGAGCCTTTGGCGTGCATGCGTCGCTCGGGAATGACCTCTCGCACGAAGTTGGCCAGCTTTTCGTTGAGCCACAGATCTTGCGCCAACAGTGGGCCGCGCGGCCCTGCCGTGAGGCTGTTCTGGTTGTCGGGCACCGGAGCGCCGAAGTCCGTCGTGAGTTTCGTGGGTCGCTTATCGTCGTCGCGCTGAGTCATGTCGTCTCCCTCGGTTGGACCGGAATCTACAGCATCGTCGAATCGGTTGCCATTCACGTCGTAGCGGTGGCTTCGGGCCGGCGAGGCTGGGCGCTCACGGCGTCTCCGGGTCTTTGACGCTCTCGGCAGCCGCCCGCCTCGACTTTCGCCGCAAGCTGACGCCCTTCCAAAGTAAGGCGAGCCCACCCCATAGCGAGAGGAGCGCCAGCGGCGCCGCGAGCATCCGAGGGAACAGCGTCACGAGCAGCGCCAGACCGCAGAGACCGAGGCCGACCGCCGTCGTCATTCGCGCCTGAACCGGCCCGAGCACCCGGCGATTGCGCAGCACGGCACCCACCGCGTTGCCGATGCGGACCGCTCCCGCCGCTACCGAGCCCGCGCTGCTGGAGCCAGTCCGCGGTGTGCCGCCGCGCGGACGGCGGGGCTGACCCGGCGCGCGCACCTTGTGCCGATCGTCGAGGACGAGCTCGGTCGAGCTCGCTAGGTCTCTCTCGTACGCGGCTTCCATCTCTCGTGAGAACGCGGAGTCCTCGATGACCGCGTCCAGCTCGAAGTTACCGAGCCAGCTGGCGAGGTTGAGGTTGGTCGAGCCCACGCGGGCCCAGCGGCCGTCGGCCACGGCGGTCTTCGCGTGCAGCATCGTACCGTTCCACTCGAACACCCGTATCCCGGCTTCGAGCAGCACGCGGTAGCCAGCCCTCGAGAGCGGCTGCAGCATCGGAATATCGGTGGCGTGGGGTACCAAGAGCCGCACGTCCACGCCGTCCGCAGCCGCCGCGCTCAAGGCCTGCGCGTACGACGCAATGCCGCTGTAGTAGGGATCGGTAATCCAGAGACGGCGGCGCGCAATCGCCGCCACGAGCTGGTCGAGCCGCAGCATGCTCGCCGTCGCAGGCTCGCTGGCCACGATGCGTAAGCTGACGTCGCCGACCGGCGGCGGCTCGTAGCTCGTGTCGATCTCCGAGAGCCGGCCCCCCGCTGAGGCCCAGCTGCGCGCAAACGCCCGCGCGATTTCTCGGACCGCCGGCCCTCGGATCTCGACGCCGGTGTCGCGCCACGGCGCGATGCCGCGGCTGGGATCGCCTACCCACATTCGGCCCACGCACAGCCCCGCTACGAAGCCGACCGCGCCGTCGACCACGAGGGTCTTACGATGGTCGCGCGAAGTCCAACCAAAGGGGCTCGAGAGCCGGGGCGGGTTGTGAACGCGAACCTCCACGCCCGCGGCGCGCAGCGCGCCCCAAAATCTACCCGACGCCTTGCCGAAGCCGCCGAGCCAGTCGTAAATGACCCGCACCCGCACCCCGGCGCGAGCCTTCTCCGAAAGCGCGGCGGCGAGCTCTCGTCCGACCGCGTCGTCGTAAATGAAGTAGTTTTCGAAATGCACGTAGTGCCGCGCGGCCGCGATGGCGGCGAGCCATGCCGGGTAGTTCTCCCGCCCGTCCTCAAGGAGGCGCACTTGGTTGCCGCCGATGAGCGCGGCGCCGGCAGCGCGCGAGAACATGCGGTCCGCCAGCTCACGCAAGGCGCGCCCTTCCTCGGCCGGCAGCTCCTCAACCGCCGCGCTGATTTCGGTTCGCCTCGCGTGCGCCATACCCGTCAGTCATAGGCGCGAACGCGGCGAGACGCGACTCTGCCCCCGCGCCGTCTGCTTGCCTGCCACCGCCGCCCAGCGCCTCGCGTCGCTGGACTTCACACGCTCCGGCGGCGTGGCCCAGCTACGGCGTTCAGGCTCGAACATGACCACTTGCCGCCGCGCGTGGATTGTCAGAACGTAAGACGCAATGACCTTCGTTGCGACGCTCAGGACTTTGGTGTGCGTCCTCCCTTTGGCTCTCGGCATCGCCGCGGCCTGCTCCGGCGACCCTCCGCGCAAGGTAGCCCGAGATGCAGCGGGCGCGGGGGGAGAAGACTCAGCAGCGCTGGGCGGAGCCGGCAGCGGCGGCCAGAGTGCGACGCCGGGTGGTGAGCCTGGAGTCGAGCACGGCGGAGCCGACGGGGGTCGAGGCGGCGCTGCCGACACCGTGGGCGGAAGCGAGGGAGGCGCCTTCGGCAGCGCTGGCGAAGCCGGCGCGGGTCCGGCGGGCGCGGCCAGCGGCGGAACGGGCGGCAGCGACGACGACGCGGCTGCTCCGATCGTCGTCTCGAGCTACGGGTGTTTCGCCCTGAGCGGGGACGGCCGCGAGATGCAGGTCAACGGCGAGCCCGGGGTGGTCGTTACGTCATCTCCGCACGGAGACGCCTGCGATGGCAGCGAGTGGGTATCGGACAACGAGAACGCCTACGCGCCGATGCAGGTACCGACGACGCTGCGGTTCCGTCGCAGCTTCGTGCTGACACAAGCCGTGGCCGACGGCAGCGTCAGCATCTCGTTCAAAGCAGACGACGCCGTAGCGTTCGTCCTGAACGGGGCCACCATCGGCCAGTGCGAGCCGACGGCCGGTGATCTCGGCCTCTGCCAGCGGGCCTGCACCAAAGTACTGCTGAGCTCCGGCGTCCTTCTGGATCAGCAAACCAACGTGCTCGATATCGAGCTCACCAACCTCCAAAGCGCCGCCGCCGGCGACGGGAACTTCGGGTGGACCGCGGTGAGCTACGCGCTGTGCGTGGCCCCGCCGTCCTGAGAATCGGGCGAATAGCGCGGCGAGCCGAGGGGCGGAAGGGGTGTGGGTCGGCGCGCTCAGAGCTTCCCGGCGCCGGCGTACTTGACGGTGGTCGGCGGCACGTCTTTGGCGGCGTCGAGCTCGTAGCTGTAGTCGACCTTCCACGTCGTCGTGGACTTGACCTCGCCGTTCACGACGGTGCCGACGACGTCCGCGCCTTCAGGGTCGTGCGTGTACTTGGGGCCGCTCGGCACGTAAACGTTGCCGCTGACGTTCCAGAAGCCGATCTCCGGTGAATCAGCGGAGAGGATCGGGTCGTCGACGTTCTCGAAGTAGTTGTTCTCGATCAGGGCGTTTGCGCCCATGCGCACGTTGATGCCCGAGGTGAGCACGTTCTTGTAATAGTTGTTGAACACGTGCGTGCTCGCCGAGCGGATCAGCGGCAGCCGTGAGCCGATGTTCTCGAAGCGGTTGTGGTGATACGTGATCAGGTCGTCCGGCTCCTTGCCGTCGCTGAAGCCGAGCAGCATGGCCTTGCATGCGTCGTGCACGTAGTTGAATGAGACGGTGATGTTCTTCGAGTTCTTCTTGATGTCGATTTGGCCGTCGTACTTGTCTTTGACGGAGCTCTGATCGCAGTTCAGGTAGTTGACGTCCGTCGACATCGTGTTGTGGTCGATCCAGGCGCGCGTGGTGTCCTCGATGTTGATGCTGTCGTCCGAAGAGTTCTGAAACGACAGGTTTTGCACGATGATGTTCGACGTGCGCACGAAGCTGAGGCCGACGCCGCGGAAGTTGCCGCTCGTGCCGACGCCGATGATCGAGATGTTGGAGAGATCTTTGATGCTCACCATGCCGCTGCCGGAGATGGTGCCGTTCACGCGGATCGTGACGTCGGACCTGAGCGCGTTCTCGAGCTCGGACAGCGACGACACGGTGACCTGCGCCTTACCCGCGCCGCCGGTGGTGCCGGAGCCGTAGCCCACGAGCTTCGCGCCGTGATCGATGGCGGTGCCGCCGCCGACGCCCGGCCCCGCGCCGCCGCCCGTCGCCCCGCCCTGCATCGAGCCTCCTGCGCCCGCGGTGGGGGCGCCGCCCTGAGCGCCGCCCGCGCCGCCACTATCACCCGCGCTGCCGCCGGCCCCTGCAGCCGATGAGCCGCCTTGCGGAGCCGAGCCGGCCACGCTCGTGGAGCCGCCAGTCGAGCTGGTGCCCCCACTCGCGCCGCCCGAGGCAGCGCCGGCTTGCGAAGCGGAGCCTGCCGCGGTGGCGCCGCCCGCCAGCGAGCCGCCCGTGGTCGCGCCTCCGCCACCCGTCGTTGGCGAGCTACCCGCCGTGCCTGGCGCATCGTCCGGAGACGAGCCCGGATCGTCCGCGCTGCAACCGGACAGGGAGACGGAGACCAGAAATGTCACCGGCAAGGAGGAGAGGAGCGTGCTCGCGCGAAACATGACGTGTAATGCCCGTCACAGCGCGATCGATCATGAGGCCGCATAAAATCGCTCCGGCGCTGCCGCAACCCGCCGAAAAGCGTGAGTCGTGCTGGCCGTGGGGTGGGAGCGTGCTTTCCTACGCTGAACCCCCACTCCATGATGCTACCGAGCCTCAAGTCGCCCACACTCCTCGTCACCGCTGCCGTTCTCGGCGCCCTCGCGGCGTCCGCTTGTGATGGCGGCTCGTCTTCCGCACCAGCAGCGGCCGCCGGCACGGCTTCCACGACGGGAGGAACCACGACCGCGGGCGGCGCGGCAGGCTCGTCCGGAGCGGGCACGACCGCGACTGGCGGCAACTCCGGCTCGACGGCAGGCGGCGGCGCACCTTTGGAAGGCGAGGTTTCCGCGCCGTCCGAACCCGTCAGCCCGTTCATCGTCTTGGATCAGTTCGGCTACCTGCCGGATTCGGAGAAGCTCGCGGTGCTGCGCGATCCGGAGATGGGTTACGACGCCGCGGAGAGTTACGAGCCGGGCGCAAAACTCCAGATCATCGACGCGACGACGAAGGCGGTGGCGATGGAGCTCACGGCCACGGCTTGGAAGAACGGCGCCGTGGACATGACGAGCGGGGACCGCGCGTGGCGCGTCGACTTCTCCTCGTTGACGGCACCCGGGGTCTACTACTTGCTCGACGTGGACGGGAAGGTGCGGTCCGACCTGTTCCGGATCGCGGAGGACGTCTACCGGCCGGTGCTCCGTCACGCCTTCCGCACCTTTTTCTACCAGCGTGCAGCCTTCGACAAGAAAGCCGCCCACGCCGGTGAGGGCTGGGCGGACGGAGCGAGCCACGTGGGCGCGGGCCAAGACAAGAACGCTCGCCGCTACGACGCCCCCGCGGACGCCACCACCGAGCGCGACCTTTCCGGCGGTTGGTACGACGCGGGCGACTACAACCGCTACACGCCGTGGACCGCGGACTACATCGTCACGCTGCTTCGGATGTACGAGGAGACGCCGGCGGTGTTCGGCGATGATTTCGGCATTCCCGAGTCGGGGAACGGTCAGAGCGACTTGCTCGACGAGGTGCGCTTCGGGCTCGAGCACCTCGCGCGCACTCAAGGTGAGAGCGGTGGCTGCATCTCCGTGTTGGGGGTAGCGTCCGGCAGCCCGCCCTCGGCTGCGGCCGGAGCCAGCGAGTACGGCCCCGAAACGACCAACGCCACGATCCGCGCCGGCATCGCGTTCGCTTGGGCGTCGCGCCTATTTCGACCCAGCGACGCGGAGCTCGCGGACGCGCTCCTCGGCCGCGCCAAGAAGGCCTGGGAGTGGGCGGAGGCGAACCCCGCCGTCGAGTTCAAGAACACCGGACAGGTCGCGGCCGGTGAGCAGCAGTCGAGCGCCAAAGAGGTGGCCATGTACAAGCTCGGCTTTGCCGTGGCCCTTCACCGCGCGGACACCGACGGCGGGCTCGCCTACAAGACGTTCTTCGAGATGGGCTACGCCGCCTCGGGGCTGAGCGTGCTCAACGGCTACAACGCCGCGTGGGAGCTCCAGCTCACCGAGCTGTTCTTGGATTACACGCGCCTGCCAGAGGCGGACGCGGCGGTGAAAAAAGCGCTCGTGGACGCCTTCGCGGGGACCATCACCTCCGCCGACAACCTCGGAGCCCTCACGGGCGATCCCGACCCTTACCTCGCCCACGTCGCCGACTACACGTGGGGCTCGAACTCGCACAAGGCGCGCACGGGCGCGCTGCAGTACGACGTTATCTCGTTCGCCATCGACGCCACCAAGGACGCCGACGCTCGCCGCGCAGCGGAGCGTTACCTTCATTACCTGCACGGCGTGAACCCGCTCGGCCTCGTGTATTTGAGCAACATGGGCGCAAGCGGCGCCCACAAGTCG
Organism: Pseudomonadota bacterium; assembly: GCA_023431345.1. Classification (GTDB taxonomy): domain Bacteria; phylum Myxococcota_A; class Polyangia; order Polyangiales; family Polyangiaceae; genus PMG-095. The sequence goes on from JAEYWK010000167.1 coordinate 55,309, forward strand.
GTCACGACGTTTTACCATACGTGGTTCGCCGACGAGAGCCCGCTTTGGGACGAAGTGGGAGTGTCGACGTACGGCCCGCCGCCGGGCTTCCTCGTGGGTGGGCCGAACCCGAGCTACGCGCTCGACGGGGTGTGCCCCGGTAACAACCGTTGCCCCGCGGCGCCTCCCGCGCCCCCGTTCGGTCAGCCGCCGCAGAAGAGCTACGCGCAGTTCAACGACAACTGGCCGGTGAACTCTTGGTCCGTCACCGAGAACTCCAACGGCTACCAGGTCGCCTACCTGCGCTTGCTGGCCAAGTTCGTGCGCTGAGCGTTTTCCAAGTACGGCTCGCGAAAGGCGCCACCACGCGCCACACGTCCCGGGCTGCACCGGTGCGGTGGCTACCTTGCCACGGCGGCGATCGACCACGAGGCGCCTTGGCCACTTGCGCGCTGACGAGGCGCGCTCCACACGACCGGCATGTCGGAGGCCACGTTGCCTGCTAGGCGTAGCGTCTACCATCGGCGCATGGAGGTGGATGGAGTGAGCTGCTTCTACCGGGAGGCGGGGCCAGCTGATGCGCCGGTCGTCGTGTTGCCTCACGGCTACCCCTGCTCGTCGTATGCGTACCGCAGCTTCATGCCAGCCCTGGCCGACGGCTGGCGGCTGCTCGCGCCGGATTTCCCCGGCAGCGGCTATAGCGATACGGCACCCGCCTTCCGGCACGATTTCGATGGCTACGCGGAGTTTCTCGAGCGCTTCCTCGACCACGCCGGCGTCGAGCGATTTGCGCTCTACCTTCATGACTTTGGCTCGCAGATCGGGCTTCGGCTCGCCATGCGAGCGCCCGAGCGCATCACCGCGCTCATCATCCAGAACGGTGACATCTACGAAGATCAGCTGGGGCCCAAGTACGAACCCCTGCGACGCTACTTCCGGGATCCAACGTCCCAGGCGCGCGCTGAGCTGGCAGCCGCGATCTCGCTGGCGGGCTTCGAAGACGAGTTCTTGAACGGCGTGCGCCCTTCCCACGCACCGACGATTCCACCCGACCTTTGGCAGCTGCATTGGTCCTTGATGACCGACCAGCGCCGCGCCATTGCGCTGCGCGTCATCGAGGGTCTGAAAGACAACCTCACCTGGTTCCCGCGCTATCAGCGCTACTTGCGCGAACGGAAGCCGCCAACGCTCATCGTGTGGGGCATTCGCGACGGGTACATGCCTGAAGGCGCGGCCCGCGCCTACCGCCGTGATCTTCCGAACGCAGAGCTTCATCTCATCGATGGCGGGCACTGGCTCCTCGAAACGCACCTCGATGAGGTGGTGGCCCACGTGCGCGCGTTTCTCGGACGTCCGTCGTAGGGTATCTGCCTTCGAGCCGAGTCGCGGCCGATACGACGCGGCGCTCACATCAACTGAACCGGCTCGGCGCCGCTCGAGGGGCTCACTCGCACACGGACTGGTTACAGATGTTCGAGGCGCAGTCCTGCGCGCGGTGGCATTCATCGCCTTTCGCCCCCGCGCTGCAGGTGCCCGCGCTGTTGCCGCCGGTGAAACAATGGCCCGAGCTGCAGTGTTGAGGCGTCACGCAAAAGGCGCCCAGGGCCCCATCGGTGCATTCACCACGCCCGAGCCCGGTCGAGTACGCGCAGGTTCCCTCGAGGCAATCGGCCTGATCGACACAAGCGCTCTCGAACAGCCCTTCCGTGCACTGGCCATAGCTGCTCCCGGGCTTGAAGGCGCACCGCAGGGAAACGCAATCTTCGTCGTCCACGCACCTGGCATCGACGTCGCCCGTCGTGCAGCTCCCGCTGCCTCCGCTCGGAACCGCGCAGCGCTCGGAATTGCAGTGCTCGTCCAGCTTGCAAGCCGCCTCGTCAGCGCCGTCCGCGCACCAGCCGTCGGTGTCTTCCTCGCCGGCGAGCGTGCACGTGCCGGCGTCGCAATGCGCCGGCTCGCTGCACCGGTCGCCCAGCCCACCGCCGCTGCACGTCCACCCGGCCCCTGCCGAGTCGTGGGCACAGCGTCGTCCGTCGCAGTCCTCTTCGTCCCCTTGGTCGCAAGCGCTCCCCACCGCGCCATCCATACAGGTCCGGCGCCCGGCTCTCCGGTCATCCACGCAATGACCGCTGCCGCAGTGCTCGTTCTCACCGCACGGCTCTCCCAGCTTGCCCTCCGTGCAAAGCCGCCGAAACGAGTCGACGTCGACGCACGCGCCCACCGCGCAGTCGGCGTCCATCGCACACGGCTCTCCGGTCGCGCCGGAGCTGCATACACCGCCGGAGCCGAGACAACGGAGCCCGCCGCGGCAATCTGCGGCTTCGTTGCAGCTGGCCCCTGCCTCACCGTCGCTGCAGGTGCCCACGGAACCGGAGGCGCTCGCGACGCAAATGCCGCTAGCGCAAGCCGAATCCTTCAGGCACGCCGAGCCCTTGGCTCCGTCGCTGCACGTCCCAACGAAGGAAGTAGCCGACAAAACGCAGTCGAGGCCGCCTTCGCAATGGCGGCTGTCGTTGCACGAGGCCCCGCTCCCGCCGCTGGCGCAGCGGCGGCTGCCGTCACTGTCGATGGCGACGCAGCTTCCCTCGACACAATCCTCATCGTCCAAGCAGGCTTCACCGGGCGTGCCGGGCAAGCAATCACCGGGCGTCGCGCCTCCTCCGCCAACGCAGCGGCCGACGTCACAGTCGGCTTCGGTTCGGCAGGGCGCGTAGTCTCCAATGCAGCTCGCGACATCGCGCAGCTCGCGCTCGCACGCCACCTTGCAATCCATCGCCACCAAACACCCAAGGTCTTGATGGCAGCCACTGTAGCTCGAAGGAAAGGGGTCGCAGTCGCACCGTATCGTGGAGCACGCGCTCGTGCAGTCCCCGCCATCGTATTCGAAGCCCAAGGCGCTGCAGCCCTCGTAGGTCGCGGGAGGGATCGCAGGTCGCCCGCCCGCCCCCGTGCCCCCGGTCACCTTCGAGCCACCGCTCGTGGCGTCGCCCCCTTCGCCGCCCGCACCGCCCGCCGCAGGCCCGGCCCCTCCGCCGCTCCCCGAGCAGCCGAACACCATGGCACTTGCCACCAACGCCCAAGGACAGCGCGAGCGCACCAGCTCTGAAAGCTCCCATCGTTTCGAATGTTACGGCGGCGCCCCCACTTCTGGTCCGCTCGACACGCCGGGCACCCTCACAATTGTCGGTGAGTGTAGATGCCGCGTCGCCCGCGAGCCTACACCGGCGCATTCGTCCTCCTCAGAGTCCTTTCTGGCGGCGTCAGGGACGTTTGATGCGCGACGCCATTCTGAAGAAGTCGACGAACGCTTGGACTTTGGGGGCGACCTGCGCGCGGCTCGGGTAGTACAAGAAGAGGCCGGGGAAAGGCGTACAGAAGCTTTCGAGCACGCGGACGAGGCGCCGTTCCGCGAGAGCGCCTCGCACGGTGCTTTCCATCACGTAGGCGATTCCAAGGCCGCGGAGGGCGGCGTCCACCATCAGGTCGCCATCGTTCAAGAGGACGCGACCGTCCACCGCGACTTGGAAGTCTTTGCCGTTTTCCGTGAACTCCCAGCGCGAGACGACGCCGAGGGCGCGGCGTCGATAGTTGATGCAGTCGTGGACTTGCAGGTCCCGCGGGTGCTTGGGCTTGCCATGCTTGGCGAAGTACTCGGGCGAAGCCACGATGGCGATGCGCATATCGGAGCTAGCGCGAACGCTGATCATCTCGCGCTGGAGCATTTCGCCGATGCGCAGGCCCAGATCGAATCCATCCTTGACGACGTCGACGAGGGCATCGTCAATCGAGAGATCGAGCTGGATGTCGGGGTAGCGCGCCAGGAAGTCGGACAGGCGTGGTGCGACGACCGACTCGTAGCCGAGACGCGGCAGGGTCATTCTGAGGAGCCCGGCAGGCCGGTCGCGTAGCTCGCTGAGCGAAGCGAAGGCGTCCTTGACGCCCTCCATGGCTGGCTTGAGCCGACTGAGGAAACGCGCACCCGCTTCGGTGAGGCCAACGCTGCGAGTCGTGCGTTGGAGCAAGCGCACGCCGACGCGCTCCTCGAGCGCGCGGATCGATTGACTGATCGCCGACGGCGTGACCCGCAGCTCCGCCGCCGCGGCGGTAAAGCTGCGCTTGTCGGCGACGCAGAGCAGCGCGGTGAGGCCCGAGAGGTCGTCCTGCATTTGTTAAAAGAACTTAATACTACATCCAGATTTGCGATGTTTCCCTGGAAGATGCGGAGCCGTACGTTGGACCTTCGAAAGGCAAGGAACGCCATGAGCACCTCAAACACGGTTTGGTTCGTCACAGGCACGTCATCCGGCTTCGGCCGCTGCATCGCGGAAGAGGTCATCGCCCGCGGCGAGCGGCTGGTCGCCACCGCGCGCGACCCCAAAGCTCTACAGGACCTGGTAGCGAAGGCTCCGGAGCGTGTCTTGACGTTGCGGCTGGACGTGACGAGGCCCGAAGAGGTCGAGACTGCCGTTGCCAAGGCGCTCGAGCACTTCGGCCAAATCGATGTCCTCGTGAACAACGCCGGCTACAGCGTGCTCGGCGCGGTGGAAGAGACGACGGAGGCGGAGCTCCGTGCCGCATTCGAGACCATGTTCTTCGGCGCCGTCGCGACCACGCGCGCCGTGTTGCCGCAGATGCGAGAGCGCCGCACCGGCACCATCGTCCAGATCACCAGCGTCGGCGGGTTCACGACAGCCCCTGGCTTCGGCGCCTACTGCGCCGTAAAGCACGGGCTCGAAGGCCTCTCCGAGTGCCTCGCGGCTGAGGTCACCCCCTTCGGCATCCGGGTGCTCATCGTAGAGCCCGGCGCCTTTCGAACGGGCCTCTTCGGCGGCGCCTTTCGCATGCTACCCGAAACGAAAACGTACTCATCCAGCGTCGGCCCAACTCGCGCCTACGTGACGAGCAGCGCCGGCAAGCAGGAAGGAGATCCCGCCAAAGCTGCCCACGCCATCGTCAACGCCGTGAACGCAGGTGCACCGACGCTGCGCTTGCCCCTCGGCGCCGACGCAGTCTCGCTGATTCGCAGCAAGCTGACTTCGATGACAGACGAGGTAGACAAGACCGAGCGCGTCGCTGAGGCCACCGCCTTCGACGCAAAGGTCACCGCGTAAGAAAAAACCGCTGCTCGCCGCAGCGAGAAAACTGGCAGAAGCCGCGTCGGCACCAAAATTGACAAGACAAACGAGCAGCTGAGGGCAGCACCGCGCCCCTCGCTCGATAGGCGAACCTGCGAAGCGTCGTGCGCGGGCCGAGCAACTCGGGTACGCTTCTCGGCATGAAGGTGGCTTGGCTGGGTTGGTGGTTGGTGCTTGCGTTAGGGTGCGGCGAAACGAAACCTGACGCTGACGCGCAGGCGGGCACGCCCACTGGCGGGGCCGCAGGTAGCTCTGCAGGGGGCGCAACGGGGGGCGCTGGGCAGAGCGCTGGGCAGTCGTCGTCGGGCGGCGCTGGGGCAGCGACAGCGGGCACGAGTAGCTCCGGCACGGCGGGCAGTGAGACTGAGACGAACGGCAGCATCACCGTCCAAGGCCTGTTGTTCCGGAGCTTGAACCGTAGCGTGCGGCTCAATCCGAACTTTCCGCTGGTGAGCGGCTCGGAATTCGCGTGCACGAGCACGCCGTACGGTCCCTGCAGGGTGAGCCTCTGCAGCTACGAGGAGTCCGAGGCGCCACGTCAGCACGTCGGGCCCATCACGCTCGACAGCACTGAAGCCGGCGTCCACGTCGTATCGACGCCCGACGACAGCGGCCGCTACGCAGAGACTGAAAACACCGGCATGGCGTTCGGGGGCGGGGAAGCGCTCACTGTCACCGCAGGAGGCGGTACGCTGCCCGCCTTCTCGCTCATGGGGCAGTTTCCGCTGCTGCTCCTCGTCGAGCAACCGGCGCCAGCGGCGGCTGAGGGCCCGATCGCCACGGCCGCGCACTCCCGGACGCAACCGCTGACCATCGAGTGGACGCGCGGAGCCCCCAACGTCTTCTTTCACGTCCAGACGGGCGTCATCCCGTCGGCAACCGACGGCACGAGGACGAGCGCCACCTGCCGTGTCGAATCCTCGGCGGGCACCGTCACGCTGGAACCAGAGTTTCTTTCGGCGCTGCCCGCCGGCACCGAGCTGTGGCTGCTTACCTCCTGGTACGGCGTCAGCCCTACCGGCACCGCCGTCTCGGTAGCCTCCGAGGCGATAACTCCCGCCAAGGATGCCGCAGTTCAGATCCTCCTCCAGTAGTGACGGGCGCGGGGCGGCAGCGGGCGAGACCCTGTCGCGTCCGCGACGGATCACCTGTATGCATGGAGGCGTGACGAAGCGTACGGTAGTCGTTGCGGCCATGGCAGCGCTGGGATTGAGCGCGGCGGAGGGGCGCTCTCAGCTGGCAAGCTCGGGGCCCAGCGCCGTCGGCGTCTTCAAAGACGGAGCGTTCCCGACGAGTCGCCCCATGTCGCCGGAGACCTCGACTTGGCAGGTGGTGAAGGCGTTCCCGGCGCTGTCGTTCCCGGACACGACGGTGATCGCCGCGAACCCGAACGACGACCGCTTGTACATCGGTTCGCGCTCGGGCGCGGTCTGGTCGACGCCCGGCGCGCCGGACGCTGCAGCCTCGGAGCTGCGCTTGTTCCTCGACGCGCGGGATCGCACCGCCGTGGTCTGGGATGCGGGCTTTCTCGGGCTGGCGTTTCACCCGATGTTCGGGGTGTCAGGTCAGGCGGGCAGTCGCTACGTGTTCGTCTATTACACCTCACCCTGCCCCATCGACATGCTCGACCCGACGCGCATCGACCTGCTCGGCTGCGATCCCGAGTACCCGAGGCAGAGCACCACCGGCTTCTTCAACACCTACAATCGTCTGTCACGCTTCGAGCTGAGCGAAGGTCAAGCGGAGATCGATCCCGAAAGCGAGAGGGTGCTCATCAGCATTCGGCTCTACAACGGCTCGCACCGCGGTGGCGGGCTGGTCTTCGGGGACGACGGCTACCTCTACCTCAGCATCGGTGATCAGTTCCGTTACACTACCGCGCAGGATATCGCCGGCGATTTCGAGGGCGGCGTGATGCGCCTCGACGTGAACGTCGTCGAATCGCCGCAGGGCTTCAGCTGTCCGCCCGGCAGTCATTTGCCGCGGCGCAGGCTGCAAGACGTCACGCTCAACCTCGACGAGGTCACGGGGCAATTTTACTGCATCCCCGATGACAACCCTTTCCTCGATGAAGCAGGCACCGTCTTCGAAGAGCACTTCACGCTCGGCAACCGCGCTCCCCACCGCCTGACGAAAGATCCGATCACGGGCCGCTTGTGGTCCGGTGAAATCGGCGAGAACACGCGCGAGGAAATCAACGTCATCGAGTCCGGCAACAACTACGGTTGGCCCTTCCGCGAAGGGACCAGCATCGGCGTCAGGCCCGAGCCCCAGAGCTACATTGGCCGGCTCACGGAGCCGGTGGTCGATTTCGCGAGGAGCGAAGCGCACGCCATCATCGGTGGCTACGTCTACCGCGGCGCGAAGTTCCCAGAGCTCATCGGTCACTACTTGGCCGGCGACCACGTGACGAACAATCTGTTCTCGATCGCGTACGACGAGGCCACACGTCTCGGTACGAAGCAGCGAATCGGCACGTTCCTGCCCGGCTCGCTCGGCACCTGGGGTCAAGACAACGCCGGCGAGCTGTTCATGGGCTCCGTCGGCTCCGCAGGAGACGTATTCACGTTGGCGCGCGTGGGAGAGCCGATCGCCGATCCTCCAGCGCTTCTGTCGGCGCTGGGCGTCTTCGACGACTTGGCGAGCCTCGACTTCAACGACGCTTGCCTGCCCTATGAGCTGAATCAGCCGTTCTGGTCGGACGGAGCCAGCAAGAGGCGCTGCGTCTTTCTGCCGAACGATGGCGCCTTCGACGAACCGATGGAGCGGGTGAAGGTGCTGCAGGGGGGTGATCTTCAATTCCCCGTGGGCACCGTCTTCGTGAAGCATTTCGAGCTGCCCCTCGACGCGCGTCAGCCGTCGCTCACCCGGCGCCTGGAGACGCGCTTTCTCGTCAACACGGGCGACGCCGGTTACTACGGCTTGACGTATCGCTGGCGCGACGACGGCAGCGACGCGGATCTACTGACGGGCGCCGACTCGGCCCAGCTGACGACCTACGACGCGGCGGGCACACCACACGCGCAAACTTGGGATTTCCCCTCCCGCGAGCAGTGCGCCACTTGTCACTCACGTGGCGCTGGCGGCGCGCTCGGCTTGCGAGCCTACAACCTGAATCGGGGCGTCACTTTGTCGGAAGGCGTGACGGGCAACCAGCTCGCCACTTGGAACGGTCTCGGCATCTTCACGCCTGCTTACGACGAAGCCTCACTCGCCAACGCGCCGAGGACCAGCGCTCAGGGCGACGTCCGCGCTCCCCTCGAGGCACGCGCGCGTAGCTACCTCGACGCGAACTGCTCGTACTGCCACCGCCCCGAAACCGGAAATCGCGCGAGGATGGATCTGCGTTTCACGACGGAGCTGACCGCTACCGGGACGATTTGGGCCGGCGTCTCTAAATCCTTCGGTATCGAGAACACCCACATCATCACCCCCGGCGACGCCGCCAGCTCCCTGCTGTATTGGCGCGCCTCCTTGGTGGGTGAGGACGCCATGCCTCCGCTCGGCAAGCGCGTGGTCGACGAGGCCGGTGTGTCGCTGCTGGCGGCCTGGATCGATCGGTTGCGACCTGACTTGCCGCGCAACGGTCTCCGCTATGCGTACTACGAGCTCTCGAGCCCGAACAAGCTGCCGGCCTTCGCGAGCTTGACCCCCGCGGCGACGGGAGAGGCCGCGTCGTTCGACGTGTCGGTGAGCCGTCGAAGCGACAACTTTGCGCTCGTATTCAGCGGCTACCTGGAGGTCGAGCAAGCCGGAGCGCATGCGTTCTTCACGACCAGCGACGACGGGAGCCAACTCTTCATCGACGGGCAGCTCATCGTCGACAACGACGGTCTCCACGGTCCGCTCGAGAAGACGGGTCAGGTCGTGCTGCAGGCTGGTTTCCACGCCATCACCGTCAGCATGTTCGACGCCACGGGCGGCGAGATGCTGAGCGTCGCGTGGCAACCGCCCGGCAAGCCCAAGACCGCGCTCAGCCCCGGCCTGCTCTACCCCGAGGTGCCCGAGATCATCGTCAACTCGGCTCCTTTTCTCGGCGGTCTCCTCGACCGCAGCTCGAAGGTGAATCAGACGGTGGAGCTACAGCTGGACGCGGCCGACGCCGAAGGCGATCCCATCTACTTCGACGCCGCGGGGTTGCCGCCGGGGCTGACGCTCGATCACGATACGGGTCTCGTCGCCGGCACGTTACCGTCGTCGGCCGCCGGAGCTTACGCGGTGACGGTCTCCGTGTCGGACGGGCCGGAGATCGATGTCGGCTCGTTCACCTGGCGCGTGGAGGGGGCGGGTGGAATAGGCGGCGGCGGAACGGGCGGCGGCGGAACGAGCGGCGGCGGAACGGGCGAAGCTGGAAGTGCCGGTGAGACCGGCGGCGCTGACGGCGGCCTCGGCGAGGCCGGAGCTGAATCCGCGGGCGGCGCCGACGCGGGCGGAGCCCCCAACGCTATGGGCGGCACACCCTTCGAGCCCGCCGCTGGCGCGCCAAGCAGCGCCGGGGCACCCGAAGGCGGCGGGGCGAGCCAGGCAGGCGCAAGCTCCGGCGGCGCAGACCCCGTCCCGAACGACGATGGCTGCGGCTGTCGCGTCGGGTCGCAATCGAGCACCTCGCCCGTCAGCGCGCTGCTCGCTCTCGCTCTCCTCGGAGCGCTCCGTCGTCGCCGCGGTATCGGCGTAGGGCGCCGCGCGCACTAGGCACGCCGTGTGAGATTTGCGGGTCGCCCGCTCAGAAGCCTGCTGCGCTAACCAATTCGCACGTCGTCATCGCGCGTCCTCGACCCTAGGCGTAAGCGCGTTCTTCATGTAGACATCCCGTTCGCTCACGCTCTCCCGAATGCTCAGCGTCGAGGCGAGCGGCGTACCACCATCGCCAAAACGAGGAACGACCTGATGATTCGACGCCTGTTCACCTTGACCAGCCTGGCCGGCGCCTGGCTTTCGCCAATGATCGCCGCGGCTGCCACAATCAACGTCACCACCACTTCGTCGGCCATCAACGCTGGCGACGGTGTTTGCAGCCTTCCGGAGGCCGTGACGGCGGCGAACACGAATAGCAACTATAGTGGTTGTACGCGTCAGGGTACGGGTAGCGCGGACACCATCCGGCTGGGCGCGGGGACATATAACGCCGCGTCGACGCTCTCTATCACTTCCGACGTGACCATCTCCGGCGCAGGTCAAGGCAGCACGACGATCGCCTTGTCCGGCGGCTCGTCGCTATCCATTCCGACGGGGGCCTCCATTCGTCGCCTGTCATTGATTGGCCTTCGCGTCACCGCGGGCGGTCTCTCGAACTGTGTCGTCGTCAGCGCTGGGCTCGCCACGCTGCGCGACGCGACCCTCGAGTCTTGCTACATCGGCCTTCAAGTGCTCAGCGGTGGCTCGGCGAACGCAACGTCATCAAAATTTCTCAACAACGTTTACGGCATCTCTACCGGCGGCAAGCTGGAGCTCCTCTCCTCCGACGTGACCGGCAGCGCTGCGACAGGCATCAGCGTCGGCAGCACCGGCGACGCCACCATTCAAAATGGTTATGTCGCCTACAATCGGCGCACCGGAATCAGCGTGAGCGGCGGTCGAGCCTCCGTCACTACCACCTATCTGCACAGCAACCACGACGATGGCAGCCGTGGAGGAGGTATCCGCGCGGTCAACGGCGCGAACCTTCAGGTAGCGAGCTCCACCATCGCTTTCAACGAGAGCACCCGCGGCGGCGGCGGCATCAATAGCGAGTACAGCGAGGTCCGCGTCTCGGACACGCTCATCGACTCCAATTTTTGCTACGGCAGCACCTGCATCGGCGGCGGGATCAGAACGGTAGGATCGGGCGGCGGCGTCGGCTTCACGCTCACGGATTCGAACGTGGTCAACAACTTGTCGCAGGGCAACGGCGGCGGCGTCGGGCTGACGACGCTGAACGGAACAGCCTTCATGGCCGTGCGTTCATCCATCAGCAAGAACACCGCCAGCAACAACGGTGGCGGGCTCTACAGCCTCTCGCAGGAAGACATCATCGCCTCGACGATCAGCGGCAACGTCGCCGGACAGAGGGGCGGAGGCGTGTACCACGAGGGGAGCGGCGAGCTGCACATCTTCGAGAGCACGGTCGCGTTCAACGAAGCCAACGAGACCGGCGGCATGTACGTGCACTCCGCCGGAAACCCGATGAACTTCGGCAATGTGTTCGCCAGGAACACTTCGACCGTCGGCAATCGCGACCTCCGCGTGCCTCCGGGGTTTCCGGGCGGAAGTTTCAGCTGGGGCACCAACCTCTTGCTGACGGACAACACGGGCATTTCGTCGGCGCCATTCGGCGCGGTCTACGTCGTGGCCAATCCGCGACTCGGACCGCTAACGCTGATCAATGGTCGCTTCGTGCATCCCCTGCTCTCCGGCAGCCCGGCCATCGACCAAGGGTTCACATACACGAACGCGCCGGACGGGTTCGACAACGTCAAGCGCGCGCGCCCTGTCAACGGACGCGTCGACCTCGGCGCCATCGAGTTCGCTCCGTAGCCAGCGCCGCCAGCCACTCGTGGCGGCAACCTAGAAAGTGGCGAAGTAGTGCTAGCCTTTGCTGCCGAAGTCTCGTGATCTCCGTTTCCCAACGAACGACAGTCGGCGGTCGACGACGTGATCGAGTGGCCGCGCGCTGGAGCCATCCGTGCGACGACCACTCAATCATGGATCGACCTCTTCAGTCGTGCTCTTGAGCTCTGCCGGGAGCGGCTTGCAGGGCTTGCGCGATAGCTTTCTTCAGCTCGGCGTCTCGCGAGCGCTCGGCGAGCGCGGCCAGGGCTCGTTCTAGCTCGGGGAAATTCGACAAATAGAACGGCACGGGAACGAGCAGGCTGCGCTGAACGCTTGGGACCTGTTCGGAGCCGAGGGCCTGCATCAAAGTGGTGGCTGCGGCTTCCGTCCGCGTGGGACGGCTTGCTAGCGCCTCCGCTGCGCTGCTGCGCACCGTTGGCGCCGGATCTTTGAGCAGGGCCGCCAGTATCTGCTGCTCTGCCTCGCGAGTAGGGATGTGGCGGAGCGCGAAGACCGCCGAAGCTCGCTCCGCTGGCCACGGAGAGGTGAGCCCCGCTTGTAGCGCTGGCAGGGCGTCGGCGCTGCCCGTGTTGCCCAGCGCGGAGATGGCGGCGCGCCGATCAGCAGGGGTAGAGGCGTCGGTTGCCTGCTCGGCAAGCCTGCCCTGGAATGCTTCACGCTCGCCCTCCTCGATGGCGCCCTGCGGAGCATTGCGCAGGTTGGCTCCCAACCCCAAGGTGGCGCTACGTCGCACATCATCCTCGAGGCTCGGATCGCTCGCCAGCGCGCTCAACTCTCGCGCGGACTCCGCCGTCGGATTCTCAGCGATGCCTAGCTGACCCACCGCCTGCTGCCTCAGCTCGAGGTTCGCCGACTTGTCTCGAGCCAAGTCGGCCACGGCGCGGGTCGCCTCCAACGTGCCGGCATCGGCGAGGGTCGCGAGCAGCCGCGCGGACTCGTGCGCGTCCAGCGCGCCGCGAATCGCGTTCAAGACTTGGGGGATCTCGTCCGGATGGTGCTTGATGCGCGCCGCGAGCTGCGCCCGAGTCTCGAAGTGGGCGCTCATGTCGCCGGCGTGCGTGCGCATGCCAGACGCGAGGATGGCGGCGGGCTGCGAGGGAACCGCGCGCTCCCGCGCTACGCCAGCATCGAGCGGCTTGATGGGGAAGGTCGCGAAGCCGGAGGGGACCTCCGCAAAAGAACCGGGCTGGGAGGCGAGGAGCTTCGCCCGCAGCGTCGTGGCTCCACGCGTACCGCCGACATCGCTACGGTTCATGATGCTTGCGCTGGAGTCGAAGAGCGTGAGGACTCCGTCCTCGCCGAATGAGAACTTGGCCGTGTGGTCCAGCTTTTCGACCGTGCCGACCATTCCTTCGTGCAGCTTTCGATAGCGGCGGTGGCTACGCCACACCTGCTCGCCAGCCATGCGGCGGTACTCAGCGTCATAGAGTCCAACGAAGTCGAGCTCGTCTCCGCGCCAGCTGACCTGGTGGTCAGGCGGCGCTTGCAGCTGCAGGTCGGCCAAGACATAGCTCAAGAGGCCAAACACCGGCGCTTCGATGCGAGCCGAGGCGTGCACCGCCACCAGCTCGCCGTCGGAGCGATAGCGGCCAATGATGGGGTCGGCCAGATTGCGCAGGAAAGCTGACACTTCAGGGCGACGCTCGGCGCGCGGCTGGCCCTCGAGCTCGATCTTCGACCATTGCACCTTGACGAGGTGCTCGTTGCCGCTCGGCGCCCTCGCGATGGCGAGCTCGGCCCTGAAAGAGAGATCGAGGAACTGCTCCCCCCCGACGACGGCGACCTTCGTCGCGTACTCGAGCGAGTAGAGGTAGTCGATGCGCGCCTGCCACTGCGGTAGATAGGGCACCTGCACCTCGTTGTCGATGCCCGGCGTTACGAGCGGCGCGTCGTCGCTCGCCGCCGAAGCGGTGGCTGTCGTCACCTTCGCTGCTGGAGAACCCTGACGTGCGCCTTCGAAGAAGGCGTAGCTACCGATGCCGAGCGTAGCGATGACCGCGCTCGCGGCTAGCAAGAGCACATTGCGTCTCATGGTCCCGTCCCTTCCGTGTGGAGACGGTTCGTAACAGATTCGATATCCAATGAGCAAGCGGTGATTGACTGCCTTGTTCGGGCGCAGTCGACGTGTTCGCAACTGTCCGGAGTGCTCGCGCGGACACTGTCCGGACACCCGCGTTGACCTCGAATCCATACGCAACTTGCCACGCTGGCCATGGGCACGGCCCTTGCTCAGCACACGTCATCCACGCCGCCACAAGAGCGCGCGCGGTTTCTTGAGCGCTAGAAGAGCGCAGAAGGATGGTTGGAGAAGATGCGTTCATTGATCAGGTTAGGGGCATTGGGAATTGGGCTGGCTCTCGCGACGAGCTCGGGTGACGCCAAAGCGGCGACCGGTGACTCAACCGTTGTCGGCTACTCGGGAGGCTCCCTTTCAGGGACAGTCGGCAACTCCAAGGCCGGCGCGATCTACCTGGACACGACCGTGAGCAGTTACGAGCAATGGCCGGACAACAACGGCGGGCCGCAGCGCATCGGGCTGTCCGCCACCAGCGCGCGTAGCTTGGTTGGAACCGTCCACGACAAGACGATTCCCGTGCTCTCCTTGACGGCCAGCGCCGACGGCTCACGCCAAGGCAGCCACATGACGGGCGAGGCGAGCGCTCGCATTCAGGTCAACGGTAACGTCGTCTGGGAGGACACTCACGACTACGACGTCACCTCTTGGAATGGTAGCGAGGCCAGCGTCTCCAAGACCCATCAGGTCTGGAGCTATTCCAAGGCGTATACCGCGCTCATCCCGGTCGGCCCCGCCTCCGTCAACCTCAAGGGCACGCTGGGCGGTTCGCTCGGAGTTTCGGCGACGGCGAGTAGCGATTTTTCTACGGGCAGCGTGCGTAAAGGTATCATCTCGGCGGCAACCAGCGCGGAGGCGCGGGCCGATCTCCATGCCTCCGCCTCCTTTGGCATCCCGTACGTCGGGTCACTCGGTGTGTACGCCGACATCAATGTGATGACGTTGACTATTCCGGCCGTTGCTGTTGCCTCTTGGGACTGGGACCGGGACCGACCGAACGCCTCCGCGAACAACTACTCAGCGGTCGCGATCAACAACATCAGGGGCGAGACGGGCGGAGGCACGTTCGGCGCCAAGCTGCTCGGACCGCTCAACGTCGAGATCGCCAGCAAGCAGCTCGCGAGCTGGAACGGCAAGCAGCTGTTCGTGAACGCCTTCGTGAACCAGGCGAACACGGACGTGGGCGCGTTCCAATGAGCTAACCCCAAAGCGCATCTCGGACTCGCGGCGGGCTTGGCACGCCGCGTTCTATCCCGATCACTGGGCGAGCGACCATGGTGGCGCTAGCCCGCGAAGGCTACGCTTCCGGAGGCGGGGGCGCGTTCGGGTGAGCGACCCGCCACGGCGGCGGCGGCTTCGTGGATGCAGTGGACCACCAGATCGGCGCCTGCTTCTCGCAGCCGAGCTGCGCCCTCGTGCGAGAGCGCGTCGTCGGGTTCCGGCACGAGCGCGATGATGAAACAGCCTGGCAGCTCTGCGCGCAGGCGACGGCACAAGAAGCGCGCATTGACGCTGCCGCCGGGGGGCAGCGCGGTGACGCACACGAGCTGAGGTTGGCTCTGGAGCACCCTCGCCAGCGCTTCATCGCGACTTTCCGCGACCGCGACGTCGAGCCCAACCCCCTGCCGCGCCATCGTGGCGCGAAGCATCTGCAAGATCGGCGCGTCGAACAGGGGCTGCGCGGCGATGCCCACGGCCCGCGAAGCGGCGCGCTCTGACCCGCGGTACGCGCCGCAGCGATGCGCGATGCTCTCGATATCGCGCGCGACGCGCGCGCCGGTCTCTTCACTGATGGCGCGTGAGTCGAGATCGCGGGCAAGCAGCGCGAGCGCCGGGATCAACACGTCGTCGAAGGTCTTGAGGAGGTTGGTTTGGGCGGCGTGGCGTTTGGCGAAGGCCAGCGCGTCCTTGGGCGCGCCGCCCAACAAGCGTTGATAGAAGTCGAGCTCCGCGTTCAATCCCGGCTCGTCCCCGAAGGCGATGGCCAAGAACGCCAAGCGCGGGAAATGCCGGCCGACCACGGCCGCACACACGGTGATCGGCGTCGCCAGCACCAGTCCGAGCGGGCCCCACATCCACGTCCAAAACAGCGCGGCCACGAGCAGTGCCAGCGCCGAAACCCCCGTGCGCTTGCCGAGCACCAAAGGCTCGACGAAGTTGGCGAGAGAGATCTCGGTGACCAAGAAGAAGCCGACCGTGAGCGCGACCTCGCGCCAACCGGGGAACACGACGAACGCGACCAAGGCCGGGAACGCGCCCGCGATCCAGCCACCGACCAGCGGCACGAAGCGCAGCAAGCCCGCGAGCACGCCCCACAGCACGGCGTACGGCACCCCGATCACGTAGAGGCCAACCGCCACCAAGGCCGCGAACGCCGCGTTGATGTAGACCTGCGTGAGTAACAGGTGCCCGACGCGAGCCATGGCCTCACCCAGTGTTTGCGTGGTGACGGTCACGTTTCTAGCGCCCACGAGGCGGATCAGTCGACCGCGCAGATCTTCCCGGCGAACGACGATGAACACGGTGGTCACCAGCACGAACAGGGTCACGGCGGCGGGCTCCAGCACCGGGCCGGCGGCATCGTGGAGTCGCTCGAACGTGGAGCCCGTTCCCGAGATGACGCGAACCGGCGTCGAGATTTCGGCCGCGGTTTCTGGATCGATGCGCCGCGAGAGCTCCGCGAACGCTTCGCTCAGATCCTCGACCACTTGAAAGCGGCCGTTGCGGATGCTGGCGAGCTTTTCGCTCATCTGCGCAGAGTACGTCTTGAGCTGCGCTGCCAAATCCAGCATCTGCGACAGCAGCACGGCTCCCACGACCCCGAGGGCGGCGAGCGCGGCTCCAAAGACCAGGGCGGTAGAAACCGCGCGTGGAAATCCCCAGCGTTCGAGCCAGTTGCAGGGGGGGGCCAGCACGAATGCCAGGTAAAATGCCAGCACGATCGGCACCACCACGGGCCGCCCGAGCCAGAGCAGCGCAAGAACGATCGCGAACTCGACGATGCGACTGGCGCGTAAGGTTACGTCCCGCACAGCTCTCGAATCCTGGTGATGAGCTGGCGTGAGTCGGTTGGTTTTTCGAATGCGTCGTCGACCTGCAGGTCACCGCGCTGCTCGGCAGGCATGCCGCAGAGCACGATGATCGGAATCGACCGCCACGAGGCCCTCGTCTTCAAGGCCTTGCACAGGTCCCACCCGCTCATCATCGGCATGAGCAGGTCCGTCAAGATCAGGTCCGGATCGAGCCCGTTTTCGAGTAACCCGACCGCCTCCGCTCCGTTCGTGGCGCTCGAGGCGGCAAATCCTTCCGCATCCAGCAGCGACAGCAACAGCTCACGATTGTCGTCGTCATCATCCACGACCAGCACGCGACAGCCGTTGCCCGTACCGACCTTCATGCGCTGCCTCACGCAAGCGCTGTGCCAGATTGCGCCAGCCCTGCGCTGGCTACCGGCATCTCTCGCGGCTCGGTTTTTCGGATGGCGCGAGGCTATTTCGCGTGAGGCGACGTTGCCCAAGCTGGGGTCGATTGCCTCTAGCCGTGGAGCGCTTGGGCCAACGCTTTCAGTGCTGAGCGCGTGAGGTCAGTTTCCGCGCAATAGGTCGCGCCGCCGCGAGCGACGCAGTTCCACCAGGGGCAGCGGCACTCGCCGTTGACGAGGGGGCGCCCATCCGAACAGACCTCGCACTCGCGCGCGTCCTCGTTGCAGCGGGGAATGCCGGGAACGTACTCATTGCATGGGGAAGACCCTGAGCCGCACATGCCTCGGCCGTCGCAAACTTGGGCGTCCGTGCAAAAGAGGCCGTCGTCACACGCGGTGCCGCGAGCTGCGGGCTGGCGCACGCACGCGCCGTCGACACATGCCGAGTGCTCACAGGAGGAAGTTGGCGCTTCGCAGTCTTGGTCGGCGCGACATTCGGGATCGGGGTTTGGCGGGGGCCACGGATCGCCCGAGCCGCAACCGGCAGCCAGTGCGAGCAAGAGGCTCGCTACCATCGATGGCGAACGGCGATGCGTGGCTTTGAGGTTCATGTTCTCTCCGGTGATGGCCATGTCTCGATGCGGACGGGAATTGGCTGCGACCCCTCGCTGGTGTCACGCGGCGCGCCGAGCAGCCGTGCAAGCTTGTTCACATACCGCAGCTTCAAGGCCGTTCCGTAGCCGCGAATTGCGACCGAGCTACGAGGCAAGTTAGCAATGAGTCAGCGCGTCGTGACGGCGGCTCGCGGAGAACCGCCGAGGCCTGGACGGTGGCGGGGCTGGCCAAGCAAGCCGGTGACTCGCGAAGCGTTTTTCGCGGAGCGGCGAACGGGCCATCGCTTTCCTTCCCGCTGGCGGTAACATCCAGCGGAACGAACAGCTGCTCCCGGCGGAGCGGCAGAGGCGCCGAACGATACGATGACCGACATGCTGGTGCGGCTATACGCGGTGGACGAGGTTCCCACCGTCGCGGGAGTCACGCTGCGTCGGCCGCTCATGCCCGAACGCCACCGCGTGCTGTCCTGGATTGGTGAGCGGTTCTCGGCGGGTTGGGTCAGCGAGTGCGAGGGGTCGTTCGCGCTCCGTCCGATCGCCTGCATCATTGCGCTGCGCGGGCAGGAGCTCTTGGGCTTTGGCGTGTACGACAGCACCGCCCTGGGCGTGATGGGCCCTTTTGGCGTGGACGAGGCGGCGCGCGGCATCGGCATCGGTCGCGCTATTTCCGTCGCGATAGCTCATGAGATGCGCGCCCGAGGCTACCAATACGGCGTGATCGGCGCCGCCGGGCCTAAGGCGTTCTACGAGCGAAGCCTCGGAGCGACCGAGATCGCCGGCTCGGAGCCAGGGATGTATCGCGGGATGCTACCGCTGCGCTGAGCTCTTCCGTCGGCGCGAGAGGCTGTCGAGCTCATCGAGACAGCCGCGGCGGAAACCGTGCCTTCATTTTTTTGGCAACTCGCTGGGGGAGCGTCCGATGGATCGCTCACGAGGACCCATGCCGTCACCCGTCAACAATGCCAGTCCCGTCGCTCGTGCCTTGCCCGCAGAAGCTGAGTTCGGCCCGCCGGCGCCATCCCCTCCGGTCGTCACGATCCCGCCGGTCCACATCACGGGCGATGCTGGCGCGTGCGAGCTGGTCCGGCGCCACGACGCGGCGGCAGGCGCTCCGTGCTCGCCTCCGCCTCCGATGCCACCCCCGTGCGGCGCGGAGAAGGTGGCGGCCGTGGAGAAGCTGCTGCCGATGGCGATCGACGTGGCAGGAACGCTGGCCGCGGGAGCCGCTGGGGGGCCCCTCGGCATTGGCCTCGGCGTCGCCAAGTTGTTTTACGACAGCGTCCAGGAAGGCAAGGCGCTCCGCGCGCTGTACGACTGTGAGCCATGAGCGTTCCGGTGCGCGGCCTGACTTGGAGCTCGCTCCTCTGGATCCTTCCGCTGTCTAGCGCCGCAGTAGCCGCAGGCGCCGCCGCGGGTGCAGCTCTCTGCGGCAGCGCGGCAGCGACGAGCTCCTGGTTCGCGGTGGACGGCCCGGTTTGGGGCCCGTGGCTCACCACGAATCTGAGTCTGTGCGCGGGCCGCGACGCTCGAGCGCAGCTGCCGGCGCTCGCGCTGCTTTCCGGCGGCGTGGCCAGCTTCCTGTCCCTGGCGGAGCTGCACGCGGGGCTCTTGGCGCTCACCTTGTTCGCCTGGGCCAGCGTCGCCATCGCGAGCTTTTACCGCCGTTACGAGCTACGGCTTGTCTCGAGCGTGGTTTGCGGCGCCGGCATCGCCGCCCTGCACGCCTTCGGCTCGACTTGCGGCTATGGCGCCGCGGTATCCACCAGCAGCGCCGCGGCCACCGGTCCGCTCGTGAGCGTCTCCAAGAACGCGATCAGCTCCGCCTTCTCGTCCGCGCTGATCGTGAAGGGGACGAGGGCCTCGCCGGCGCGCGCGTTCGCGTTCGGTCCTTGTGCGTAAAAGTCGATCACGTCCGAGAGCGTCGCCAGCTGGCCTGAGTGCATGTACGGCGCGGAGGCTGCCACGCCACGCAAACTCGAAGTGCGGAACGCGCCCTTCCATGAATCCGGGATGGTGGCGAGCCCCGCGAGCTTTCCGGTGGTCTTGTCGTCGCTGAAGTCCGAGTCGATGTTCATCGTGCTCGCGCTCAGACGCGCTGCGTCCACGAAGCGACCGTCGTCCGTCGCCGGCACGTTCGGTCCCGTTTGGGGCCCCCCCAGGTCGTGAAAACCTTGGTCCGAGAAGGTTGGCCCGTCGTGGCAATTCCTGCAGCCGAGGTTCGAGAACAACAGGGCGCCCCTCTTCGCAGAGGCGCTGATGGCGTCGTCGTCACCCGCCATGAAGGCGTCGAAGGGAGACGTTCGATTCACCAGCTTGCGCAGGTAGGCCTGGATCGCCTTACTGTAGTTGACTAGGATGCGATTGACGATCGTGCGATCGCCGGCTGCCATTTTCTCCCAGTCTCCGTCGGGATCGACCGCGCTCGCCTTGGGCTTGCCCGCCGGGGGGAAGCGCTCCGCATCGCTCCCGATCTCCGCGAGCAAGCTGCCGGCTCCGAAGACGCCCTCGTAGTCGGCCTTGTAGACGTCGAAGATGCGGTGGGCGAGCGCCAGGCGGTTACCGTTCATGATCACCCCGCTCTCGACGACGGCGAGCGGCAGCTCCCACTGCGACGCGAAGCGTCCGCCCCAGTTCGTCCACGTATAAAACGCGCTATTGGTGAGCGCCGGCGAGTTGCGAGTGTGCACATCCGCGCCAATCGACACCGTGTCCGGGTTCGAGCGGTCGTCGTCCAGCACCACCGGGGTTCCGTGGCAGCTCTTGCACGAGATTTTCTGCGTGGCGCCAACGCCGCCCAGATCGCTCGCGATCTTGAGCGGACCGGAGAACTTCTCGTCGAAGAACAGGCGCTGGCCGAAGGCTGCAGCGGCAGCCGAGTCGGCGTACATGTTGGTCGTGTCGACCGGCAGCGCGGGCAACGGCGACATCCCGGCGAGCTCAGCGCGGACGCTGTCGTCGATGTTGCCTTCGCCGCCTTGCCCAGCGTGACTGCCCGCTGCTCCTCCGTCGCCACCGCCGCCCCCCGCTTCGTCGCCACCCCTACCCTCGCCGGCCGCTCCGCTGCTGCCGGACATACCGGCGCGCGTGCCGCCCATGGCCGTGCCTTCGCCGCCCTCACCCCCTGGCGGCATGCCGCCTTGCCCTGCTGGGCCTCCGCCCGTCCCCGCCGTCCCCGCAGTGTCGTCCTCGTCGTCACTGCACGCGGCGAACCCCAATACGGCGACCAACGTCGCCCCGACGAACCAAGCTCGATTCTTTGGCAATCGCGACATCTCTTGCTCCCTTGCCCGGCGGCGTCCGCGCGCGGCGCTCGCGCTCTGAGCAACCCTCGTGCCACCAATCGAAAGCCGTCACTGTCCCGCACTATGCGCCCACACCGCGCCCGCCGCGAACGGCTCGTGTCCGAACGAACTGTACGAAGCGTCGGACACCTGTAGGAGGCGCCGGACACCTTCGTCTCAGCACGAGGGCGCCGCGACGCACTCGCGCGTGCACACGCTTCGCCCAGCACCGCTCGGAACCTCGCCAGCAACCGAGGAAATGGCGTACTCCGAAGTCGATGGACGTGACCTTTCGCGTGGCCTACATCGACACGTGAAGGTCTTGAAGCCCTCAACGGATAGTCCGAAGGTGAGCGGCTGCGTCGCGCTCGGTCCCGCGCTGCTCGTCGCCCTCACCGCCTGGTTTGCGCTGCCCGAGCAGGCGGGCGGTTATCGGCTAGCCAAGTGGGGCGTGTTGGGGTGGGCTCTCTCTCTCTCGAGCTTGGTCTTGCTCATGCGCCTGCTGGCTACGCGCCAGCGTGCGCTGCGCTGGCCCCAGCCAGGGTGGGCGCTCGGGTCGTTCATGGTGGCTAGCATCTGCCTGCCGCCCCTCTCGCCAGCGCTCTCGCCCACGCACTGGCCCGGCACGTTCGGACTGCTGTCCGGGCTGGCACTCTTCTCCGTCACGGCCCTAGCGATCCCCACCGAGGGTGCTGCGCGCCGCGCCAGTCTGGCCGTGCTCACGCTCTCGGGTTCGGTGTGCGCGCTCTTGGTGCTCTTGCAAGCGGCTGGACTGCGCTGGCTCACCGAGGGGTTGCCTGTGACCCTCGAGTTTCGCTCACCAGGTAGCTTCGGAAATCCCAACTGGGCAGCCGCTTTTCTCGCGCCGCTCGCGCCCGTGTCGCTCGCGCTGGCCGCCACCAGCGCCGCTTCGGGCTGGCGCAAGCTCCACGTCGCTAGCGCTTCACTGCTAGCGCTGGCCACGGCGTCTACTCTATCCAAGGGCGGCCTTCTCAGCCTCGCCGCGGGCGCCGTCGTCTATGTGCTGTTGGACGAGCGCGCGCCGAGTCCTCGGCGGCGGGCGCTCGTGGGCGCGGTGCTCGCGGGTGCGCTGGGCGTGATGCTACTCGCGTGGCACTTCGATTGGTGGGCGACGGCGCCCTGGCTGCGGGGGCGGCTGTTTCTCTGGCGCGTCGCGCTCTCGCTGGCGAGCGAGCATCCTCTGACTGGCGTGGGCGTGGCTGGTTATGTGGCGGAGTACGGCCCAGCCGCCTCGACCCTGCTGCAGCACGAGCCCGGGCTGTTCATGCCGCTGTCGAGCGTGGATTTTGCCCACAACGACGTGCTGCAGTTCGCCGCCGAAGGGGGCGTTGTTAGCGCCGCAGCGTTCGTGCTCGTGGGAGTGCAAGCACTGCGGCGGGCCGCTCGGCGCGACGGCGACGCCCTGACCCGTGCTGTAGGAGCGGCGGTCGCGGCAATTTATGTCGATGGGCTCGCCGACGCGCCCATGCGCACGCCTGCCACCTTCGCGTTGCTCTTCTTCCTGCTGGGCTGGCTCGCGCCCGCCGCTCCAAGCGGCACTACGGCGATGCCGTCGCCATGGCCTCGCCGCGGCGTGGCCGCGCTGCTGACCCTGGTAGGGCTGCTCGGGGCGTTGCAAGGGACGCGCTACACGGCTGGCCATCTACGCTGGACGCGTGGTCGCGACGCCTTGAAAGATGACCGCTCTGCCGCGGCCGCTGCCATTGCGCTCACCGATTTGTCACGCGCTCGCTTCTACCTCCCCGAGCACGGTCGCATCGCCTCGCATCACACCCTGGCCCTAGTCCGCACCGGGCAATGGCGAGCCGCGCTCAAGGCATCTAGGGTGACGAACTCCCTGCACTTCGACTTTGACGACCAAATGCTCCAGCGCGACCTCGAGGCCGACTTCCAAGCGCCGGAGGACGCCATCGCCTCGTGGCGGGACTTCGCGGCTCGATACCCACAGCTACTCACTCCGCAGCTGCGCTTGGGCGACTTGTACCTAGAAACGAGCGATGTAGCCGCTGCCACCCGTGCCTACCAGCGCGTGCTCGGCGCCCCCCAAGACACAGCAAGAGCGAGCCAGTTGCGGGACCAGGCCCGCCGCAAGCTACGAGCCTTGGAGGCCGAGCCGCGCTGAGGCGCCACGACCCGCTGCGGACCGGGTCAGTCCGCGTGCGGGCTGGTGGTCAGCGTGTAGTCCAGCTTGCCAGTGCCGCGCCTCGAACGAGACTCGAAGGTAACGACCTCGGTCTTGTCGAAGTCGAGGGGTGAGACGTAGTGGAAGGTAGCGTCTGCCGGGACCTTCTCCCCCAACTCGAGGATATCGCCGCCCGCGTTCGTCTTGAACTTGGCTTGCACCGTGCCGCCCGTGGTGGCGCCGCTGCTGATCTTGGCGCGCGGCTTGGTCAAGAGGTCCACATCGGTGAGCGGATCCAGA
Organism: Pseudomonadota bacterium; assembly: GCA_023431345.1. Lineage (GTDB taxonomy): Bacteria > Myxococcota_A > Polyangia > Polyangiales > Polyangiaceae > PMG-095. The sequence continues at coordinate 78,805 of JAEYWK010000167.1, forward strand.
TTCATGGGGCCGACGCTGGGCTCCACCGTGATGCTCACGCAGCGGCCGGCGTCCAGCATCTGCTGCAACTTCGGCAGCAGCTGATCGCGGTAGATCATCCCAGACAGCAGCCCTGCGTGCATCCATCCATTCGCCTCGCGCTCCGACATGCCCTGGTAGCTGCCTTCGGCGTCGCCAAAACTTCCGTCGGAGTATTGGGTGGTCGACACGTCGACGGAACCGTCCGTCACGTCGTAACCCTTCGACGAATCGGCGGTGTGGGTCTCCGTGATTGTCTTGAGCTGATTGCGACCCGTGAGCTGCGCGTCGTCGTCCACGTCTACGATCAGCTCGAAAGTGAACCGGGCGCTCTGAAATGCGTTACCCGCTTGCCCCGTTACATTCAACGACGAGTTGATGAGCACCAAGCCGGTCACGTCCGGACAGGGAATCTTAGAGTGGATTTGGATGGCTGCGCTCAATTTGCCCAAGCCGAACTCGGCGGTCGCGTCGAGCAGCACCTGAGTATCCGACAACGCCGACGTGACTTTGACTTCCCCCGAGGGAGAAGCATCCATATCGATTCCGGTTCTTCCGCTGCTGTACCTGTCGATGGTGGTCCCGAGAAAGGTGGCGTTGAACAGCGAGCCACCGAGCCAGCCCGCGCCAAAGGCTTCGCTGGCACTTGCCTTGTCGTCCGCCTGGAGGCGCACCCCCGGCCACCGCAGATTCGGGGCGGATTGTGTCTGTTGCGTGCCGAACGAGCTCCACGCGGGGAGGTCGTCGAGCTCGGCCTGCATTCGCAGTCCAACTTCGGCCAACAGGGCGCGCGTGCTCGCCTCGCCGCCCAGCTCGGTGACGAGGCCTGACAGTCCTGCCAGCGCCATTTGGCCATCTAGGTCTGCCGCCGCGAGCGCTGCTCTCCGCTCCTCGTCGGATAGGGAAGCGGCCTGGACTGCCGCGTCGACCACCGCGTCCGCGTCGATTTCCACTTCTTCGGAGTTAGCGCTGCCCGCCAGACCGCCTCTGCCACCCGCATCACCACCAGTAACGTCGCCTGCTTTGCCGTCCCCGCAGGCGCCTACGAAGAGAGCCACTCCCAGCGACACCAAGAGCGTTAGCGGCACGGCCTCGCGCTGACGCCGGTGGGCGAATGCGTTTCCTGAAGCCTGCCTGGTCTCTCGGTTCGCGTCGTACATAGGTAAGTCTCCAGTTCTAACCGCGGGAAGATCCGGCTCCCAGGGAGCGCGCGTCATTGCCTATCAGTGTAGACGCCTGCTCTCGCGGCCAATAGGGCGCTGGGGTTTACGTAAACGCCGCGACCCTAGCGCGGCCCCGCTGGCCGCTGCGCTTCGTTCACGAGCTGATCGAAGCGCTTGATGGCTTCGTCTCTGGTGGAAACGCCCAGCTTCAGCGCCGCGCGGTGCAAGAGGACGCGGACGGTCGAGGTGGATAGGCCGAGCTCGTACGCGATCACCTTGTTCGTATGCCCCAGGTGGGCCTGCGTCATCACTTGGTGCTCGCGCTCGCTCAGGTCGCGGCGCGGCGGGCGGGTAGGCGGAGAGTTCTCAACTGCCAGGACGAAGCGTCGACCGTCCGAGTCGAAGTCGTCGAGCAGCGACCAGCGCGACACCACGAGCGGACGCCAGCGCCGGGTGGCGGAGTCGACATTGCCGCGCTGCTTCTGGCTGCGTGCCTGGTCGAATGCCACCGTTGCCTCGCGCAGCGTCGCCCTCGCTTCCACGATCCCGACATCGGATTCGGCGTGGAGGAGCGCGCCGCTCGGCGAAAGGACAGCGGCCGCCTTCGGCTTCGCCCCGCTCGTGGTCCTGCGCAGCCGCATCGCCGACGCGAGGTGGGCGGCCAGCCTCGTGAAGAGCGTGACCTGCTCCACCGACACCTTTCGCGTCGAGCGTAGCGGCGCGCCGAGCCAAAGGCCTTGCCCGCTCGCGTCGAGCGCGTTCAAGGCGAAGGCGTCGCGTGAGCCGCCGAGGATCTCGAACATCGGCAAGAAGGGGCGCATCTTCGCCACCTGGCTGGCTTGACCGCACGTCATGTGCCGCCAAGCCTCGAAGCCAGTTGGCTGCGGTCGCCCCGCGTAGCCAGCAGCTGCCACCGCCTCGTAGAATGGAGGGAGCCAGCTCGGATCGAAGCCGGTCGACGTTGCAACCTGCTCGATGACGGGCTGCTGCAGGTCGCGCGCGTCGTAGGTGTACGCGAGCACACCGAACCCGCGGTCCAGCAGCGGCGTGGCCGCCTCGGCGAGGTTGTGAACATAGTCGCTATCTCCGAGATCGAGCCGGTAAGCTGCCGCCAGGCAGTCCAGGATGAGCGCCGACTTCGTCATGAAGCTCGCTCGTAGCAGGTCGTCGTCGAGGCGTCGGCGAATCTGCTCACGCCGCTGAAGATTCCCCGCCCGCGACGGACGCCGCTCTACTTAGTCCGTTCGCCCCGCCACACGCTGCGGGCAACCTGGCTCTTCGCCACGGGCGCGAGCACCTCCGCGCTGCAGCTTTGGCAGCGGTTGCGCTAGCCAAGGCCTGCCGAGCCCGCGCCATCCGCAGGAGCGGCGGCGCCACCATGCCGAGCTCGGACGCGCTGTTGCTGGGGCGTGCTACGCTCAGAGCTTCATGGACGCGAACCATTTCACAAGGTGGTTAGTCGGTAGCGCGGGGCTTCTGGCCATCGTCAGCGGCTGCGCGTCCGCTCAACACGACGACGCACTACGCTTGAGCGAAGAGCTGGGGCGCGCCCGGGCCGAGCTCGCGTGGGAGCGGGCGCACGCGGCAGAGGCCGAAGCCCGCTCCACCCTCCTCGAGTCTCGCGTCGACCGGCTCGAGAAAGCCGAGAAGGTTACGGGGGCGACGCCGCCGGTGGACCAGCGCTTTCTCGATCGGCTCGACCGCATGCTGCAAGTAGCGGAGAAGCTCGCAGAACAGCGCGCGAGCGACGCTCTCACTGGCGTGCCTTCGACCACCGCGGCTCCCGTGCCGGCAAAAGCGCTGCGGCCGGTGAGCGCGACGGAGCCCGAAGCGGACTATGGCGCGAGCGACTTGGCGTCGGCGACGCGAGATCCTGAGCTGCTCCTACTCGCCAAAAAGCTCCTCGCCCGCGCGGGCGGCGCCGGCGGCATCTCGGCCGACGAAGAGCGCGCGCTGCGCTTGCTCCTCCGCTCAGAGCGAAGGCTAGACACCGACAATCCTTGGCCGAACGCGCTCTATTGAGTCGTTGTGGCAGGACCCGAGGGTCACGGAGACGTCGTAAAGCTGTAGAGTCGGATCATGGCGGACAGGGGCGGCAAGGGCGATTCGGCCACGCAGGTTTCTCAGGTAAGCAGCCCCGGTTGGACACGGTCCATCCAGCCTGCGCCGACGCTGGTGTCACGGCAGTGGTCTCACGCGTTGGCGCGCCGCTGTCGCGAGCCAGCACGGGTGGCGGGGTTTATCGAGCCGGCCTCGTCTTCGCACCACGTCCTCATGCCGCTCGACGCCGGATTCCAGTTCGAGGCGCGTGAGCTCGGCACAGGACGCTGGCAGCGTCACGAGGTCCGCGTCGGCGATCTTCGACCTTTACCTCGATCCCGCCTCGCTGCTTGCGCAAAGCGGGCGGGCCTCTGCGCGCTCGGTCGAGCCGACTTGGCGCGTGCTTCGCGATCCGCTGCTCACCGAGCTGCTCGGCTCGGTAGGGCGCGGTCTGGATCAGGCGGATAGCTCGGAGGAGCTGTTCGGCGATTTGGCGACGACACTGTTTACCCTCCAGCTCACGCGGGCTCATGGTGTGAGCGCCGCAGCGTCGGAGCCACGTCGTTCGGGCCTGTCGCCGTACGTGCTGAGGCGGGTCCGGGAGTACGTGGCCTCCCGCCTGGCAGACACGATTCGCCTGCACCAGCTGGCAGCCCTGGCCGGGCTGAGCCCATTCCATTTCGCGCGCGCCTTCAAGGTGTCGACGGGCCTCTCGCCTCACGCCTACGTCTCGCATTGCCGCATCTCCGAGTCCAAGCGGCTGCTAGCGCGATCGAATCTGACGATTAGTGAGGTCGCTCGCCGCACCGGCTTCAGCGGCACCGGCCAGTTGTCGAGGCGCTTTCGAGCCTTCACCGGAACGACGCCCACGGCCTTCCGGCTCCTGAGTCGCGGCTGAATCTGCAGCAAGAAACGTCAACACAGCGCAAGGCGCGCGAAGCAGGTGAGCCGCTTTCGTGGTCTCTAGGAGTCGACCAAGGAGCAACCATGCACAGTGATTCGTCGGCTTCGAAGGACCCCCTGCAACATTACGTCGGGCGCTGGCGCGGCGAGGTCAGCGTCGAGAGCGCGGGCTCGGAGCCGCAGCGCTATACCCAAGACAACACCTTCGAGTGGATTCTGGGTGACCGCTTCCTCGAAGAGCGCGGCACCGGCTCGAACGGCAGCGCCTTCATCGGCCTATGGGCGCGTGAAGGCGCAACCGGCAAGTACCGCGCGTACTATTTCATGGCTCCAACGGGCGACGTCGTCGTCCTCAGCCATGAGTGGCAGGAGGGCAGTCAGAGCTTCGTCGGCTCGGCGGAGCTCGGCGGCGGCGTCCGCATGTTAGCCGAAGATCGCTTCTACGGCCGTGACGAGTACGAGTGGAACATCACGGTTCAAGACAGCGCGGGCAAGATCCTCACGCGCATGCGCGGTCACGAACGTCGCGTCGGTTGATGCTGCGGGCGATCGGCGTCTCTCACGCGCCCAGCCGTCAGCGCGTCGCTACAACCCGGCGGCGGCATAAAGCTCGTCCACGGGGAACCGGCAGTCGATCGACGGGAAGACGGCGCTCTCGCCAACACCGTATACGCTATGGCGCCAGTCGCCACCCGCCGCGCGAGTAAACACCTCGATGCGGCGGCGATCTTGGGCCACGAGAACGTAATCGCGGAGTGACGGAAGTTGCTGGTAGTGCTCACGCTTGTCGCCGCGATCGTACTCCTCAGTGCTGGCGCTGAGCACCTCCACCACGAGCGTCGGGTTGGTGACGTGAGTGGGGGACTGCGGATCCCGTTCGGGCTCACCGCACACGACTGCCGCGTCTGCGTACGTGGCCAGCCCCGTCGCAAGGACGCGCAGCCGAAGATCCGCACTGTAGGGTCGACATGGCCGCCCGCGGAGTTGTGTCCCCAGCAGCACCACGATGGCGGCGGAAAGCGCCGCATGCTCCGGCGTACCGCCAGCCATGGCTACAATCGCGCCAGCAACGAACTCGTGCCGCACGGGCCCCATCTCTTCTACCGCCAAGTAGTCTTGGAACGAGTAGTGATGCTGCGGGAACGCGACGACCATCTCCACCGGTGTTTAGCATGGTGCTGCGGCTGGCCCCAGGAGACGAATGCGACCCTAGTCCGGTCGGAGATTTTTGAAGCAACTGGCGTCGGGCGGTGGCCGATGAGGCGCCATGACGTCGATGTGCATTGCCCAAAGCTCCTTCGGCCGCTTGACGGCCATCGTTTCGATCTTCGGGTGCACCGCGGGTTGCAGCATGACTCGAACTACAACCCTGGTGCGCGCCACCGAGGAGGCACCCGTGCAGCGCGTTCGCCTCGTCAGGCCGGACGCCGCGCCTCTGCGGGCCGCGTGGAGGCAAGAGGGGCGTGAGCTGGTCGGCAAGCTGTCATTCACGGCTGCTTGCCAGGCTGAGACGCGGCAGCTCGTGAAGCGTGAGCAAGTGACCGAGACGGCGCCAAACAAGGCCTACTACGTGAGCGCCTACGTGGTGGGCGCAGTGATCTCTGCCGTCGGCTTGGCCTTCATCGCAAACGCCAGCGGGAAAAGCGAGGCGGTGTACTGCGGTAGCGGTGGGCAGGTGCGCTCGGGGGACACCTGCAAGAGCGCCGCCGGCGCGTGGCGCACCGGCGGCGTCGCCCTGCTCGGCACGGGGTTGGGCACGATGCTGGGTGGCGTCATCATGCAAGCGCGCAAGTCGGAGGTGCAAACCTCGGCGCTCCTGCCGGAAGAGCGCGTGTCGGTCGATCCGAAGCTGTACGCCTGCGCGCGCGTCGAAGATTTGCAGGGAACGGTGGTGGCGGCGGAGCTGTCGGGAGGCGGCAAATGGCTCGGTACGGCCGACGCGCAGGGCATGGTCCGCATCGACCTCGGGCCCAACGCGAACCTCGGCGCGCAGCAGACCGCGCGCTTCAGCGTGGACTCCGCCCCCGAGCCCACCCACCGCTTCGCGCGGTCTGGTCTAGCTCTCGGCGAGCTGCCTCTCACCGCCGCGCGCAAAGTCGCCAAGCGCTGAGGGCACCGTCACCACGACCACCATCACCCTCACGATCGCAGAGAGAAACCTGGCTCCGCTACGATAGCCTTCTGCAAATCTGGCCGCGTCTCGGCAGCCCCCCCGACTTTGCGTTCCCCCGGCGCGAATAGCGGCCGACGTGTCATTGATCGCGGCCCACAGATTGTGTCGCGCCACTCGCGATTAGGTTAACTCGCTGCCGGCGCGCGGCAGCGTGAACATCGAGTTGGGAATGGAGCCGTCGCGCGAACGCGACGGAGTGCAGTTGCGCGTACGCGGTGCCGCCAAACATAAGGTGCTTCAATGGAGCCGTCGCGCGAACGCGACGGAGTGGTGAGCACGCATGCCAGGTCGAACGGCACGCCCAGAGTGCTTCAATGGAGCCGTCGCGCGAACGCGACGGAGTGTTCCCATCACGCTGGCGGTTACATCCGGCAATACATTGGCTTCAATGGAGCCGTCGCGCGAACGCGACGGAGTGGTCAACGACCTCTGGAAGGTCGCGATGGACATGCGCGCTTCAATGGAGCCGTCGCGCGAACGCGACGGAGTGCTTTTCACGTCACGGCTCCTTTTGCGATGGCGTTCCGCTTCAATGGAGCCGTCGCGCGAACGCGACGGAGTGGGCTTTGGTGGCGTCCAGCGCGCCCGTGTGTTCGCAGCTTCAATGGAGCCGTCGCGCGAACGCGACGGAGTGCTCCTCCACGTCGTGCAGCAGCGCCGTGCGAAGGAGGGCTTCAATGGAGCCGTCGCGCGAACGCGACGGAGTGTCGCACTGGTCGACCCAATCGAGCCGATCCCAGTAGGGCTTCAATGGAGCCGTCGCGCGAACGCGACGGAGTGCTCAATCCCGCCCGCGCCGCCGGTCCCGCGCAAGCGCTTCAATGGAGCCGTCGCGCGAACGCGACGGAGTGTCTACTCGGGTGAGCTCGCTCGAGCGCACGAGCGGCTGGCTTCAATGGAGCCGTCGCGCGAACGCGACGGAGTGGAAGAGCCACGACTACTTCTGCATCCCGCTCTGCCTGCTTCAATGGAGCCGTCGCGCGAACGCGACGGAGTGCGCAACGCGGGGCGCGTGGGTACGCAGACGTACGCGCTTCAATGGAGCCGTCGCGCGAACGCGACGGAGTGAACGCGGCCGGGCTCATCCCGCCCGCGCCAAAGTTGCTTCAATGGAGCCGTCGCGCGAACGCGACGGAGTGTTTGCGACGATCGATGAGGTCGCCCGCTATGCTGCCGCTTCAATGGAGCCGTCGCGCGAACGCGACGGAGTGTCGCCGCCCAGCCACAAGATCCCGTCGCGGACCTTGCTTCAATGGAGCCGTCGCGCGAACGCGACGGAGTGGCGCGCGCTTGACGACCATGCCCGGGTCTTTCGAGGTGCTTCAATGGAGCCGTCGCGCGAACGCGACGGAGTGGTGCTGTCGGGCGCGCTGCAGGCTGCCGACGCCATCGTGCTTCAATGGAGCCGTCGCGCGAACGCGACGGAGTGCCTCCGGCGTGTTCACATCGACGCGCCTGCGCCTCTAGCTTCAATGGAGCCGTCGCGCGAACGCGACGGAGTGATCTAAGTCAGTTGCCGCGGTGAGACGCGGCGGCAGGCTTCAATGGAGCCGTCGCGCGAACGCGACGGAGTGCCCGCCGCTTGATCGTCTCGTGGATCGCATAGCCCTGCTTCAATGGAGCCGTCGCGCGAACGCGACGGAGTGTTTCACGACTACGCCGCGGACAACGGAGCCGATTGGGGCTTCAATGGAGCCGTCGCGCGAACGCGACGGAGTGTGCTTGATCAGCTCGCCGCTGTAGTCGCGGGTTCGAGCTTCAATGGAGCCGTCGCGCGAACGCGACGGAGTGCGCCCGCTGGCCAAGGTGCTGCCGTTCAGGCGCCAGCTGCTTCAATGGAGCCGTCGCGCGAACGCGACGGAGTGCAGCTGAGCGAGGCGAAGGCGGCGCTAGGGAGAATGACCGCTTCAATGGAGCCGTCGCGCGAACGCGACGGAGTGATCGTCGAGGAGGAGCGCCGCGAGCTCGACCCGCTGCTTCAATGGAGCCGTCGCGCGAACGCGACGGAGTGCTCCTCGCTGGTGATGTCGACCTCCACCGTGTGGAGGCTTCAATGGAGCCGTCGCGCGAACGCGACGGAGTGCGATCGCGGGATAGTGGGGATGTGTTCTTCGCTCATCGGCTTCAATGGAGCCGTCGCGCGAACGCGACGGAGTGAAGAAGCCCGCGGCGCGGCGTTGGCGCAATGGGGCGCTTCAATGGAGCCGTCGCGCGAACGCGACGGAGTGTCGAGACGAGCCACGGCCACCGCTGCGTGCAGTGCGCGCTTCAATGGAGCCGTCGCGCGAACGCGACGGAGTGGACGTAGCGAGCAAAGACGACGCGCCCACCGAGTCGCTTCAATGGAGCCGTCGCGCGAACGCGACGGAGTGGTCGTCGCTGCTGGTGGCCGTCGGCTCGCACGAGACGCTTCAATGGAGCCGTCGCGCGAACGCGACGGAGTGTGACCTGGTCACTGAAAGAGCACGCGCCAGTACCCCTGGCTTCAATGGAGCCGTCGCGCGAACGCGACGGAGTGGAGACCAACCATATCGGCAACACAGGCCGCGCCGTGCTGCTTCAATGGAGCCGTCGCGCGAACGCGACGGAGTGAAGCAGATTCGTGAGACCCAAGCGGTCGAGCGGCAGCTTCAATGGAGCCGTCGCGCGAACGCGACGGAGTGCCGGAGCGCTGCACTCGATGACGCTGGCGAGCTGGGCTTCAATGGAGCCGTCGCGCGAACGCGACGGAGTGGCGCTTGGCTTGCCGGGGCGCGACAGGTGGACCTTATGCTTCAATGGAGCCGTCGCGCGAACGCGACGGAGTGGAGCCCGTGTAGAACGCCGGGCCCGCTCCGGGCAGCTCGCTTCAATGGAGCCGTCGCGCGAACGCGACGGAGTGGGTAACAAGGCGCTCGCCGATCGCGCCACCGCTGCGCTTCAATGGAGCCGTCGCGCGAACGCGACGGAGTGGGGCTCACCGCCGGCATCGCCATCGGCCAAACGGCCATGCTTCAATGGAGCCGTCGCGCGAACGCGACGGAGTGTCATCAAGCGCACTCGCGAAGATCACGAGGCTTGGCTGCTTCAATGGAGCCGTCGCGCGAACGCGACGGAGTGTTTGGAGGCCCGCGCGCACGCGGCCGCCATGCGCCAGGCTTCAATGGAGCCGTCGCGCGAACGCGACGGAGTGATCTCGGCAACAGCGCCAGCGAGGATCGCGAGTTGTGCTTCAATGGAGCCGTCGCGCGAACGCGACGGAGTGCTTGTCGATGGCCTTCGAGAGGTCCATCGACTTGGGGCTTCAATGGAGCCGTCGCGCGAACGCGACGGAGTGCGGACCCTCTCAGCGACGACGCGATAGGGAAGATGGTGCTTCAATGGAGCCGTCGCGCGAACGCGACGGAGTGTGCCGCTACGGGCTCCGTGACGCCGTCTGGCACCGCGACGCTTCAATGGAGCCGTCGCGCGAACGCGACGGAGTGGATCAGTGAAGAGCCGGCGCTGCCCGGCGTGATTTGGCTTCAATGGAGCCGTCGCGCGAACGCGACGGAGTGGGCCTCTAGCTACGCGCGCGCGGATTAGCCGCAGCTGGCTTCAATGGAGCCGTCGCGCGAACGCGACGGAGTGTGGGCAAGCGGCGCGGGCGCTGGCGGGCCGGGCGCCGCGCTTCAATGGAGCCGTCGCGCGAACGCGACGGAGTGCTAAGCCGTAACTGACTAGAGCTTATCGAAAGGATGCTTCAATGGAGCCGTCGCGCGAACGCGACGGAGTGACCTGACCCCGTCCTCCACGTGCGCCACGGTCTCCACGCTTCAATGGAGCCGTCGCGCGAACGCGACGGAGTGCTAAGCCGCTAGGCGCATGTCCTCCCAGACGCCTACCGCTTCAATGGAGCCGTCGCGCGAACGCGACGGAGTGCGTCAGCGTGCCGTCGAGCTTCAGCGGCATCAGACAGCTTCAATGGAGCCGTCGCGCGAACGCGACGGAGTGCTTCCGGCGCGCTGCTAGAAGACAGGATCCATTCCATGGCTTCAATGGAGCCGTCGCGCGAACGCGACGGAGTGCTCGTTCAACTGCCCAGCGAGCCGCTTGAGCTCTCGCTTCAATGGAGCCGTCGCGCGAACGCGACGGAGTGCACGCCACCGGGCAGTCCGCCCCCCGACTCGATGTCGCTTCAATGGAGCCGTCGCGCGAACGCGACGGAGTGGCCG